>JABIBU010000007.1 GCA_018652595.1 Candidatus Magasanikiibacteriota bacterium | reverse complement strand
TTTATGTCTATTTGATCCACTATCAGATCTAAGATATTTGTGGACAGATTATCGTTGTTGGTGAAAGCAAGTTTTTGAAATTCATCAAATTTATTTTGTTCGTTGGCACAAAAGGCATAGTTGTGTGCCACTTCGCTTTGGTGGGGGAATTTACTCACTGGCAACCCTTTCCATATTATCTTTATCTTATTTGGATGTTTTGATAACAATTGTTCTAATAAAGTAAACTGAATTTTGCAACCTTCGCAAGCAAAGTCTTCAAATGCTATTATGGTTTTACCAGCTTTTTTACTACCGATAATAGGGTCTTCTGGATATATCGGTATATTAAAATTAGAATCTTCACCCCGCTCTACATAACTTTCAACATCTGGATAGAGTGGTTGATATTGGATTACTCGAATAAAAAGAGCAAAACTAGCAATTACTATTGCGGGAAGAAAGACTAAGATTAATGTTTTTGAGCGGATCATAGTAGTATTTTATAGAGGCATATTAAATAAGCCACCTTGATTTTTGTCAGTAAAAAACAGAGTGTTATTTTCTCCAACAAATATTTCATCTACTGTATGGTAGCCGTTTAGAGGGATTTCACTCTTTATGCCAGTTTTTGTGTCAATTTTATATAACACATCTTCTGTGTCACTACTCAGTTCAGGTGCGAGACCGGAACCCATTTTGGTTTCTGCCGGTACTGCACAATATACGAAACGATCGTCTGCAAAAGTACATTTGTCAGCCCAAGTGCTTAGATTTAATAACTTTCTTCCTGTGCCAATATTGTCTCCTTCGGCGTTTACAATCCAGAGCTCTGGTTCGAAATTACTTCTAATACTGTAGACACTGTAGAGCATTTTTTGTCCAGTGGGTGACCACTTTTCTCTAAAATCGCGTCCTTCTACTACCATGGAGCGAAAATTTTCACCATGTAATCCCACAAAAAGAACTTCTTGTCTGTCAGATCCTAGAGCTTCGCCAGTCCTAGACAGTGCCACTACTTGTTTGTTTGGTGACCAGTCTACAGTCACTCTGTCGGCGTTATTGCCCATTGGTTCTATCAAACTAATATTGTTACCAGTTGGGTCAGCAGTCACTAGCCATCGATTTTCTTCTGCTAGCCCCATACTCTTGCTGGCAATTTTGTCACCCAAAGGAGAAAAGGAAAAATCTTCCCAATGTTTTGGTAGCGTGGACTGTTGTTCTGTGTCAAAATTGTAATAGATGTTTGATCCATCTGGATATTCTATGATAGACTCATTTTTGGTGGGGGACCAGGTTACACTTTCTACATTATAAAAAACTTCATCACTTAGTGTCTGAGGCTTACCATCAGGACCAAGTTTATAGAATTTTCCGTCACTTTGGTTGTAGAAGTTTGTAACACCACTTTGATTAATTTTTGGATCCAAAATAGGTGCTTCCACTATTGTGTTGATTGGATAGGATTCGTATGGATTTATTGTTGATTCAAATCCTAGAGCCAATTGTTCTGCGGTGGGTAAGATCCCTGTTCCTGGTATTGCTCCCGGAGTCACAACACCTTCATCAGCACTAGGTAGTACTCCTGGTGGTAATGTTGTAATATCTATAGGCGCACTTGGTGGAACTTTTTCTTTTGCAAAAAATACACGGTAGAGTAGGTAGCCAAGTGCAATTGTTACTATTATAAAAGCTACAGTAAAAATTATCCTTTTTTTGTCCATAGAATTTTTATTATAAAATTATTCCTGATTATTATTTTTTTCTAAAAGGCTTTGGTTTAAGAGCTGCCTCCTTTGTTTTGAGAGGTCTTGTATATCTTTGTTTAAGTCTTTTATTTCGTTTTCAATATCTTCAATTTTTTTCTTCAATTTTTTTATTTCTTTTTTAAGCTTTCTCCTTGTCGCTTTCATTGTCTTTATTGGTATCTTCATATACATCCCTATTCCCCATATAACTTCTGTTGCTCCTAAAAAAATAGGAATAATTAGTATCGCTGAAAATATAGCCAGGGCATAAAAAAATGCTTTTACAATACGTAGAAAATTAATTGATACTGTGAGAGCTTTTTTAGAAATCTCCAAAGGTATTAATTTTCTCTTCAATTTTTTCTTTTTTCTATTTAGTGGTTTTTTTGATTTATCTATTTTTTTGATTTGTTTATCTATTTTTTTGATTTTTGGTCTATTGCGTAATTTATTTATACCTTGCGTGATAGAACTTCGTTCTTTTGGTTCCTTTTTCTCTTCTTCTGGTGTTTTGTCATCAAGTGAATTGGCTGCCTGTTCCCATCCCTTGTCACCCCACATACTAGCGGGACCTCTTGGTTTATCTCCACCTTCTTCTCCCTCTGGTTTATCTCCACCTTCTTCTCCCTCTGGTTTATCTCCACCTTCTTCTCCCTCTGGTTTATCTCCACCTTC
>JABIBU010000001.1 GCA_018652595.1 Candidatus Magasanikiibacteriota bacterium | reverse complement strand
TGGTGCGCGCCAAGGGATTCGAACCCCTGACCCCCTCGGTGTAAACGAGGTGCTCTAACCAACTGAGCTAGGCGCGCTTTTTATTTGTGAAAATATTATACAAGATATCAAAAAAAATGTCAATAGTAAACCAGCGATCAAATCTGCTTTATTTTTAGTTTTACCATCTCCCAATATCTCTCATCATCATTTACTTCCTTCATAAAATACCACCACTCCACTCCCCAAAGATACGCACGTGACACTCCCATTCTCTCTACAAAATCAAAATGTTTTTGAAGTCTTTCTGGATCCATACTTTTTTCTTGAACCTCAACAGGTGTATATACAGCACCCTCGCCTGTAAACCATGGCTCTGCTTGCAGTTCCGAAACAATAAATGGTTTGTCTCCAGGAAACCAAAACTTATATTTTAATTTGTAAAATCCAGCTGGTAACCAATCATAATTCCAATAAAACCCATTTGGTGTCATAACAATCCGATAAACTGTCGTACCAAAAATATCTCCAGCCCCAATTGCCTTGCGCCAAGTGCTGAGCTCACCACTGTCAGTTGTTAATACTTTGTGTTGTGAATCCAAAGATTGAACTAGTTCAATCTCATCTTTTACTACCCCCTCATCGAAATGTTCGCAATCGCCAAATCTAAAATTTATAAATGGTTCATTTTCAACCTGCCAAATATCTAAAGCAGGATGGTTGCGATAACGCTCTACCACATATCTCACATAGTTTTTTAATTCTTGTCTATATTCTTCTTGTTCTAAATCATTTGTCCAATCAGGCACATGGCACTCTGGCCAACGTGGTGCCTTTTGACCAATTGCCAAAATCACACGGGTCTTTCTTTTTCCGGCCTCAAGCATCATCCAATCTACATTCGTTGAATCAAACAAATCGCGTACACCCTCAGCGTCACTCCAAGTTGCCGAAATTCTAATATATTTGGGCTGTAAATCGTCCAACATTGCCAAATATGTCTCTTTCCAATCCAAATCTAAACTCTTGGCATGGTTAATATTAAAACTAATACCATAGTCAACTGGATATTTTTTGAAACTAATAGCCCACAGAGCAACATAAAATACGACTAGTACGATAATTATGTCGACGAGTATAAATAATAGTATGTGTTTTTTTACCACAGAATTACGAATTACGAATTATAAAATCAAATATAACCAAATTTCGTGATAGATTGTTTACAGATACACGGATTAAACTGATTTAACGGATAATAACGAATTTTTTAATATATATAAATCCGTTCAAATTAGTTTAATTCGTTAGATCTGTGTATCTATAAACATAGTTTAGTATTACGTCACAAAACAAGTAGGGCTGAACCTACCAACACCAATAAAATTGCCACAAACTCTATCTTCAATTCCTTCTTGGTAAAATACTCCTTGAAAACTCTAGGTAAAATTTTAGTTAGAACATAAATAAACACAAACATTAGGACAAACTGCAAACCACTCAAAGCTTGGACCAATGTCGGGCTACCCAAAGCTATAGCATACTGGATACAGACAACAGACAAAACTCCCAAAACCTTATCTGTTATTACCAAACCAACAGCATGGCGCCCAGCATAAGTTTTTTTTGTGTTCTTTTTTCTCTTAAACGTCTTTCTAACAGATGGAAAAAATAAAAGAAACAAGCCAACCAAACCTGTGGTAGCCCTCGTCCAAATAAAAGCTATCTCAAATGAATATATTCCATACAAATACTTGGCACTAGTGTGTGATATAGCAAACAAAAGCGCCGAAACAATAGCCCAAACAAAACCAACATGAAAACCACTGTGTTTTCTAGACTTTTCAAATGCCAACAAAAGTGAAGATAGAATTAAAATAACAATTCCAATAATCTGTGTTGTGGATAATTTTTCTGCCAAAAAATAATAGCCAGTTATATATAAAAAGACTGTAATAGCAGCACCATTGAATGGTCCAATATGACTAATTTCTCCATGCTGTATTGCCTTATAAAAAGTGAGGAGCGCCAATCCAAAAGCTACACCAGACACAACAGCCCACCACCAATCCAATCCACTCAAAATACCCCAACCCACAAAAGGCAGGGCGACAAGTGCCCCAAACATAAAAATCGTGGAATAAAAGGTATAGACCACCGGTTTTACTTTGGACTGACTAACTACGACTTTGTCGAGTATGAAGACAATAGCTAAGAAAACATAGCCCAAAATTGCTATTAAAAACCAACTCATGTTTTTTTAAATTAATTAATTTAAAATTGTTTTCAAATTACAATAAGTGCAAATCCTCAATCTCACTCCTCTTGCCCTTCAACACCACTTCTTCTACATGATAAGCACCATTTCTGGGCGCATCGAGAAATCCTTCCATAGCAGCCTCTGCTAGCCAGCCAGACTTTAGCCAATCAAAAAGCCATTCATTGGCGAACTTGGGATCCAACTGATCCACACCGCCACCCACTGAATCCAACCAGGCACGATTATAATCTTCTTGAGCACCAATTGGCGGTGCCATTATAATTGGTATACCTAGACCAGTATAAAAAGACAGCTCACTTGGCTTGGTCCAGAGCAAATCAGTAGTCAATAGTAATTGATTAAAGGCTGTAAAATATTCCCATTTATTATTGGCATACAAAACATTTACATGACCATTTTGTTTTTTTAATAATCCTAACTTCTTTATATGCTTTTGATAATAAAGATAGACATCATTGTGAGTACCCGCCACCAAATTCAGTCTTATTTTACCTTTGTCAATATAATCTCGTAAGCTAGTCAAAATCTCTACCCCCAACTCTCTTTGTGCTCCAGCCCCACCAACTGCAAAAGTAATAGTCAATGGATGCTCTACTATGCAACTTTCATCGCAATACTCAGCGCCCAAAAACTGTTCAATGGTTTTGCGATATTTTTTGCGATATTTTTTTTCTGGATCAAGGTTGGCAATTCTAGAAGCAATGCTTTGTTTTAAAATTTTTAAACTCTTACCACCAATATTTTCTTTGGGTAAAGGAAAACCTGTCACAAAAATTTGTTTAGCTGGAACACCATACTCTTGCAAACGTTCTTTGACTCGACGATTGGGGGCCAAATATTTTATTTTGGTCTTGGCTGGTTCTAGTGGCGCCCACGCTCTAGAAATATCTGTATCGGTACAAATACAATAAATTTCACCTTTATAACCATGTTCTTCAGCAAAAAATGCTGGAGTAAAAAAAGTAGCAATAAATGGCAAGGGCTTTTTATTTAATTTTTCTATCAAATCTTTTCCCCAACCTTTTCTTATCCATTTATATATTTGCTTCAATTGCAAGGTACTACCAGACAAATCACGCTTGGGATAAAATGGCTCAATTCTCTGAATATAATTTAAAATACCAAAAACCCATTCACCCACAATTGGCAAATGCTTCATACGTGAAATCCGCTCATAAACCTTACGACCACCTTCCCACTTTCTTGTATCAGAATTTGGAATACCAGCATACTTATTGGCATTGATAATATACCCTTCGCCTCCCCCCATAAATTCTGGTGCTGTCGCAATATCACGCAAAGGTTCGGCTGCTCGCTGATGACCATAGCCCATGTCTACTGCCACAACGTATGCTTTTTTGTGAATTTTATTTTTCATATATATAATAAACAGAATAATATCTATATTCATTATAGCATATATAACACAAACAAAAAAACCACCCTTAGTGGTTTTTTTGTTTAAATCTTATAAACTAGCTACTCCTTCAATATCTCTTCTGGCATATACTTCACCTTATACTCCTTCAAATCACCCAAAAGCTGTAGATCAACTATAGCAAGCTTTCCAATATATAAGTTGTGTAACCCCTCTTCTGGATTTTGCTTCAAATACTCTGTCACAGCCAAAAATCCACGGAAATAAATTACATCTCTGGTAAAAGCTTGTTTTTGCGAAGTGTCTGATAATCCTCTCTTTGCTTTTACACATGTCTTCCACGCCGACTCATCATCCAAACTATAGTGTTCCTTCATATAGTGAAACAAGTCTACAAAACTCATCTCATCCGCCAAATAAGCCCCAATCACGCGCAAGGCTGGCCAAATATCTTTTTCACCCAAAGGAATACCCAACTGTTTTTGATTATAAATTGCCAACCCTTCTTCGGTAGTAAGGTACCCCGCAGTTCCTTTTTCAAAAATCTTATACTTTTGTTCGCGTCCATTTTCCAATCGATAGACATGAGTCTCTATTTCATGAGCGATAATAGCCTTTAGTCTATTTTCACTAAATTCTACCCCGTCTCTCAAAAATATAGTACCACTCTTATTAACGGCTATATCAGCTGTAGCATCTTCGCGCAAAACCAATTTCCATTTTGATAATTTTTTGTCCTTTAAAAATTTCTCCAACCGCTTTATAATTATTTTTGTACTTAACATCTTGCTTTCATCTACTTCAATAGGGTTGTCATGAATATAACGAACCGCCTTATCATAAAGCAGTTTATCGGCCTTACCATAAAGGCGCTCTGAAATAGCTTGGAATCTAGATGAATCCACAGCTTCCATCAAATCCAATTTAGCTCTAACTTCATCTATTTTTTTCAAATAAATTTTTGCCAGCGGATGATCAATCTCTCTAGGCAATGACTTTAATTCGCGTTTGTGCTGTTCAATACTCTCTACTGGTTTTTTATAAAAAAACACTGGCGACTTGGTAGGGTCTGCCAAAAAGTTTGCTTTTTCCTGATCCAAATTAGTCGGCCTAATAGCACCAATTGTATTTATTTTACTCTCAATCTCAAAAATCTTTTTATCAATATTTTGAATCATCTTTTCATCTGCACCTTCGTCTGTTTTTTTATTTGTTATTTTTAATTTCGGAGGTTGCTTCAAATTTAGATCAATTACAAAGTCGGTCAAATGTCGTCCAGCAATAATAAGATCGGCTTTTTCTGATTGCAGATCTTTGAACTTTAGCGGTAGAGTAATTCTCCTTTGCTTCATTTTTATATCTACAAAACCAGCCTTACTTTTTATATTATCAAACCTATCATCTAGATAAGAATCTTCTGCATGAGGATCAATTTTTGCGAGCAAATTTTTATGCTTTGTATTCAAGACATTGATATACTCAAAAAGCCCTATGGTTGGCTTGTCTTCTTTTTTTTCTTCTTTTTTTTCTTCTGGCAAATTAGAGCTAAACAAGGTCTTGCTGACCTCTACCCCTTTTTCTGGGCTAGGCACTTTTAGATCTGCTACCTTTTTTAGTCTGGCTTTTAATGGAATCTGATTTGCAATCTGTACCGAAAGTCCTGCCCTAGCATTGAGTTCCAAAATTTTTACACCAGTCGTGGTAATAACAATGTCGACTGCCAAAAAACCAATCTGACTAGCATGCTGAGCTCGAGCAGCGGTCAACAAAACCTCATTCCAATTGGGAACCTGAATATCGCGTATTTTTTCACCATTTGGCAGGCGATGAATAAATTTGTTACGCTGGACAGCATATGTAGCCTTGCCAGTGGCAATATCAATTCCAACACCCACTGCACCCATATGCAGATTTGCTTTTCCACCAGACTCCTCTGTAGGCAAACGCAACATTGCAATAATAGGTACATAGTTGAAAACGATAATACGCACATCAGGCAAACCTACCGAAGTAAATCGCTTGAAACTATCATGCATTATAAGCATCTCTTCTATAATGACCTGATCGGACAGACCAGATATAGCGTACTTACCATCCAAAATTGCAATGAGCTGACGATACAAATCACGCCAAGTATATTCAATACCATTAACGCTAACAAACTTATTTCCCTTTTTTGAACCAATAACGGTTATTCCCTCTCCCCCAAAACCACGATTTGGTTTTATCACAAAACTATCTGGTAAACTTTTTGGATCAAAAGTCCTGAGCTCCTTATGGTTCTTGATTATATTAAAGATCTTAGCCACACCCACTCCACGAGAGTTAAGATAGTTTTTTGTAAAGATTTTATCATCCGCAAATTTTTTACTCGCACGAGTATTGTATCTACCCACATACAAAAGATTACGGGCGTTCATTCCCAATATTCCACTAGCTTTTTCTATAAAGGATATCTTTTTCATAATTATTCTTCTTCTGCGTGTTCAGAAAATAAGCTTCTAAAGCGTAAATACTCACTAAGTCTAAGACCACTAAACTTGGCCAAAAGCAAAGTCAAAAGCATTGGCAACAGTATAAGCTCTGGCCAAGACATTATAAGATTATTAAAATAATGCCAGATTATAATATAGTATGATACCACCACTACCACCAAAGTCTCAATTACACCAAACAAAGCTCCGCGAAAACCTTCTTCGGTCTGCGCTGCCATAAACTTTTCTGCCACATTGGACATCACAAGCATCGGGAATATTGCCAAAGAAAAGGAGACATTGAAATCAAGTAAAATTGCCAAAACTATTACCAACAAAAATGAAAGGGACACAACACTCAGATTCAAACCAACTTTTGGTAAATATAATAAATCAAATTTATTAATAATATGCTTCACAGCATAACTAGTTACTACAGCAAAAAGAAAAGTGATAAGCCCCAATGCGATACCTAGAATAAAAAACGATGCCACTATCATAATTGGGGTATACACACCAAATGTACTCAAACCCACGACTTGTCTAAAAAATATCACAAAAAAACTAAGGAAAGGAATCATCAGTATCAAATAAATAGTACTAGGTGTAATACCACGACTCAAAAGCCAAGTACTAAGATGAGAAAAGACAAATACTGGATTTTTTTCTTCTTTTTCATCTACCATCCTATACTCTACTCCTCGACTACGCAAGATGTCAGGCAGAGCATCATAATCTTTTTCTGAAAAAAGCGGACCAAAAGCCTCTGGACGACTAAGGAGTATAAAATCTGGTTGAATAATTTTGAAAGCCTGATATGCAAAATTACCTGTCACATCCATACTGGTATCGGTCAAAACAGTAATAAATTTATTGGCAATAATTTTTTTGTCTTCCGCCTTTAGACCCTGAAAAAACCGACTAAAAACCTGCAAACCAGTAGCGGACCTACTATAAAAGATCAGCAAGTCCGAATCATTTATATAATCGCTTAGTTCATTAATTTGTTGTAATAATTTATCTTCAGCCAAAAAACCACCGTCCTTTGAGAGCAGTGACAAGGTCTGCAAACCTACACCGTTCTCTCTGGCTTGCTCATCTATTAGTGTCAACTCCTCTTCCTTTGATTTGTCTGTTACGAGCAAGGCTTTTTTATCATAAACAAAGATATCCTTTGTCACCTCTTCTGTCTCCTCACCCTGTCTCATGGTAAGGGTGATAGTATATGTACCAACTTTTGAATACTGATGTACGACCTGCTCAGCTGATTCATAAAAACCATCACCAAACTGCCAAGTATATATAGCGGTCCCAGAAATATCTTTGTTTACCAAAGACTGAAATGCATCCAAAATAAGCTTCTTGTCCACTCGAACAAATTCCTCTGCTGTAATAATCGGTTCAATCATTTTTTCTTCTTCTGGTATCTCATCAAATGCAGTCTCCGCTTGAGCCAATGCAAGAACCGGAGCAAAAACAAAGGTTACCAAAATTAAGGATATTAGACCTTTTTTCATATATTTATTTATTAATATTCATGACTATATACTAACATTTTTTGATGTTTAATTCAAATATCAAAAAACCACCTATTGGTGGAATAAAAAAATCAATTTCAGGAGGTGGACACAGTGAGCCTTGGGCTCAAAGACCACCTCCTATCCTCCTACTACTTAATGAACGGATGAAACCCAGCCCAGAGATGGACAGGAGAGACGAAATGTCTCTAGGTCGTAGCAGACTGCTGCGGGACATTGTGAGCACACTCAGAACAGAAGTCATCGACGCACCCATCGCATGGACAATCATCGCCACCATGACATGCCACACACCCATCGCATGGACCATCATCGCGATGACTCGACTCGGTGGAGACGAACTCCACAGATGGATCGCAGTTGCAGTCGTCGCAACCACCACCACCGCATCCAGCACCGGGGAAGCCGCAAGAGCAACCACCCTCCTGCTGAAAAGCCTGAATGGCAACGAACCCCTTGGGATAACCGAACTGCCCATTGAGGACATCGTGATTGTCCCAGAGGACATTCTCGATCGGGGTGTAATATCCCTTACCACCGAGTGCCGGAGAAATGGGAACCTCCGGAATCTCCGTTTTTCTCATCTCCCAAGCGACGAATGCAGACTTGAGAGCACGAACCCGACCCCCCTTCCAGAACCCGACTTCTACAGTTCCGAACTCAAACGCAATCAAACAATTCTCCAAATTTCTCATCGGCATAAAAGAAACCCCCTTGAAAAAAACCTTCACCCACCATAGGCTTAGGTAAACATAGCATAGCAAATATACTACACTATTTTTTTCAAAAAGTCAAGTACAAAAAAACCACCTCTCAGGTGGAATAAAAAAATCAATTTCAGGAGGTGGACACAGTGAGCCTTGGGCTCAAAGACCACCTCCTATCCTCCTACTACTTAATGAACGGATGAAACCTAGCCCGGACGAGCTTGAGAGACGAGCGTCTCTAGGTCTTGGGCAGGAAGCGCAAGTTGCGGATCCCCTTCTCTCCACCAACCTCCACACGGTTGAGCACGAGAATGTCACCTGGGGCGAAACGCGGGATGAACCCCACGATCCCAGTCAGGTCATCGTCACTCGGATCGAGTTCCGACATGGATCGGAAGGTGAATTTGCCCCCGCCGACACCCTTGATACGCGTGATCATCGGGGTGATACCACCCTCGGCATCAGGCTCCTTCGCCTCCGTAAAGAACATCCACCTGGGAATTTCCACTTCGACTCCTTCCCGGAGCCTAAACACATGTGCACTCTTTGTCATCGAACTTCCCCCTTCAGTGAAAAACCTTCGCCCATCATGGACTCAGGTAAATAGAACATAATAAACATACTATACCATTTTCCCCAAAATGTCAAGTACAAAAAAACCCTCCTTTAGGAAGGTCATGTTATATGTTACATGCTCAGAGCACTCGCCGGCCACCAGTTTAGGTCTGCTATGTTTTGGAAGTGGCCGAGATTCATATTATCCATAGTTATTACTCCCCCACTCATAATCTCAACTCCTCGCTTCATATTATTAAAAGTCACGCTATCTAAATGTAGTTTTCCACTCTTAAACATTATTCCATCGATATTTTTTGATCCGGTGTAGTTGTCTGTCCATGAAATGATGCTATCTTTGATATTTATATCTGAATTTTCTAGATAAAGCATATTATATGGTCGTTCTGCATCCATAAAATTAACACTATCAAAACTGACAGTTGAATTTTCAGCAGTCACCATACCGCGCTTGTTTGGGGCGCGCAGTCCTCCACCACCATTACCCCTTGTTATATTTACGTTAGACAAACTAGAGCTAGAATTATTAAACAACATTATATTCCAATAATTATCTCTAGGTATAAAATTGATTGGATTACCTACTTCGCCATTGGCTTGTAGACTACCATCTACTTTTATATAGCCACTCAATTTAACATCAACCCCTGGTTCAATTGTTAATATCTTGTCCACGGGCACTTCAATATTAGAAAATAAATATTTTTGATCTTGCTTCAAAGTAAAGTCACTGCTCAAGACAAAACCACCCATATCAATATAATCACTTGTGTTATTTTCTAAAAAATTACCATTAATCTTTGGTTCACTATTACTAACCTTTATAATTGCTTCTGGATCAGTAAAGTTTTTCAATACATTATTCTCAAGGACACCCGAAACTGTCTGTCCATTATTTTGTCCATAAAAATTAACAGCTGTGTAACCTGCATCCAAAATACTATTTTCAATCGTAGTGCTAGCGCTATAGCCCAGAGGTGCCTCGACCCAAACAACTGTATTGTAATCTGGATTTACTCCATCAATATAATTATTCGCAAATTCAACATTATTCAAATTAGCTGTGCCACCAGTATTACGCAAAACCTGGGATATCCACTTGGTACCATAAACCCACCCTGTTCCTTTTGTAAAAGTCTGCCCACCATAAAAAAACTTAACACTCTCAGCCTGCAGACTACCACCTTCTTCTATTTCAATTCTCGACCAATCACCCGCCTGTGGAGTTTCATCAGTCAAAGTTGTTAAATTTTGTTGAACATAATTTGTATCCAAAGCTGAGGTAAATATAATCGGATCCTCTGCTGTACCATTTAAAATCAAATCGCCTTTTATATTAATATAAGAACTCCTATCTATTCCCATCAAAACCACTCCTGGCTCTACTTCTACTTTCAAACCACCTAGAATTTCAGTTGAATAATCTATTAAATAAGGACTGCTAGCCTTAGTTAGAGTTAATTTGTTATCAACTATCAAATCTGCATAATGGAAGCTTAGATCACCTTTTAGAAACCAATAAGCAGTATTCTGGTAGCCTGGAGAGCCATAAATAACATCTCCGCCATATGGTCTTCCTTTTGGCGCGACCGACTCACTGGTTTGCCAATTACCACTTATACTACCAGGGTCACTCGGATTCAAACGCTCCATGGAGCGATAACCATTATTTGTAACACCTGCAAACCAACCAGAAGAGCAATCAACCTGATCTATAGTAGAACTAACACTGTTCATGAGAACTACATTCTCTCCGCTGTTACCTAATCCACCAGATAAAGTAAAAATACCATCTGCATCAACACCAAAAACAGTATCATCATCGCTTCTCTCTAATAAATAATAACCTTTGGCTGGAATAACATGATCCGTATTATCCCAATTTATCTCATCGCCAGAAACCAATATTCTCCAACCAGTCAGGTCAATCGTTTCATCAGTATTATTGTATAATTCCAACCACTCATCTGAAGTCTTTGCCACAGAAGTACCCATCCAAGCGATTTCATTAACAACTACACTCTTAGGCCAATCAGTAAGAGTTGAACTACTTGTAACCCACTCAGATACATAATCAAAACTGTCATAAGCCTTAATACGGAAATTATACTCGTGTAAATTTTCACCAATAAAATCATAGGTCGTACTGGTGGTGCTAGTTGCCAACCCTAACCAATCACCAGAATCTGTATTATATTCCAAATCATAATAAGATATACCTACACCCACATCCTCAACAATCCAACTAACTCGGATTGTCGGTGTAGCAAACTCAGTCTGCGCTGTTTCAACACTCAAAACTTCTGGCGCAGTGGTATCCAAAATAATTTCTATTGTACTAGTAACACTCCGTAATTCAACACTATCTTCTCCAAAAATTTCAAAACTATTTTCTCCTTCTACTAAATCAACTTCCACTTGCCAGGTAGAACTGGTACCTACCTCTACTGTGCTGGTATTTATAAAAACTCGCACCATGCTTTCACTACTAGTACCTGTAATAATTGTAGATGTTACATTGGTATAACTTGAAGCCTGATGACTGGTTATCTGAATAGTTGGTAAAGTAGAAGTTACAACTTCCTCATCTTCCTCCCCACCATCACTTGATCCCTCTCCATCATCTGAAGGCGTGCTAGTGGATGTAGATGTTGGTGTTATAGGATCAAGAACTGGTTCTGTGTCTGGTTCGACTACTGGAGCAGAATATCCTCCACCACCTCCATAATGATAAACTTTTTTCTCTTCAACAACCTCGTTTTCCTCCACTTCGTCAATCACTTCCGCATCCACTACTATTTCTGTCTCGATATCAATCTTAGGAAAACTTGGTGGTACTGGAATGTTTACTAGCGCTTCCGGCTCTTTTACCTCGATTTCCGGTTCTAGAGCGGTATAAACAATTGTTGGCTTTGGTGGTCCGTAGTAAATTGGTTCTACGACATCTATCTCTTTCGTAATCACCTTGTCCGGCATAGCTTTAGCGGAGCCTGGATTCATTACCGACAAAACAGTATTTTCATCTGCTCTTACCACTTCTTTTCCACCACCAAAATATTGCTTAAGACCAGCTAATTTTTCTACTCCCCAACCAAGCATATTTCCCATTTTACCGACAAAACTAATTTTATTTTTATTCAAATCAAAATCATGCTCCTTTTCTACTTCTTTAAAAAATAACTTTATAACACCAGCACTATGACTAACTGCTTTTGGAAGGAGGTGTTTAGTGTAGTCGGCTAGGACTATTTGGTTTTTTAAGCTCTTTTCCAAATCACCTTTCCACAAAGTACCTCGCTGTACATGGGCATAAATATCTTGATCAGAAATTGCCAATATAATACTATTACCATTATCATTAATTTTTTCATTATAATAATCAATAATTATGTTCTTATATTTATCGCTTTCAATAGTATCATCGCTATAAAAATTATTATTAGAATAATTTGCCAAATTATCAAAATAATAATCCAATCTAGAATAATAAGTTAAATCCATATCAATTTCTTGCAACCCAGCGTACAAAATATCCCAATTGTATTTTATAAACTGCTCCAGCGAATCTCCCTCTGGATGAGCATCATCGCGAGTATGTGCAGGCACACTCATATCAGCTATAAGATGTAAGACATGGCCCAAAGCCTGAAAAGCTTCCTCGCTATTACCATCTTGATAATCACTTATTGCTCTTTGCCATGATTTGTCACCTAGAGAATAATCGCGCTGTTTTTCACTAGCCCCTGACCAATCTTTTGCAGTTAGGTATGATGACTTAAAACCAACATTATAAACTGGATCATAAAAATGATTCATCCATCGAATCGGCATATCCTCATCTTCTGCACCTTGTCTCATCCAAGTAATTTGCTGATCAGTCAATTTCTCAAAAGAATCCTCATTATAAACTTTAGCAGCCAGGTCCACAATATTAGGATGGGCTACTGTTGTGTCATAAGAAAAAACACTATTACGAATAGTAATAGTGCCCAAAAATAAAACAATTATAATACCCAAACTTATACCAAAAATATTCCCCCTTTTTTTGTTCATACTGTTTTTTTAAAAAGTTAATTCACATTTGATCCCCCTTACGAAGGGTAATATTATATTTGCCCCCTCCTTTCGGAGGAGGGGCGCACACGAAGTGGCGGGGTGGTGTACTCAGAATCACCTTTAAGCTCCACACACTTACCATAAATATCAAAGCAGGTTTCTTTTATGTTTTTCAACACAAAACCACTGGAGTATCTTTTTATATTCAGATCCAAAGATCTTAAATATTTTTCTCTTTTTAAATCTTCTTTATAATCTTCTTCATCAATGTGAGTATAGCCATCAATTTCCACAACCAATTTAACCCTGGGACAATAAAAATCTACAATATAAGGCCAAATACCATGCTGGCGACGAAATTTAAAACCTATCTGACTACCACGTAACTTCTTCCAAAGAGCAGCCTCACTTTTTACCAGAGTTCCTCGTAATTCTTTCCTCAAATGCTTTTGTCTTTTTTGATTGAATATTTTTGACATAGCTAATATAGCGTTATAACCACCCCCTCAATCACCTCTTCGCTTTGCTCGGGCTCATGTATTACCCCTCCTTGAAAAGGAGGGGACAAATTATAATCTACAAACTATCAATCAACCAAACACCTTTTGAATTTTTTATAAATGTTATCACATTAGCTATTTTCTTTCCGCCTTCCCAAGTACCACTGTACACATAGGTTATTTTTGTACCCAAAAATAAATCCTTCTCAATCTCACTCAAATCCGCCACCATCACATCCCACATATCTTTATCCTTTACACCTTGAAAAAACTCTTTCTGGTCTTCCCAATCCCCCTTCACAAAACAACATTCAACTGCCTCATTAATATTCCCAGCTTTTAAGTGACTTAGAAAAATTTCATGAGTCTCTTCTGGACTCTGAGTAGTGACCACATCTTCATTTACATATTGCGGAAACATTTTACTCAAATCTTCTTGTGAATATTTCGGATAAGGAAATTTTGGATTAGCCAACCCCTCACTTACCAATTCAAGACGATCATAAACCCAACTATAGGCAAAGACCGTAAATAAAAAAACTGCGATTCCCAAAATAGCAGCTATGCCCCATCCTTTTTTCTTCATATTGTTTAATTAAAAAATTATTATCTTTAAAGTATAGCAGAAAAATATTTTAATATAAAAAATTATTGTGGATAAGTAATATACATTAAAATAATATTATTAAACAATCTTGCCCAAAACCAATAAACATGCTAGGATAAAGTGGGTGGCAAAAGGAGGAACATGGCGAAAGATAAAAGCTTACCGGGAGTAATCTTGGAAGCAGAAAAGAACATGTGCGAAGCATATACCTTTCTGCTGGAAATGTGGATTCCACAACAACGAAGTTCTGATTGGGATGATGAAGAAATTCGGAATCATCTACTTCGCTACAAAGGGCTTGACCCTGAGGCAATCGACCTGCTCATCGCAGGAAAAATGCCAGAGGTCGATATTCTCGGACGCCTCGAGGCAACAACCTCGAAAAATGACCAAAAACCAACTGTCGCATGACAAGGGGGACGCCACCCAACCCCTAACAAACCAAAAACAGCCTTTGAAAGGCTGTTTTTATTTATTGCTTATATTATTGTAAAAAATGATCCGATCCAACCCATGTCCCCATAGGAAGTGTATTACAGGCCTGAGCAGCATAATATGCGTCCTCAGCAGTGAATGCCTGGCCACCAGTGCCATAGTGCCATGTAATAACCTCTGTAAATGTCCCACCACCCATCTGACAACCGCCTA
Organism: Candidatus Magasanikiibacteriota bacterium; assembly: GCA_018652595.1. Classification (GTDB taxonomy): domain Bacteria; phylum Patescibacteriota; class Patescibacteriia; order Magasanikbacterales; family UBA922; genus JABIBU01. The sequence goes on along the minus strand of JABIBU010000001.1, from coordinate 39,620 downwards.
GCTCAGAATATGGGCAAGTATTATCGGAATACACTCCCACATTACTACAATTTAATTCTTTCTGCTCTGGCTGATCCCAAAGAGATCCCACATAATCTATACAAGTACTTTTTTCTGCGACCACATTACAGCTACCACGGACTTTATAATCCCCATCTACTTCCTCTATCAAAGGCGCTACATCTTCTTCGTAATCAACTTGTTGATCTTCTGGAAGACTATCACTACACCCTGCTCCGGTAAATAAAAGCAAAGGAAGAATTAGAAAAGATAAAAGAAATATTTTTTTCATAAAACAAAATATATAGTAAATAAAAACATTAATAAATTTATCCCAGCTGAATACAGGCAATACAGGCAGTATTCCTTAATTTTGAAAATCTGCACATATATTAAAAACAGAGAATAAAGAAATCCAAAAGCAACTGTAAAAAACACAATCAGATCAAAATTTAGAAGATCAAACAAACCAAAAATATAAAAAGTACTTAGGCAAAAAATAAATAAAAAGTATAAAAATCCCCAGACTTCATTTTTTACTCCTAGAAACTTATTCCACTTACTTTTTAACACTGCATTGCAATCACTATTTATCGGACATGTCATTGGTGCTACTTGTTTGTTCTTGTGATAGATATATAGGCTATCTATCATCCCAGCAATACTTAGTACGAATAAAATAATATAAAGCATAGAATTATTTATTAATTATTTTTTTGGCTTTTTCAACTTTTGGCGCAATAACTACTCGACAATAACCAGCATTAGGATTTTTTTCAAAATAATTTTTATGATAATCTTCGGCTAGATAAAATTTATCTAGTTTTTTTATCTCAGTTACAATTTTATCCTTATAATTATCTTGGATTTTTGCAATATAATCTTCAGTTGATTGTCTTTGTCCTTCATCCTCATAAAGCACAATTGAGCGATACTGAGTACCAACATCAGCCCCCTGCCTATCAAGCGTAGTTGGATCATGCACTGTAAAAAATAATTCAAATATATTATCTAAATCAGTTTTTTTTGAATCATATTCGACACGTATTACTTCTGCATGACCAGTATCCCCCGCTGAAACTTGCTCGTAAGTAGGATCTGGTACATCTCCACCAGCATAACCTGGTTCAACTTTGGTAACACCAGGCAAAAGTAAAAAGGTAGCCTCAGTACACCAAAAACATCCACCACCGAGAACTATGGTTTTATTATCGAGTGAGTGAGAGTCGTGAAAAGACGAGCTCAAGCGAGTTTTTTTATGACCGAGCGAACGATGATAATACGAGGTTGACACTCCCTTATTTTTCATAAGGTACAAATTTTAATGAAATTGAATTGACACAATGACGAACATTTTTTGGGGTATGCTTTTCATTTTGAAATACATGTCCCAGATGAGCATCGCATTTATTACATCGTATCTCAGTACGCGATCCATCGGCATCTGGCAAATGCTTTATGGCACCAGGCACCTCATCGTCAAATGCAGGCCAGCCACAGCGAGCATCAAACTTATCTTCCGAACGATAGAGATCTGCTCCACACTGACGACAAACATATTTACCAGACTCAAAAAACTTATCGTACTCGCCAGTAAAAGGCCGTTCGGTTCCTTTATCAATAATTACCTTTTTTTCTTTTTCAGTCAATTTATTTAGTTTCATACTCTTATTTATTAAATTGACTACCTACACTAAATCCAGTGCTCCAAGCCACGTGCAAATTATACCCACCAGTCGGACCGTCTATGTCTAATACTTCCCCGGCAAAGTATAGATTTGGTATTATTTTGGATCTCATTGTCTTTGGGTCGATTTCTTTTAAGCTCACTCCCCCACTAGTTACAATTGCTTGGATATATCCTGTGTTACCTGTCACTGTCATTTTTATATTTTGTATTAATTCAAGAAATTTCAAACGCTCTGCTTTGGTAATACTATTTACTTTTTTTTCTGGATCAATGCCAGACTGCTCAATAATTATTGGGATCATTTTCTTGGCTAGTAGATCTCCCAAAGCATTCTTAAAAACTTTATTAGAATATTTTTTGAAGTCTCTCTGAATACGAGCATCCAATTGCTCACGACCAAGGGCGGGTTTTAAATTGAGAAATAATTCAATCTTTCCTTTTTTATCAGCCCCAATAACCTCTTTACTCATGTCCAAAACTATTGGACCAGTAATACCGAAGTGAGTAAATAGCATGTCACCCTGTCTATCGGTAATTTTATTTTTTCCTTGCTTGGCTACCAGACCAACATTTTTTAGAGTTAATCCCTGCAACTTCTTTGTCCAAGGTTCTTTTATTTTGAGAGGAACGAGTGCCGGGGCTGGCTCTGTAACAGAATGACCCAAATCCTTTGCCCAAGTAAAGCCATCTCCAGTACACCCAGTGACAGGATAGGATAGGCCTCCAGTTGCAATAAGCAAATTTTTTGTTTTTATTTTTTTACTACCCAGCTTTACTGCCTTTATTTCTCCGTCTTCATGTTCAAAACCAGAAACACATGCTCCGTACATAATCTCAACCTTATTTTCTTTTAGAAACTTTTTGAGAGCACTTACCACATCACGAGCATTGTCACTAACAGGGAAAACTCTTCCACCTCTCTCGGTCTTTAGTTCTACACCTCTGTTTTCAAAAAAGTCCATTATCTCTCTCGGACCAAATCGATGAAAAGATGAAAACAAAAATTTTCCTGTCTTTCCATAAGTCTCGACCAGCTTACGCAAATCAAATTCTGCCTGTGTAATATTACACCTTCCTTTACCAGTGATAAGAATCTTTTTGCCTAGATCTTTGTTTTTTTCCAATAGCAAAACCCGCGCACCGTGTGAGCCCGCTATCCCAGCTGACATAATTCCAGCTGGTCCACCTCCTATTACTACTAGATCGTATATTTCAGACATGATTATATTCTAACACAATTTGACCAAAACAAAAACAGCCCCTACTGAGCTATTTTAAAATCATAAATAATATTATACCAAACAAGACAAGTCAAACATGTTTAACTCACCCTGCTAGGAAAACTATGTATTTTTTAATTCAACTCTCTCCATGAAAGGCCATACTTAAGAAATACATTCAGACTCACGCAACGTCTGCCAGAATTTTTTCCTCTCAAAATTTTACCCAGTTTATTCCACATATTTTTGAGAATTACTGCTTTATACTATAGTAGACGTGGAAATAGGCAAAGTGTAACAGTTTGAAGTAGGAGGTCTTGATTTATTTCCCAATATAGTGTATAATATCCACTGAATTTACAAGGGCGCGTGGTATAATGGTAGTACAGGGGTCTCCAAAACCTCTAGCGTAGGTTCGATTCCTTCCGCGCCTGCAACAAAAAATCCGCTTATTCAGAGGATTTTTATTTTGTTATGCTTATTTTGTCTCTTTATGAGGAGTATGCTTTTTGCAAAATTTACAATGTTTGCTAAGCTCCAATCTATCTTTCAAAGTTCTCTTGTTCTTGTGGGAAAAATAGTTAGTGTGCTTGCACTCAGTACACTGCATCTTGATCATATTCTCTCTTTCTCTTGATTTGGCCATATATTTGATAGTTTTATAGTAAATTTAAGACCTCTACATAATACATCAAATCCAAAATTTTGTCAATGGCATACTGTTAATTAAGTATAAAAATGGCATAATTTAGGAAAATAGCAAATGTTACCCATAATATATACGGAAAGAGTAATAATCCAGCACGGCGATCCAAACGCCAAAAAAGCACGATATTTAGGACAATTACAGCCCACAAAACCAATATCTCACCCAGAGCAAACAAGGGATTTTGCAATCCAAAAAATAAATAAGACCAAATCACATTAAAACCCAGTTGGGTGTAAAATATTAATAATGCAAAGTCACTCTTTTTATTTTTCCCCCACTTTGGTTTTTTCTCCCAAATGATATACAACGCATAGCCCATTAGAAGAAACAATCCGGTCCAAACTGGACCAAATATCCAATTGGGTGGATTGAAACTTGGCTTTACAATTCCTTCGTACCAGGTATCTAGTGATGTAAAATTGGCAATAGAACCAATAAATCCAGCCAACTGTGGAATAATTAGGGCAATTATTAATTTTTTGAGATTTCGTTTCTTTTTTTTAAACATATTTAGAAAAATTTATTAATTATAAAAAAAGTTACAGAGGACACAATCACAGCCCCAATCATTCCCCATAAAATATCAACTATGGTAACGATCCATGGCCAATCTTTTATTGTAGCCTGATTAGTTAGGTCATAGGCCCCATAAGCACAAAGCCCAAATAACGCCGCCCCAAACAACAGCCTCACCCACGAACCGCTCTCTATAGCCGGCACAATTACCAAAAAGACTAGCCCAATAATATATAATGGATAAAAAATCATAACAGGCACCCAATTGACTGGGCCCATTATAAATCCTAAATATTTTTTATAGAAATTTTTAGCCACAACCAATAACCAGAGTCCATCTAGTAACAAAAAACTAACCAGAGATAGCAAAAAAATCTTAATATAATTTAAAAATGACATAGATTAATTGTTAATAATATCAATTGACAAAAAATTAAATATGCTTTATAATGCCAACGTCAAATGCCGTCTTAGCTCAGTTGGTTAGAGCGCAGCCATGGTAAGGCTGAGGTCTCCGGTTCGATTCCGGAAGACGGCTCAGGAAAAAATCACCCTTGAGGGTGATTTTACTATTTATAAAATAAAAGGAAATAAACTATAATACCAGCAAACAATATTATAGCCAAAATCATTACAATAACACCCTTCAATATAAAAGAGTTCGTGTCTTTTTCTATTTTTTTTACTTTTAATATATTTTCTTCCACTTCAGTCAATTCTGTTTTTTCAACATGATCATAATATAACAAACTTTCTTTCAAATCTGACACCCCCTTAGGATTGATAAAAACAGCATCTGATTCGCCATTTTCTAGTAAAAAGTTTAAAATAAATCTTCTGGCCCCTACTCCACCACCAGCAACTGTAAATCTGGATGCTTCTAATTTCACTTTTTTGATTTCAGCCGTACTTATTACCTTTTGCTCTTTTAATTGGTTCTTATGAAAACGTGAGATGATAAACCCACTGGAGGTCACTTCTAAAAAAACTTTATTTTGCCTAATTAAAAAAATCCCCAAAGAAGCTAGTAAAAATCCTACCAGCCCTGTAATCACGGCCACACCTGTTACCACTTCCAATGAAGAAAAAACATCCAACGCAATTTGAGTAATCAAACGATTCAATAAAATTATCAACATGCCAACACCGATCATTATGGATTCTTTTTTTGTGTTAACTGTAAATCCTAAATAATTGACTCTATATTTTTGTTCATTCATATTTTAACCTTTCTTTGTATAAACCAACTGTGTAGGATAAGCAAACTCAATCCCCGCCTTTGCAAACTCATCAAAAATACCCAGATTAACTTTTTGCTTCACACTCATATACAATCCATAATCTGGTTCGTCAATATAATAAACAATATCAAAATTTAAACTAAAATCACCATAAGTAGAAAAGTGACAACGATCATATGTAGCTAATTCAACTTCATCCACTACCTTCTTTATTAATTCAGGAATTTTTTCTAGTTTTTCTTTTGGAGTTTCATAAGTTAGACCTAGAGTAATAGCTTCGCGACGTTTTTCCATGCGTTTGAAATTTTGCACTCGTGCAGATGTTAATTCTTTGTTGGAAATTACCAATTCTTCACCAAGTAAAGTACGGACTCTTGTAGTCTTCATACCAATACGCTCAACGGTACCAGAATCAGTACCGACCTGTATATAATCCCCTGCTTCAAACGGCTTATCCATAAAGATAGAAAAGCTGGAAAACAAATCACTTAATACATTTTGTAATGCAAGTGCTACTGCGATACCACCAATACCCAGACTCGCCACAAGTGAAGTAATATTTATTCCCAAGTTTGACATGATCATTAGAAGTGCAATTAACCACAAAATTGCCTGGGCTATTAATTTCAAAATTCTCATCATTGATTTGGATTGCTCAGCATTTCCAGCTTCACTTTTTTGCATTTGCCTATAGAGCCAATAATCTAAAACTTTTTCAAAAGCTCTAACTACTTCATACACTACTGCCACTACCAAAAGTACATAAACCACTTTTCCAACCAAATCTGGCAAACTCAAATACTTTATTGCAACAAAAACTGATACTAGTAAATAAAACCAAGGCTTGATACTACCAAAAATAGCAATCACAGTGTCGTCTATCTCAGTAATAGTCTTTTTGGCAAGTTTTTTTAAGCGGACTATTACGACAAGCTGAATAAACTTTAAGACAACCAAAACTGCAAAAAATATTACCAATGCCCACCAATAATCCCACAAGGTATTACCAGCGTAAGTATAATTTTTTAGAAATGCGATGTAATTTTCCATAACCCAAAGTTTACAAGTTAACAAGTACTCAAGTTTACAAATTTTTTACTTGCAAACTTGCTGACTTGCTAGCTTGTACACTATTTCTGACACTTAGAACAAAAATGTGTTCCTCTCCCTGCAACCTTAGTTTTCTCTATTATACCCGAACATCGTTTGCATTTCAACCCAACTCGCCCATAGACTTTTAAAAATTTAAGGAAATTTCCTCTTTTACCTTCGCTATCTCTATAATTATTAAATGTTGTCCCTCGTTCTTCAATTGCTTTTTTTATCACTTTTTCTACTGCCCTGTGCAATTTCAGGACTTGCCCACTTGTTAACTCACTAACTTGTGTACCAGGTAAAACACGCGCATCAAAACAAGCCTCATCAGCATAAATATTACCAATTCCAGCAATTAATTGCTGATTTAATAAAATGGCTTTTATATTTGTCTTTCTACCCTGTAAGATTTTCTCAAAATTCTCTAATGTAAAATTTTTAACCAAAGGCTCTATGCCAAATTTTTCTTTCACTTTTTGCAACTCAGTTGCATTTACAATTCTCAAATATCCAAATCGACGACTATCATTAAAAAACAGTTTTCTCCCATCAACAAATTCAAATGTAACTCTGGTTGACTTATCTGGAAGATTAAAATTATATTTTACATCTGAATGTCCTCCAGCTGTAACTTGTTGGCCTCGGGTATAAATAAGTTGGCCTGTCATCTTCAAATGTACTAACAAAAATCTGTTTTTCAAATCAATATCAAAAATGAGTAACTTCCCTACTCTATCTATATTTACAAACTTTCTATTTTTCAAAACTTTGACAAATCCTTTGTGATCTAAATTTACTCTAGCTTTTCCGGTAACCAAGACTTGCTTGATTTTTTTATTCAAGATTTTCTTTTTCAAATCACGACGAATTGTTTCTACTTCGGGGAGCTCTGGCATATAGTTCTCATAATCCTGAACCCGGAGCGTAAGCGATGGGTGAAGGATCTTTCGAAGAGTTAGAACAGTTGACTACAAAAAGATTGGGGAACCAAAAAATTAATTGGGTTATTAGTATAATACATCACAACAAAAAACACAAAAACAGCCCAATCTGAGCTGTTTTTGACTACACCCGACTACTTCTCCTTTCTTTGTGTGTAGTCGGGTTACCCCCTCTCATCGCGATGTACTAATAGGAAAGCAACCACAAGATTTTGTCGCCATCACAAGAAGAACCAGGAAATCGCATCCAATTCCACTTCCACTCACCATCATCAGTAGAGATGAGGATACCAACAGTGCCGTCACTAAATACAAGCATAGGATCAGCTTGAAACCAACGACGTCCTGCTACTTGGACCTCCACAAGAACATCTTCATTCTCCACCTCCCTCATAGTAACGACATCACCAACCTTCGGAAAGTGAGCGGGAAATTTTCGACTCATGGTCTCCTCCAGATGAAAGTACTATAGGTTGAAAGATATATCCATCTTACCACAAATAAAAAACAGCGTCAAAGCCGTTTTTGTGTGGGCAGAGAAGGATTCGAACCTTCGAAGGCGGAGCCAACAGATTTACAGTCTGTCCTCTTTGACCACTCGAGAACCTGCCCATATTAGTAAAAAGTATAAAGTTAAAAGTATTTTTTGTAGACTTTCTACTTTATACTTTTACCTTTCTACTTTTTCTGAGCCAACTCGGGGAGTCGAACCCCGGACCTACGGTTTACAAAACCGTTGCTCTAACCAGCTGAGCTAAGTTGGCATGTATAAATATATCTCGATTATAAAATACTCTACCAGCTGAGCCCGTCCGCCATTGGCTGGAGCCTCAGGCGACTGCCGGGCGGGCTAAGTTGGCATTATATTCTATCTTTTAAAAAACGTCTTCCAAAACCAGTTTTAAAATATTTTTCCCGTTTTAAAGCTTTATCTTTTTTACAACATGCCTCATAATAGATTAATTCAAAAGGCCTTCTATCTCTTGTGGATTTTACTAAACCATCATTATGTTCAGTGAATCTACGCTTCAAATCATCAGTAAAACCGATATACAACTTATCATCTTTATTACTTTTTAAAACGTAAGTATAAAACATATAAAATGACGAGTGACAAACAGCTGAGCCCGTCCGCCAACGGCTTGAGCCGTAGGCGATTGCCGGGCGGACTAAGTTGGCATATATAACGACAGCATTATACACTAAAGACTACAAAGAGTCAATCTTGCCCCTCAAAACATCTAATCTGCTATTCTCTGGGTCTAACATTCTTAGCTTTTGATAGTATTCTTCGGCCGAATCTTTGTTACCACATTTTACACTAATATCCACTATTTTGTCAAGGTATACCTTGTTTTCTGGTTCCAATTCACCTGCTTGTACCGCAGCTTCCAGGGCACCCTCACACTGATTGATATCTAATAGCAAGTCCCCTATTTTGGCAAAGGTTTCTGCCCTGCCATCATCTGCAATAGCTGCTTTTTCATAGCACTCTACTGCTTTTTGCAAATCTTCCTTTTTTTCATAAACTTCTGCCAGGGTAAGCAAAGCTTTTGCGTTTTGAGGATTGATCTTCAATAAAAACTCCAATGTATCGCCTGCATCGCTCAACTCTTCTTTTTTTATATACACACTGGCCAGACCAAAATAAGCTTCTTCGTTTTTTGAATCAATTCTTATTGCATTTATAAATTTTGCCTCAGCGCTATCTAAATCATCATTTTGCAAAGCAACACCACCCTCACTTATTATTTTTTTAATATCCACTTTCTTTTCAGCTTCGGACTCTTCCTTTTTTAAATTACTGGCACCAGAACTAATTGTGCGTTTTTTACGTTTAGAAGCTTCCGCTTTAATTACCGTCTTTTTATAAACATCCAAAACCATTTTTCTAAACCAAGCCTGAAATTCTTTTAATTTCTTGAATAATGGTTTTAACATTTCTTTTTGCTTTTCAGCAACACTATCAGCACGCTTTTCTGCTTTTTTCTTGAGAAACTCGTCTTTCTTTTTTTCTACCTTAACCTCAGGTATAGTTTCCACATCTAGCAATGTCAGTTGTGGAAACTTCCTCACAATCACAAAAATCATCACTGCTAGTGAAAATAAAATTAGAATAAATGGTAAAATACTATACATAAATTTAAACACCTTCAACAGCCCTAATTAACTCTGTAAAACTATCTAGCCTTGCTGATGCTCCCCCAACTAAGACACCGTCTATTGCACCAAGTGCTACATATGATACCACATTTTCTGCTTTTACACTACCACCGTACAGGACTGTAATATCTGCATCAAAGTACTGTTTTAACTCTGTCTTTAAAAAAGCATGAACCTCTTGTGCAGTAGCTGGATCACAAGCCTTTCCAGTGCCAATTGCCCAGACTGGTTCGTAAGCAACTACTACTTTACCACCATTTAATTCCAGATTTTCAAATGCCTTCATTAATTGTTTCTTTAGTCTGTATTCACGCTTTCCAGCTTCCAAATCATCTTCTGTCTCACCAATACAAACTACTGGGATCAAATTAGTCTCAAGACAAGCTTCTATTTTTTTTCTAACATCGTCGTTGGTCTCACCAAAGACATGGCGTCGCTCTGAATGACCCACCAAAGCATAGTGACAGCCAACATCAGAAAACATCTGGGCGGAAACTGCTCCAGTATAAGCTCCCTTGGGGACCCAAGCCACATTTTGGGCACCAACTGCAAATTCTGTATCTTTTGCAGACATGGTGACTTCACGCAAAGCCAAGGTAGATGGAAAAACTGCCAAACCAACTTTTTCACTATCGAATTTTTCTTGTAGCAATCCATTAATTAAAATATTCGATTCATCGAAATCAAGATACATTTTCCAATTTCCAAAAACATATTTCATAATTTTTTATTTATACCTTCAAGGCATCAGTGTACCCTGAAAATTTATAATTACAAATTTAAAACTCTATTTCCCCTCTCTTCACATCCCCTATAATTGCCACTCTCATCTTATCCCACTTAAATATTTTCTTTGCTACGCGTTTAATATCTTCAATGGTTACTTTTTCTAATTCTGCTAATTTTTCTTCGGGTGTCTGAATTTTATCCGCAAATAATGCTCGATGTGCATACCAACTAGCTTGAGCACTAGAACTTTCCAAGGAAAGTGTCATTGAACCGCGGATATGTGTCTTTGCATCTTCTAATTCTTTTTTTGTGGGTCCTTTTTCTATTAATTTTTCTATTTCTTTTTTGATCACAGATATTGCTTTGTTGATATTTTTTGCTTCTAGAGCAACACGAACATATGAGTACCCTGTATCTCTAAAATTATCAGAGCCACTGCGAATAAAATATGCCAACCCTCTTCTCTCACGAATTTGAATAAATAAACGGGAACTCATCGTACCACCCAAAATAGTATTCATAAGCGTATCCACTGTATTTTCTTTGTCAGTATATTTGAAACCCGGAAAACCAAGCATTAGCTGTGCTTGATCTGTTTTTTTATGTTCTACTCTGATTCTATCTTTTTTTATACCAGAACCAAAGCAAAATGGTTTAAACACTTTTGATATATTTTTTCCATTTTTTTCTAAACCAAAATATTGTTCAATAAGTTTTTTGGTACTATCATCTATTGCCCCAGCAACCACGAGTGTCATATTTGCTGGACTGTAGTATTTATCTCGAAATTTCAAAACATCATCTCGCTTATAGCTTAGTACATGTTTTTCTGTACCTGCAATATCGCGCCCAAGTGGAGAACCATCGTACATTAATTCCTCAAAAATATTATTAATATTCATGATTGGGTTATCTTTGTACATTCTAATCTCTTCAACAATGGGACCTTTTTCTCTTTCCATTTCTTTTTTATCAAAAAGTGATCCATACAACATATCTGACAAAATATCTAAAGATTTATCAGTATATTTCTTATCAGTTGTAATATAATATCCAGTATATTCTTTACTAGTAAAAGCATTATAGTGTGCACCAAGCCGATCAATCTCTCGAGTCAACTTTAGTGTGGTTGGACGTTTTTTTGTCCCCTTAAACATTAGATGTTCAATATAGTGAGACACGCCTGATAACTTTTCTGATTCATAACGAGAACCAACAGGATACATTACCAAAACAGTCACCGCCTGTGTATTTTCAAGCGGGACTAAAAATAGATTTGTCTTATTTTTAAGTTGGGTTTTTTTGAACATGTTTTTTTGTTTCATAAATAACTATTCATTCGGCTCAAAAGGATTCTCATCTCTATAAGCGTTATGTATACAATTTGGACAGCCTCTTGCGTCAGTTATAGGTTTATTGCAATCTTCACAAATAGCAATACCGGTCTCTTTATCAAATGTGAGCTTTTGGGGTTCATGTTCTTTCTTTTCTTTTGAGGTCTTTTCTAACTTCTTTTTTTCTCTACCTGGTTTAGCCAAAAGCCCCTCCTCGCGCATTAAATCAATTTGCCCTTCTCGTGAAAGTAATCGCTTATCCATATAACTAAAAATTAAATTTTTCTTTGAACCACCGGTCTAATTCACCAATCTTAATTCTCTCTTGCTCCATTGTATCTCTATCTCTCACTGTCACCGCCTTGTCTTCCAAACTATCGAAGTCAACTGTCACACAATAAGGAGTTCCAATCTCATCTTGTCTTCTGTATCTTTTTCCAATTGAACCTGTTTCATCGTACATTGTCATTAAATTCTGACGAAGCTCAGTCTGAATTTCGTCTGACAATTTTTGTAAAGGTTCTTTTTTGGATAATGGTAGAATAGCGACTTTAATTGGAGCTAGGCTTTTATGAAGTCTAAGCACCACTTCTTTTTCATGTTTACCACCCTCTTCACCACTTCTAGTCTCTACTTCGTCATAAGCATCTACCAAAAATGCTAGTGTAGCCCTGTCAGCTCCATCTGAAGTCTCGATAATATGTGGAATGTATTTTTTATTTTCTTGCTGATCAAAATATTCTAGCTTCTCACCGCTAAATTCACTATGGCGGGTAAGATCCCAATCACCACGATCGTGAATACCTGCCAATTCACTAAATCCCATACCAGGATAATTATATTCAATGTCGAGAGCTCTGGAAGCATAGTGGGCTAGCTCATCAGGATCATGTTCGCGAAATTGAAGATTTTCTTTTTTTATTCCTAGATCTAAATACCATTTCATTCTTGCCTCTTGCCACATATCAAATATCTTCTTTTTGTCATCTGGATGAGAAAAATACTGCTGTTCCATCTGCTCAAACTCACGAGTTCTGAAAGTAAAATGACCCGGAGTAATTTCATTTCGAAAAGCCTTTCCAATCTGGGCAATACCAAATGGAAGTTTTTTTCTCATTGTATTTTGAACATTTAAAAAATTGGTATAAATACCCTGACAAGTCTCTGGACGAAGATATACTTCATCAGCCTCATCCTCAAGTGCACCCATCTGAGTCTTGAACATTAGATTGAACTTTCTCACTTCAGTAAGCTCACCCTCACACTCTGGACATCTTACTTTGTGATTTCCCCAGTCACCTGGCTCAAAAGTCGGCTTAATACCTTTTGCTTCTAGCAAATGATCAGCTCGCCAACGTTTTTTGCATTCTTTGCAATCAACCAAAGGATCTGTAAAACCCTCTAAATGTCCACTAGCTTCCCAAACTTTGGGATGCATCAAGATTGATGCGTCTAGTCCGACTACATCATTTCTGTCTTGCACCATGGCCTTCCACCAAGCCTTTTTTACATTGTTTTTTAGCTCAACTCCAAGTGGACCGTAATCATAACAAGATGACAAGCCTCCATAAATTTCTGAGGATTGAAATATAAAACCACGCCGTTTTGCAAAGGATACGATATGTTCGAGAGATTCTAATTTTGACATACAATTTTAAGATTAATTTCCTTTTTTCTTATTGCTAATTATAACAAATTTTAAACAAAATAAAAAGACCGTAAAAATCGGTCTCGGGGTCCTTCTAAACGACAAGCTTGAGGCCTGCCGTCCGTAGCTCTGAGCGTAGCGAAGAGCGAAGGACGGTTCCACCCGGGTTATCCGCCCAGGGCGGACCACTCGTTAGATTTGTATCCAACTCCCAAGTTGCCAATCTCCTGATCAATATTGGATAGATATAATATACTATTTTTCGTAGTAGAAGTCAAGGGTTGTCTGGTCAGTGGCTAGAACACCGACCAGACTTCCCCCCTTTGTTGCAGGTCCAGCTACAGCGGGCCGGTACCCACCTCTTTACGAATCCGAGGCGGGTACTTATGTCCGGGAGGAGCCTCCTCGCCTTCTGGTAAAGCATCCAATCCACCACGAGAACTACTCTCTACCTCCTCTAAAAGAGACCATCGATCCAGTGTTCGATCATCCACTATGTGGCAGAGACTACATTGCTCCTTGAAAAACGCCTTCCTCTCCTCTATGACAGGATCACCTGCAGGACGAAGCCGATCAATCTCCGCGTCCTTCTCACGCATGATCTTCATCACCGCCATCACCCTGCGGCGATAGTAAAATCCGTCATCCTCCCAGACATCCATGTCCCCAGCTGATTCCCAGAACTTTTGGAGTATTTCCTTCTCATTCACCTCAAACTCATTGACGAGCTCGTGGGGAAAATCCAAAAGGCAGTACTCTTCGCACTGGTCAAATCCACATCCGAGAAGTTCTTGAACCCTTCGGCCGTTTTCCCGCTCCTCTCTTCGGATCTTCTGAAGAAAAGCTTCTGTCATCTCTTCGTCTACCTCTACAATGATTTCGACTTGAGATTGTTTCGGTTTCGCACTGTCTTCCTTATTAAGGATAGAGCCATAGGTAATCTTATGCCATATGGCCACTCCAATCAAAGAAGATGCCACTAAAAGCGCCAAGGCGCACAAAACAAACTGCTTTGGTCGACTCGCTAACAGACCAGTAAACTTAAATCCTTTCTCCTCACGCATCTAACCTCTCCTCGCCCCACCTAGCATAGGGGCAGTTATGCTGATCAAAGTTGATCAAAAATAAACTACAACAATTATTACATACTATTACAAAAAAATCAAGAGATCTGATATTAGTTCCCCTCTTGAGAGGGGTGAACACGAGGAACGAGTGCCTAGGTGTGTTGGCGAACGTTGGACAGCACACCCCACCCTTCGGGCACCCCTCTCAAGAGGGGATAAAAAACAACCCCACTTTCGTGGGATTGTTGTCTGTTGTCTACAAAACTATTATCTGAAATTATATAGTATTTATTTCCTTTTCCTTATCTTCTCCAATCGCTTTTACTTTCTCATTATAATCCTTTACAATCTTATCCAGCTCTTCTTGTAGCTTGTATTTATCATCTTCACCAATATCATTATTCTTGAACTGCTTATCAATCTCATCACGAATATCTTCTCTAATTTTTCTTATAGACACACGAGCACTTTCCAGTTTTTGATGAAGTACTTTTATAAGTTCCTGACGGCGCTCTTGGGTAAGATCAGGAAGCGGTAGACGAATTACCTTACCATCGTTTACTGGATTAATCCCGAGCTGAGAATTGCGAATCGCAGTCTCTACGGCTTGTACTAGACCCTTATCCCATGGATCCACTACAATAGTCTTGGCATCTTGTACAGAAATTGAAGCAACCGCCTTCATTGGCTGTTTGGTACCATAAGATTCTACTGCGATGTCCTCTACTAGGGCAGGTGTAGCACGTCCCGTACGTAAAGATGTAATCTCTTGCCTAAAATGAATAATCGTCTTTTCAAAATCCTCCTTACGCTGTTCTACAAAACTCATAGTATTAAATTAATTATTATATAATTTAGGTGCTGTTTTTTTGGCTTGAGGCGGAACAGTAAAACCAAGATATAGAATATTGGTATTTTCTGGATGCACTCGTAATACTATTGGATACTGACCAGAGGGTAATTTTTTGGTAATCCAATTTTTACCACCATCTAGACTCTTATAAAAAGTAGACCTAACACCGATGGTAGCAGTGTAATACATCTTGTTATCGTCTGTAGGGTCCACTGCAAATGCGTATATATCAGCACTTCCAGGTGGATGAATCAAACTGTATGATTCCCAAGTCTCCCCCCTATCTTGTGTTCGCAAAATTCCATAAGTAGAGATCCAATAAAAGCTGTCTGGATCAGTGGGATGCAATAAATGTCTTCTATACTCTGAACCACCAGAAAATTTACTTAATCCATCCTTTAAGGATACCCAAGTAGAACCACCGTCTTCGGACCGGAAAAGTCCTTTTTTGGCTGTTATTACATAGGACAAATTCTCACGAAGAGGGCTACTAACAATATACATTACCCTATTGCCAAATCTATGGACAACACTCCAACTATTCCCACTATCATAACTACGTAATAAATCTCCGTTGGATTGACCTACATATATCTGATATGGAGAAAACTGATTAAAGCCCAAGCTGTTAATTGAAACGCTACTACGAGATTCGCGATACATCTCTACCCATGTGCGTGAACAATCATCTGTCCTAAAAACCTGTCTTCCGTTGGTGGCGTATACAATACATTTATTTTGTGGATGTACAGCCACACTGTAAACAAATCCGGCATTTAGCGGAGAATCTTCTTGTTGCCAAGTGCGACCCTCATCATAGGTATAAAAAAGTCCTGCATTTCTACTAGCCAAATACATTGTCTTTATGTCTTGAGGATCTTCGAATACTCGGTATACATTTACACCTGCAATACTCTTTACACCTTCTACTGTTGGCCAAGTCGTAATCTGTTGCCAAGTCTCACCCCTATCTGTAGAAGCAAACATCCCGGCTGGCCCAGTCGTACCGGCACTACTATTAGACAAAGACAGACACCCAGCACCCATTGTCAAAATTGCAAAGCTAATCACCACCAAGAAAAATATATTTTTACGCATAGATTATTATTAAAAAATTATAAAGTTTATAAACTAATTATGGTATTAAAAGTAAAATATTTTCTACCAAAAGCCTAGGATGGATATTTTGCTTCAAAAGCATTCTAGCCTTTAAGATGTTTTTTTCTACTTGTAAGAAATTTCTATTTTCTTTACTATTCAAATCTATCAACACTCTTTCACGAACCTGTGACTGCCAGATAGATAGCGCGCTATCCAATTTTTCTCTAGTTCCAATATGATCGCTCTTATCACCAAATAATTCTTCTACTTTTTTTAATTTTTCAAAAAAAGGCCTATCAAACAATGAATTAAATCTATCTATTTCTTTTTTATAATTTACAAACTCTTCTTCGTCTTTCTGCCAATCAATTAATCTACCGGACCTACCTTGTGATAATTTAATTTTTTCTTCATCAGATGCAATACTTTTTAATAATTCTTCTGGTATCAAAGAAAAGTGAATTATCTGACAACGCGATCTGATTGTAGCGGGCAAAGCGACATCATTATCTGTGATCAAAAACAAAATTGTCTTTTCACTTGGCTCTTCCAAGGTTTTAAGTAACGCATTGGCTGCTTCTATATTCATCTTGTCAGCACTGTCTATTATAGCAATTTTATAGCCACCCATATACGATCGACGAGCCAAATTCTCTCTAAGCTCTCTCATCTGAGCAATAATAATGTTCTTTTTTGTCTTACCAGTCTTTTCATCAAACAATTGGGTGGTAAAACTATAATCAGGACTAGTCTTTAATTTATCTCTAGACACTTTCAAAATCTTAGAGCCCATTTCCTGAGCTACTGTCTTTTTGCCCACCTGATCTGGCCCCACAAATAAATAGGCATGACTGAGATTGCCGTTTTCCATTACTCTATCAAAAAAATTTAGGATCTTGTCATGTCCGATAATTTCATTCATATATAGTTATAATAGCATAAAACTAGTTAGAATTCAAAACTTCCCATGTTTCCCTAGCACACTTTTCCCAACTAAAATTTTTCACTCGCTCTTTTCCTTTTTCTATATTATTTCCCTGTATAGCCTTTTCAACCCCTCTGACAATATCACCTACACTCATCGGATCCACATATTCACAAGCATCTCCCCCTATCTCTTGCGAAGCTCCGCCAGAAGAAGCCACAACTGGCGTTCCAGATACAAAAGCCTCCAAAACAGGGATCCCAAAACCTTCGTACAGACTTGGAAAAACAAACACACCCGCACTTTGCATCAAAGCTGGTAAATCTTGATTTTCTACCCAACCCAGAACAATAATATCGTCTTTATATGCACTATTTTCAATTACATCTTTTACTTTTTCATAACCAAAGCCTTCTAACCCTACCAAAACTAATTGGAGTCTGGGGTCTGGGGTCTGGGGTCTATTTTTTATTTTTTCAAAAGCTTTAACTATCCTCACTGTATTCTTTTTCTCTTCCAATCTCCCAATTGAAAGCAAATAAGGTTTTTCAATTTTATATTTCTTTAATACTTCAACACCATTTTCTACTATCTCTTCGCACTCTTTATTATAGCCAAGATATGTTATTTTTACTTTTTCCAAATTTGTAGCACCAAATTCATTTTTTAATTCATTTTTTGTAAATTGACTTATTGTAATTACTCTCCATAATTTTTTCAAAGCAACTCTTCCGCTCCACAATGTATACCACCTTTCAAACCAATTGTAAGCTTCTGGAAACTTAACGGCTGCAATATCATGCAGTGCCATAACAGTTTTTTTGGGATGGATAATTGGAAAGACATGAGCAGGAATAAATAAAAGATCAGGCGCAGAAACAAGCATTTCGAGACTCAGTCTAAATTGTGTCCACAGTCTTCCTGGTAACCATTTCAAAACTTTGCTTTCCCAATTTTCTGGTAATATTGCCAACTCACCTTTTAATTTTTCTCTAGAATATAAAACAACCCGAACATTGTCGGGTATTATTTTCTTAAACTCTTGAATTGTATGGTATGCATACCAGCCTACGCCAGTCTTTTTATCGTCGTTTGCTCGTGATGCATCAATACCTACTATCATAGGATTATTTAGTAGCCAATATTGAACGTTTGTAACTATCAAGATTTTCTAGTGCAATACCAGTCCCCTTTGCCACACAAAGCATGGGTTCGTCTGCTACATAACAAGCCACACCAGTAGTCTCAGCGAATAGTTCGTCCAAATTACGAAGTTGACTAGAACCTCCAGACATTACAATCCCCTTGTCCATCACATCGGCGGATAATTCTGGAGGAGTATCGTGCAAAACCTGTTTTACAGCTTCTACCAAACCTTGCAAATCATTTTGCAAAGCTTCGGTGACATCTTCTGAGCTTACTTTTATTATTTTTGGTAGACCCGAAATTACATCACGTCCTTTTACTTCCATGACAAGTGGCTTATCCATAAACATAGCTGAACCAACTTTTATTTTTACTTCTTCTGCGCGCTGTTCACCAATGGCTAGGCCATATTTTCGACGAATATGCTCGGCAATTGATGCGTCAAATTTATTACCACCAATTCTAACTGAGCCAACTGACACTATTCCACCTAGAGAAATCACAGCAATCTCGGCAGTACCACCACCAATATCAATGATCATGTGACCTGATGCACTACCAATCGGAATATCAGCTCCAATTGCAGCCACCACAGGTTCTTTTATAATATAAGCTGCGCGTGCTCCAGCTGCAACAGCAGCATCAATCACAGCACGTCTCTCTGTAGATGTAATACCAGCAGGCACAGCAATCATCACTTCTGGACGAAAGAGTCTCACACCACCTAGGGCTTTATTTATAAAGTACCTAATCATGGCCTCAGTTGTGTGATAATTCGCAATTACACCATCCTTTAGAGGTCTCTCTGCCACAATAGTGTCAGGTGTTCTACCAATCATCTCTTTTGCCTCTACGCCAACTGCCAAAATCTTCTTATCTCCTTTGGAGACTGCTACGACTGAAGGTTCATTAATCACAATACCACGCCTAGGTACATGTACCAGGATATTTGTTGTTCCCAAATCAATTGCAACTTTTTTTATTAACATACTTGAAAATTAAAGGATGACTTCAAACTCCCTATCCACTCTAAGGTCATCAGAGCGCTTATAGACTGAATCACCCCACTCTAACTCAATTTCTTCTGGGGAAGCCGCCACTATATTATTACCAAATTTCAGCCCCAAAGTCAAACCGTGATCAATTGTACCAGCCTGCTTTTGAACAAATAATGTATACGAACCGTTTTCAATTTGTTTGGAAACTGACTCGGGCAAAAGATAAGAAAAAGATAATTTCCCAGTCTTACCTGGTTCAATAGAAATAAAAGCACCAAACCACTGCTTACCCAATTCTTCGCCTTGATCAATTGTGCCTAGTTTATCAGTCCTATCCCAAGCCATTGACCCAGCTGAATCAATAAATTCAGAACCAACTGGCACATAGATACGCGCATAAGTTCGGTAACGACTAGTACGCCAATCAAAACTACCATTATGTATATATTCCATCTCAGCCGTGGCGAGTATCCCACCGTCTTCTCGAGGTTCAAATGAGTAGCTCAAAACCCTTTCCATTGCGTGGTCAGTTTTTAGAGCTGCCAAATTTGCATCCACCCACATTAGATAGTCTCCTTCTGTTTTTTCAACTCGACCAGACCAACCCCTATCATCAAATTCTTTTTGTGTATCTTCGTCAAAACTATACATCAAAATATGTTTTTCTTTTGTTAAATCTTCAATTATTTCAAAATAATCTTGTATTTTTGTTAGGCTATTAATTTTTAACCTACTCAATAGCTCTAGCATAAACGGCTCTATAATTTGCTTTCGCTCGTGAAATGAAATTCCTTTATCGTCATAACCATACTCTACTTCGTATTCCAATTTTTCAGTTACATTTTCAGCTGTGAATTCTATATCTTGAACAACTACAGGACCAATTTTTTCTATAAATTTTTCTAATACCGTGGGCGTAATGGCAACAACCGCATTAATCTCATCTGCAAGTAATCCTTCTTCACCTTTGTATAATTTTAGTACATTTTTTACACTCTCTACATAATCTGGTGACCAATTGGCATCACGAAAATACCAACGATCTACATCTAGATGCTCAGAAATTACTTTTGGTGGGGTTGGCTTCCAATCTTCTGGTGTATTTCTATCTAAAATCTCTGTGCCCTCCACTTTTAAAACTTCCATCTTACCCTTATCTACCCTAACCACTGCGTAAACTCCGAGAAAACCACCACTAGGACGAATCTCGGTATTGTTTTGGAATAATAATAAATAATTTACCGGCTGAGTGAATCCTAAGAATCTTGGTAACAAATTAAATAATTCTGTATTCTCATCACCCAATTTTTCTTTGACCTGATCCTGAACAAAACTAGATTGCAATAATTTTTCTGGAGTTAAATTTTTTACCCAAAAATATCCATATACACCAGCGGCAACGAGTATCAGAAAAAATAATATAGAAAGTTTTAGAAAAAATCGTTTAAACATAGTTTTAAAATTAAGCTCTCTTTTTTTGTGAGATATTAAAACCTAGATACTTTCCAAACATCAAGTGTGTAACAGCGTCAATCGCTGGGATCGCTGAGATAAAAATTAAAGTTATCGGCAATAGTAACCACTGCAATACCATTATAATATATTTATGATGAGGATGCGAGTCTGGTTTTTTTGGGAGAAGAGGAATACTCAAAACCGCTGACAAAAGCATACCCGTCATAGCCATAATCATAAGAACTTCTAGAATATGCGGAGCATTAAAAAACAAGGCACTCTGTCTCACATAGTCTGGTGCTACCCACATAGGAAGTCGGCCTAATATTGTAATAATAAGAGCGACTAATGACCAAGACCACTTCCCTTCCCACTCTATAAATACCCATTTAAACTTTTTCCAAAAAGGAATTAGCTTACCCTTTTTTCTAAATTCATTTATAAGATATGGGACATGCTCCACACCCCAAGCCCAACGTCGCTGCTGGCGATAAAGATTTTTTACGCTCTGTCCCCAGTTTTCATCACGCACTGTATCCATAGATACCGGTAAATACATTGGTGTTACTTCATAATTTCCATTATAGACCAACAAACATTGATAAAAGATTCTAGAGTCTTCACTGACAATACGCCTCTCATGAAATCCTGCATCCACTATAGCACGAAAGCTCATAGAGTGAGATGAAAAAGTCACAAGAGCATCTTGCCTAGCCAGGCTAGTCATAGTCCAAAAAGTAGTACCAAAAGCCATAATACGCAAAACTGCTGGGGACTCCCACATATTATTATTGTAGAGCGCAATAGGCTGATAAGAACTGCGAGTAGGATTTGGGTGTGTGCAATACAGATAAGTGAGATATGCAAAATACTGCGAATGACAGACTGTATCGATATCAAAAATAGTTGTTATTACATTGTCATAATTCCAACCTTTATTATCAATATATTTTTTCATCTCAATCTCAGCATAGTTTAGATTGGAGCCTTTACCCGAAATTTCTCCTGACAAATCTACTGGATGCAAAGTACCTACAACATCACCAAAGCAATTTCCAAATTTATTTTGTATTCTCGACAAAATATCATTGTAATGATCTTCTTTTCTAGCCTCTCCAGCCACCACAATAACAAATTTTGACCTATCATAGACTGCATCACACACACTCTGGACAGCCGTCTCCACTACATCCCAACCTTCATTATATAGAGTAAGAAAAACAACGTGATATTTATCTTGATAATTATCTAGATCATGACTTAGCTTGTCTTTCCAATCAATCTTCTTTGTAACACGAAAACGTGACCAAGACAAGGTAAGATAAAAAGCAAAATTAGCGACTTTTAACACCCAATAGATATCAAATAAAATTATAAAATATATCATCCACATTGGACGAATAAAAGATAATACTATACTCAAAATCAAAGTAAGCCAGATAGATAGACCTGGTAACATTTCGTATAGTCTGTAACGTTGATAGTCTGATAACATAATTTAATAAACTATTTTAAATTCTTCAAACTCCCCCACTTCATCGCTCCATTTTTCTTCAACTTCACCGACCTCGGCATACTCTGTTCCTATTTTACACCAATCAAGCAGCTTTTTCAAAGCTAATTCATCACCTTCAACTACGACCTCCACACAATTATCTGAAGTATTCTTCACATAACCATTTAAACCCAATTCTTGTGCAAGCTGTTTTGTTTTTTCACGAAAAAAAACTCCTTGAACTTTACCGTGGATTTTTAGATTTAGGTGTTTCATAATTTACTCACATCAGACAATATATTATCTATAAAATCTCTCGCCGTAGAAATAGCTTTGTCCAATTTACCTTCGTCATTTAAAATAGTAATTTTCTTGTTTTCTGATACATATTTTGAAATCTCATCCCATTTTTTATCATTCAAGTATTGGTGTTGTTTTATATCTTCCAACCTAAGCGGTCTTTGTCTATCATATTTTTTTGCGTCCACCTCTCTTCTCTTTAAAATATCTTTACAATCACTTTTTATATAAAAAACACCATCTGCGATTCCTGACAAAAGATTTTCTAAATTGATATTTATAGATTCTGTATCCATATATAATGGACTTTCTTTATCCGTATGCAAACTAATAACCAAATGGGATATCAAAAATACAATATCATAATTACTTTTAATTTCAGACAGTGTTTGAATAAATTTATTTTGATAAATATCTATAAATTTTTCATTTGAGGTATCTTCAAGCTTCTTATACTTTTCTTTGTCTATTTTAAGACTATTGTCATAACTATCTATAATTCCCAAATGATACATCAAAATTCTCTGATCACTAACCACAACACTATTCGTGTATTCTCGACTTAAACTTAGGGCGATAGCATCTTTGCCCACACCATTTACACCATAGATTATTATTAGTTTACCCATATGACTACAAATGTTTTTTACTAACTTCCAACATCAATTTTTCTAATTTTTTACTATTTTTCACAATATAACCAGCACTTTTATCAATTTTCTTTAATTTTGGACTTAAAGTTTTGAATTCTTTTTCTTGATATTTTTTAATTTCATCTATACTTGGTAATTTTCTACTCAATTTACCCCTCTTGATATATTGCTTTAATAAAGCCCCTCCCAATTTTTCGTTATGCAAACCTATGGTGTCTTCTACCATTTGACCATTTTTATTATATTTTCTAAAAACTTGCTTTATACCAGGATAACTAGATTTACCTTTTGACAGCTTGGCAGTATTAGTTATTTTTCCTTCCTTAACAAATTGAGACATTTTTAAAACTGTCTCAAGCTTAGGATCATCGGCGGGAGTTATTGCTTCCGTGCCTAATATG
This sequence comes from Candidatus Magasanikiibacteriota bacterium, assembly GCA_018652595.1. Classification (GTDB taxonomy): domain Bacteria; phylum Patescibacteriota; class Patescibacteriia; order Magasanikbacterales; family UBA922; genus JABIBU01. The sequence continues at coordinate 15,940 of JABIBU010000001.1, read as the reverse complement.
ACTTTATCAACTGGTGCCTTGAGATCGACCAATTTTTTAATCTTATATTCATCGAAGTTGCCTGCTACTGTAATTTGAATACTCTTTAATCCGGCTCTATCCATCTTTTTACGAGCATATTTGGCTCTATCAGAAAATTCTTCTACATCTTTACCGCTATCAATAAAAATAGCTGAAAATACTGGTTTATTATTACTTTTTTGTTCCAAAGCAACCTTGATAGCATTATCAACACCACTCTCAAAACCATAAGTATCTACCATAAGAGAAGCATCAGGGAAAACTCTGGCCAACTCCCTCATTGCTGTAAGCTCATATGGAAATGATTTTATAAAAGCATGGAAACCCCTGGCCTTGCTTTCGTATGGAATATCAAACTTTCTGGCAAACGCAGGTACCATGCCTGAAGCAGATCCAAACAGATAGGCTGATCTGCCAAATTTTAGAGATGCCTCATGAGCATGACCTCTGACAGGTGGACAAGTAGCCACATAAGTTTTACCTCCAGCAGCCAAAAAACAACGGGCCAGCTTACTAGAAAAGACAACATTTGAGGTTAAAGAATTTATCAAAAAGAAAGTAAATAAATTTATTTGCCACAATTTACCTGTAATTCTCAAAACTGACTCACCTTGAAAAAAGATACTCCCTTCTGGCATAGCCCAGACATCACCATCAAATTTAAAATTACTCAACAACTTTGCAAATTTTTTGGTTATAATTTTTCTTTTTAATAAAAAACTAACGTCTTCTTTTGTGAAATTCCAAGACAAGATGCCTGTCAGCATTTCTTCTAACCCATTAAACACTAAGAAGTTTCTATTTCGGGGTAAGTCTCTAACAGTGAGATCGAAAGTTGCTGTAACATTTTCCATATCCAATTCTGCCCATAATGCAGAGGCTGAAAAAATATAATCATAATCAAAAAGAGACTGATCTTCTGGCAACAAAAAATGTAACATCCTCTTTTTGTTAATAGTTTTGTTGGTCATATATTTTTAATATTAGATATTTTTTAAATTCTTAGTAAATGACTTCTCTTAAATTCTTTTAACCTTTCCAACTCATCATCTTTCAATTCTTCTTCTGTATTTTCTAACAATTCAAGAACTTTCACTAACTCAACAGCCTCTTTGGCTGTATCTGTCTTATAAACAAAATCGCTTTTATTAATTTCTGAACCAAATTTATCTTTTAATATAGAATCATGATGATCACCAACAAAAATCAAAGGCTTATGACTGAAACCTTCTACCTGTTTTTTATACATTTGCTTATTAAACCTAAAATCAGCTAAAAATTCCACTTCGGTACCGGTACCACCAGCAAGAACAATATTTGCGGAAGATTCTTCTATTAACTTACCCAATCTTAAATAGTGATCCATAACACCACCACCCAGAAGTTCCGAATGGGTATGTTCACCCTTAAACACCTCGTCGGGAGATATTCTCTCCATCCCTATACCTTTTGGGGTGGGGCATATATGACCCAATATTCTTTTAGTTTGGGCATCTTCCTTCATCTCCTTTAGTGCCCTATCAGCCCCCTCTAGACCACTTTTCATCGCCCCCCTATTATATCCTCCAGTTTGTATTGAAAAAAAATCTTTGGTTAACTCATACCCAAGTTCATCTGCATCCTGCTCACCAGATTTACCACCCAAAATACTCACCCGAAAATTTACTTTCTCTGATTTTCTTTTTAGTTCTGGATCATTTTCAAGAAAAAGATCAGGTTGCCTAATTACACCTTCTTTTTTATGCATATCTTAAAAATTAAAATTATTTTTTCTTCTTCCCAATATTCGGCTCACCTGAATAGGTCGCTGAAATATATTGTCCTTTAGTCTGTTTCAAAAGCTCTGGAATTAAGTCTTGCGCACTATCAATCTTATCTTCTCCAATAGCCAAAAGTGGAACCTGTAAAACATAGGCGAAAGTATTGGCCACAACACAAGCAATTCGAGTACTCGTAAAACTACCAGCACCCACGACTACCATTATTCCTCCTACATCTTCTTTTTTAATATTTTGCAATTTCAAAAAATCATCTACAGAACTCAATAGCTCTCTATTCATTCCAGAGTACTTTTTGTGTTCAATAGAACCTGAATCAAACAAAGCCAGATGAACAATATCTCTGGATGATAGATCAAAAAGCAAATACATATTAGACATTTAATTTATTGATAACCTTCAAATTATCCGCCTCAAATAGAGAATACAGAAATTTATCCATCACATGACGACGGTCCTTGAACTCTTGGTCAGTCATAGTGGTGTACATTATCTCAAACCCAAAATCTTTTTCATATTGAGATATAATCTTGGCAAGAGTTCGTTCTTTTATCTTACCAACTAGAAGCAGGTCGCTAGACATTCCCTCGCGACTAGTAAACTTGCCAGTAAGCAAAAACAAAGAAATGTCCCCGGCTCTCTTGGTGATCTCTTTTATAAATTCTTTTTCACCCAAAATTTTTGCCTTTAGAAGTAGGGCTTGTAATTCAGGATATAGAAGTGATTCTTTGTCCAAAATATAGTACTTGCGAAGCTTGGCTCCTTGGGTAGTTTTTTCACTAGTATCCACTTCTTCCTCTTTTACAATTCCGAGCTTTAGCAAAAGCTCAAGCTCACGCCTAATAGCATTTATCTGTGTATCTATGAGCCTAGCCAACTCCCTTACATAAAACGGATTGTCGGCCTGACGAAACAATACTTTTAATAAATTGAATCTGGTCTTTGAACCAAATAGTTGTTCAAGCATAATATGAAAAGCTTAAAAAGCTTAAAAGGCCCAAAAGGCCAGAAAAGCTTAGAATAGTTTTAAAAAGCATTTTAGGGCTTTTAGACCCTTTGAGCCTTTCCAATATTCGGATAGGCCTTTTCAGCTTTTGCGATATATAGTATAATATGTATATAAGATAAAGTCAAAAGTCACACCAAATCATATATGCCAGATATACTAGAATTGGAAGAATTTTTTGTCGAGGGTAGCAACCAAGAGAGATCTCATGTTCTACTCCATATTACAGAACCTAGTAACGCCGAAGAAAGAAAAAAAGGCTATTTTTTTGCTTTGGCCGAAATCAATAATGGACCCTTAGAACAAATTGAACATCTCCAACAAATGATTGATGATCTAGAATCTGGTTACTATGAGACTGACGCAAATGGAGACAAAGATCCTTTTGAAGCAACGCTAGAATATATCAATAGACGCGGACATCATATTTTGCAATACAAAAACTCAGTTGTAAATTGTCTGGTTGGCGTCATGAGAAATCATGAAGTCTCTTTTGCATATCACGGAAATCCAAATGTAATTTTATTTTTTAAAAACAAAGAAGGTGATCTAGAACAAATCGACATAATGGAAGGACAAGAATCAGAAAAAGGCACCGATCACCTATTCTCTTCTATCATACAAGGAAATGTAAATATTAATGACTATCTTTATATATCCACCCCACACGTTACTGATTATTTTACACACGATCGTGTCCAAAAAATTATCAACACCAGAGACACCTCCCAAAGTGCCGGACACATACAAAAAGTTTTAAAAGATCTAGACAGCGACATATCATTTGGTGGAATATTAATGCACTACCCAAGCGATATACCAAAAACTGGTCGTTCTTCTATCTACCAAGAAAAGGGCTCTGATGCATCTATCAATAAACTTGTAGCCCAAGAAAAAAACACCAAAGAAATACTATCTCCTCCAATTTTAAAGGGTGTCAAGAAAAAAATAAAAGAATATAGATCAAAAGAAGAAAAAAGCCCAGAAAGCATAGTAAAAAAGAAAAAAGGCACAATAGAAACAAACTTTCGTAGGCGCCAAGACAAAGGACAGCAATCTATTTTTAATACTATTTTAATTACACTTGGCAAAACTCTTGTTTTGGGAACACTCGGGCTTTTTAGACTACTAAAAAGAATATTAATAAAATTAGGACGAGGAAGCATCTTACTTTTTCTTCTAATAACCAACAAAGACAAAAAACGTCATGATGTTGTAAGAAATATAAAAAACAATATACACGAAAAGAAAGAAGCATTCTACAAACTCCCCATACTTAGCAAGATGCTTTTTGTTAGCTCAATAGTACTGGCAATAGTCTTTTTGGGTAGCATTACAACATATAAGGTAAAAGAAAACTGGCAAGCAGAAAAACAAGCCTACCACAACCAAATACAATCTGTAATAGACAAAAAAAATGCAGCTGACGCTAGTATTATTTATGGAAATAACGAAAGAGCTCTAAGCCTATTACAAGAAGCTGAACAAATAGTCACAAAGCTTCCAAATAATAGCAAAAAAGAAAAGGATAAAATATTAGAACTATCAAATGAGGTTGATTCCGTACTCATGAAACTAAGAAAACTATCAGTGGTTGAACCAGAAACCATAGCAGACCTATCGCAAATAAATTCTAATGTGGACACAATAAAACTTGCGAAGATCGATAACATCCTGCTAGCGTATGGAGAAAAAGACGTTTCATTTTATAAAATAAATTTAAACGGCAATAGCATAGAGACAAAGGATCATAATAATATTACTAACTTAGTATATTCCTCTACACCAAAGGAGCAAGACAAAATTGTATTTGTCAGTGGTGATTCTAGCGTATCAGAATATAACAAAGAATCTTCCCTACTTTCTACCAAAGATATAGGCTTTGAAAATGAAGAAGTGGTACTATCGGGTATCTTTGTCTACAATAGAAAACTTTACTCTCTAGACACAAAAAACAATCAAATCTATCGCCATAGCCAAACTCAGACCGGATATGACAAAGGAGCATCGTGGATAAAGGATGGCGATATAGATATAACAGATGGCGTATCTATTGCTATTGATGGTGATCTATTTGTTTTGAAATCTAGTGGTGAAATAATAAAACTTACCGCAGGAAAAAAACAAGAATTTAATATCACAGGCCTAGATCCAGCATTAGACAACCCAACCCAAATCTGGACTTACAATGGCCTGCAAAATATCTATATATTGGAGCCAACCAACAAGCGTGTAATCATATTGGACAAAGAAGGAAAGATGCTAAATCAATATACATCAAACTCTTGGCAGAGCCCAACCAGTATGATAGTAGAAGAAGAAAGCAAAACAATATACATCTTGGATAGTAACAAAATTTACAAATTTAACTACTAATTAATAGAGAGGTTTAGAGGAAAACCCTCTCTTTATTTTTATATATATGAAAAAACACCTCTGGATCTTCCCAGCAATGATAGCTCTGGCAGCTATTCTCTGGGGCTTGGATGGCGTAGTACTACGCCCCGCACTTTATTCATTGCCAGTAGCCACCGTAGTATTTTTGGAACATGCAATTGCTTTTGTAATTATGGTTCCATTTTTGATTTATGAACGAAAAAAACTGGGCAGAATAACCAAGCAAGGTTATTTTTATTTTTTCTTAGTCGCTCTATTTGGTGGAGCCCTGGGAACATTGGCTATTACAAAAGGTTTATTTTATGTAAACTTTGCCAATTTGTCAGCCGTTATCTTGATGCAAAAAGTTCAACCGATTTTTGCCATTTTTCTAGCTTGGCTGATATTGAAAGAACGACTACCAAAAAAATTCTTTGTCTACGCAATATTGGCAATTATTGGTGCCTACGCTGTCGCCTTTCCAGAACTAGTACCAAACTTTGATACTGGCGACAAGACTACAGTCGCAGCCATGTTTGGACTATTAGCTGCGTTGTGCTGGGGAGCATCTACTGTATTTAGTAAAGGCGCTCTAAAGGACACTAATTTCCGTGTTGGAACTTACATCCGTTTTGGACTTACATCTTTGATTGTACTTATCATAATGCTAAGTACTGGAGGACATACTGCAATTCCCACAGTCACAGGCACACAATGGAGCTATCTTTTTATAATTATTTTTAGCTCTGGAGGTGTCGCCATGTTCCTCTACTATTTTGGTCTAAAACATACTAAAGCTTCTGTCTCTACTATCGCCGAGCTAGGACTCCCCTTGTCTGCTGTTGTATTTGAATATTTTGTCCACGGAAAGCTCATGAACACCACCCAATTCATTGGCGCAGCAATCCTACTGTTTGCCATTGTTATGGTGAGTAGATTGAAAGCAGCTATTACACAATAAAAGAAACCCAAAACAAAAAAACACTCCCTAATTGGGAGTGTTTTTAAATCGATAAAATCAATGCTATTATTTAAGTTCAACAGCAGCACCAGCTTCTTCAAGCTTCTTCTTCATTTCTTCTGCTTCTTCTTTCTTAACAGCTTCTTTGATCACTTTTGGAGCACCGTCTACCATAGCTTTGGCATCAGCAAGCCCAAGACCAGTGATTTCTTTTACTGCTTTGATAACAGCGATCTTTGTACCACCAGCATCTACTAGCTCTACATCGAATTCACTTTTTTCTTCTGCAGCAGCTTCGCCACCAGCAGCAGGAGCGCCAGCCATCATCATGGCAGGAGCAGCAGCCGATACACCAAACTTATCTTCCAAGATTTTGACAAGTTCTGCCAAATCTAGAACAGACATTTTTTCAATCTCTTCTACTAGAGATTTGAATTTTGCAGGAACTTCCACGTCCTTGCTTTCTTCTTTTGTTTCTTCTACCTTAGGAGCTTCTTCTTTTGTATCCTCTGGTTTTACGTTTTCTTCAGTCATAATATTTATTATTATTCGTGATTAATTTTTTAATTCGTGCTAAATCCGCAATCTACGCTTTAGCATCTTTTACTGCATTTAGGACATTTACCAATCCGCGCAAGTTACCAGCTAGTACATTTACAAAGCCAGAAACTGGAGCGTTGATAGAGCCAACCAATTTGGCATAAAGTTCTTGTTTGCTTGGTAGTTTTGATAATTCTGTAACTTTGGCAGCATCAATGAAGTTTCCTTCGAGTACTCCACCAAAGAAACTGACTACATCATGATCTTTGGCAAAATTACTCAATACCTGGGCAGGAGCAACTTCATCTTCTAGACCAAACAAGGCTGATACACCACCTTCAAAAGATTTTGTATCAACATCAAAACCAGCGTCAGCTAAGGCCTTCTTTACCAAGGTCTTTTTGCTGGCAACAATACCAATATTTTGCTCACGACATTTCTGGCGTAATTCTTCAGACTCTGATACCTTCAAACCCTGAAAATTAGCAAAGATAACTGACTTGGCATTTTTGATATTATCAGTCAACACCTTGATCGCTTCTTCTTTTTGTTGTTTTGTTTTAGGCATAATTCTAAATAACTATGTTGATTAATTAACTTGTATTACCTAGGTTAATTTATCAAACAAAAAATGTGGTTTTCACCACAATCTCAAGAGAATCTTCGACCTTCTCCAGCATATAGCTGAAATTAGATTCCTCGGTAGCATATTTAACCCGGTCGAATGACTAGGAGCTACTGTCTGTGGATGCACATATAATATCATAGACTGAAAAAACTGTCAATACACGGGTGTGGAAAACAGGGCTTCGCTAAGCTACGCCCTGTAAACAAAAAACAGAATCTCCAAATTCTGCTTTGTAGCCCGTAGGGGAATCGAACCCCTGTCGCCAGGATGAAAACCTGGAATCCTAACCACTAGACGAACGGGCCATAAATGACGGGAATATTATACTATATTTTGAAAGATAAGTCAAGAGTTAATTTATCCTCAAAATTAAGTTGGTCCACTTATCCACAATTTCCTATTTTTTTTTGATTAACACACAAAAAAGGAGTATAATATATCAATAAATATTAGTAGATAATTTTGTATGAATAAAATAAAATTTAGTTTGTTGTTTTTGTGTATCACAATACTGACTCCACTATATACACTTGCTGCAAACGACGTTGGTGCTGGGTCGGGTGCTATCCTTACTATAGGTGGTAATAATTTTACTCTAGGCACAAATACCTCAGTTCAATCCTTTACAGTAGATACTAATAATGTACAATTTATCGTAGAAGCTAATTCGGTTGTATCCCTCACTTCTTCCAATCGTAGTGGTTTCGCTGTAACCAGCAACAATAGATGTTCAACAGCATCTACTTGTACTAATTCTGCCTCATCTATAACACTAACTTGTAGTGGTGATGTATCTCAACACACAATCACGCTAACTCCAAGCGGTACATGTTCTAGTATAAGTGGCTATTCGATCATTTTGCTCCCAAGCATAGACAAAGAAGGAATTGATGGTTTTGCTATTGACGCTGGTGCCCAAAAGACTGATACAACTTCAGTTACTCTCAATTTTAACTACAAAGATGCTGATAAAATTGCAATTTCCAATTCCAATTCATTTGAAGGTGTTAGTTTCGAAGATTACGCAAGTGGAAAGGAGTGGAAATTAGAATTGGGCAATGGTATTAAACAAGTCTACACCAAAATCATGGGTGAATCAGGAGGCTCTATCATTGTATCAGATAGCATTGAGCTAACTGACCAAGAACATGATAGTGCATACTATGGCAACGATACAACAGACTGCAATCTAGAGACGGGACAAGCCTACAAAAATGAAAATGACAGTGCGGTATACTATGTAACAAAAGATTGTGCCAAACGCGCATTCAAGCGCTCTGATGTCTTTTTTACCTACTTTGATTCATGGTCAGATGTCGTATTGGTAAGTGAGACCCAGCTAGACTCCACAAAAGATGACGCCCTTGGTTTCATGCCATGGGGCCCAAAGTACGACCCAAAATATGGTGCATTAGTAAAGACAGTGACCGATCCAAAAGTTTATCTACTCTTGGGTACAGAAAAGTATTGGATCACTGCCGAAAGTATATTTAACTCTCTCAACTATTCATGGGACTGGATAGAAGATATTGATGAGGCTTTACTTGATAAATATAGCGTTGGCTCTGAAATTGACTATACAGACCGCCATCCCAACTACACTATAATTAAATATGAAAATGACCCCAAAGTATACAGGCTAGAAGATGGCAAAAAGAGACATGTCAAAGACGAAACAGCTTTTGAGAGTCTTAATTTTAGATGGGATAGAATTGTCACAATAGATGAAGCAGAAATATATCCCGATGGCACAGTGTTGGATTAATAATAAATAATCAAAAGTAGTCTTAATTAAATAATTTTATATAATAAATTAATCTAATCTAACTCATATGAAAAAAAGAACACTGTTTTTTCTTTCCCTCGCTATTGGCCTATTGATGGCCCCTGTAGTTGTTTTTGCAGCTACTACAATAGCAAACAATGTATCTGTTGGCGGAACATTGGGAGTCACAGGAAACTCCACCTTAACAGGCAATCTCACAGTCAATGGTACTACCACCACCATTGGAAATGCAGCTACTGATAAAATGGTTGTCACAGCTGATGTAGCTAGTAATATCTTACCTAGTGCCAATAATACCTACGATTTAGGTGCTTCGGGATCTGCCTGGGGGAATGTATTTGCTTCTGGTACAGCTTATTTGGGAACAATTATTTCAAATGGCCAAGTAACAACTACTCTAGGAGCTACTGACTATGTATATATTGATGCATCCACAACGAATAATTCTTCCGCTTCAGAAATAGTGCACTTAGAGGTAAAGAGTGCAACAGATGATCAAGACACCACAGGTATGAGAATTAACATGACAGGTGCCACTGCTGGTCACACCCAAGAGAATACTACCAGAGGCCTGTCAATTAGTTTTACTGGAGATGATAATGATACTCAGACACATGAATATAGAGCTCTCCAATTGGTTTATAACACTCCGGGAGGATCTGCTCTTGCAAATGGAATAGTGATGGCATCTGGTTTTGGAAAGGCACTATCTACTGAAGGAGGAGATATTGTATTCGAAGATTATACAGCTTCTATTTATGCACTAAAAGATACAGATGAAGATGGGTCTGGACCAGATTTAAAACTTTACGCTGGTGTTAACAATAATGGAGTTCGCGATGGTCGTGTGCAGATAGGGGCATCTGAACTTGCTGTTCCTGGGCTAAGTTTAACTAGTTCCAGTTTATATATTGTAGACCAGCTAGAGGTTGATGGCGTAGTAAGATTTGATAGTGGTATTTTTGTTGGTGCAAACGCTGGTTGGACTGGTACTTGTGGAGCAGCTTCTACCACAGTAGTTGTCAATGGAATAATAACTGGATGTAACTAATTAGAAGTAGACTAAAAAAATATTTATTAAAAAACAACCTGCCAATTTTGCAGGTTGTTTTACTTTTTGACTTCTGTAACATTATATAGTACCATTATCTAGATAATGGATCATTTTGACTAATAAAAGTAATCTTCAAAAAATGGTCAAAAAGCCATTTTTTTGTTAGAATAAGACTTATATATGAAATTAGAGCAAATTAAGCAAAAACTCATAAATTTTATCAAAATCCAGGCTGGCGACAAACCGGTTGTTTTGGGTCTTAGTGGTGGTCTAGACTCCTCTGTAGTCGCATATTTGGCCGTAGAAGCCCTTGGGGCCGACAAAGTGCATACCTTTATCCTCCCCTCCTCCACCAACACCACAGAAGATCTCGACTTAGCAATATTGGTAGCAAAAAACTTACGACTTACAACTTACAACTTACAGCTTGATCCTATTTTAAAAAGCTACACTGAAACACTAGATTTCGAACTCGGTAGACAAACCCTTGGCAACCTCAAGACCAGAATTCGAATGACACTGCTGTATTCAAAGGCAAATGAAATAAATGGACTAGTACTCGGCACTGGAAACAAAACTGAAATAATGACAGGCTACTTTACCAAACACGGTGATGGTGGAGCAGATCTTTTGCCAATTGGAGATCTATACAAAACAGAAGAACGCGAACTAGCAAAATATATTGGTATTCCACAAGAAATTATTGATCGCCCGCCAACTGCTGGGCTTTGGGAAGGACAGACTGATGAAGATGAATTGGGAATAACTTATGATAAATTAGATAAAATCTTGATGGCAATTTCCGACCAAGACAGATCCGCCTCGGGTGGAGAAAATAATGAAAGTTTAAATAATTTTGTTGATACCGATGTGAAACTAGTGCAAAATTTAATAAAAAATTCAGAACACAAAAGAAAACCTTTACCAATCTGTGTAATCCAATAAAATCAACGTAATCAGTGTTATGAAAACAGCATTATTTATAGGAAGATTCCAACCCTTTCACGAGGGACATTTAGACGCAATAAAACAAATCTCTGAAGACGAGATTATTATTGGCATTGGAAGCTCTCAATATAGTGATACTAGTGAAAATCCACATAGTTTTAAAGAGAGAAAAAGTATGATTGAAAAGTCTCTACAAAACTCAAACACAAATTACAAAATAATTGCAATTCCAGATATTCATGATGAAAACAACTGGATAGATCATGTAAAAAACATAGCCGGCAATTTCGATGTAGTCTACACTGGCAATGATTGGGTCGAAGAATTATTTGAAGAAAAAAATATACAAGTAAAAAAATTAAAAATCAATATCAACATTTCTGGCACCAAAATAAGAAATATGAAAAAACTAGTAGATAAAATTAATAATTTAAAAAAAGAAAAGCAGGCTGTTATTTTGGTACACAACTACCAACGCCCAGAAATTTATCAAATTGCTGACTTTATTGGTGATTCACTAGAACTAGCAAAGCGTGCTGTAGAAACAGATGCAAAAATCATCCTATTTTGTGGGGTCGACTTTATGGCAGAAACTGCAAAAATACTAAACCCAGACAAAACAGTCTTGCTCCCAACTTACGAAGCTAGGTGCCCAATGGCAGGTATGGTTGATACAGAAGAACTGAAACAGATGCAGGCCAAATATCCAGAAGCAAAAACTGTTTGCTATGTAAATACTACAGCCGAAACAAAAGCTCACTGTGATGTCTGTTGCACTTCTGCCAATGCTGTGGAAATAGTAAAAAATCTAGATGCAAAACAAATAATTTTTCTTCCTGATAAAAATCTAGCAAACTATGTCCAATCAAAATTACCTGAAAAACAAATAATTCCTTGGGATGGATTTTGTTATGTTCACTCAAAAATTTTAATTGAAAAATTAAAAAAAGGAAAAGAACTTCACCCAGATGCAAAAGTAGTAGTTCACCCAGAGTGTCCAATGGAAATAATTGAGCAAGCTGACCACGTGACCTCAACATCTGGAATGATTACCTATGCAAAAGAAAGTGATGCCCAAGAATTTATTATTGCCACGGAAATGGGAATGATAGAAAGACTACAAATCGAAGTTCCGAATAAAAAATTCTACTCAGTCGGCAGTGTTTGCATACAAATGAAAAAAAATACACTAGAAAATGTATTAGAATCTCTAGAGCAAGAAAAGCATGTTATTGAAGTAGGCGAAGATATTAAAATAAAAGCAAAAAAAGCACTAGACAAAATGATAAAAAACTAATATGACCAAAAATCAAACCATAAAAAAATATTTCAATCAAAAAGAAAAATTGTCTCTCAAAAATAAAAAATATAACACCCAAGTAAAATGGTTGGTAGATTTTATGCTACAAGAAGATTTAGATACCAAGGGTGATATCACAACAGACACCATTATAAAATCCAATCCAAAAGTTACAGCAATCATCACCGTCAAAGAAAACTGTATTTTGGCTGGATTAGAAGAAGTTGAAAGCATCCTAAATACCTACAACCTAAAACCTAAAACCTATAAAAAAGATGGGCAGAAAATTAAAAAGAATGAAAAAATAATTAAGCTATCAGGAAAAATCAAAGACATATTAAAACTAGAACGAACTATCTTAAATATTCTTCAACGAATGTCTGGAATTGCAACACAGACTAATAAACTCATAACTAAAAACAACCCCCTCCTCTGCTCTACTCGCAAAACACAATGGGGGCTCTTAGACAAAAAAGCTGTGGCACTCGGTGGTGGTGGAACACACAGACTAGGACTCTACGACTGGATCTTGATAAAAGACAATCACATCGCCAATACTAAAACCCATAACCTAAAACCCATAACTTCTTTCTACGAAATAGAGTGTAAGACAGAAAAACAGGTTTTTGAATTCGCCAAACTAAATCCTGGTGCAATAATGCTAGACAATATGAGACCAGAAAAGATCAAAAAAATAATAAAGCAGATCAAAAAAACAAATCCGGACATCATTATAGAAGCATCTGGTGGAATAACAGAAAAAAATATTCGTGAATACCAAAAGACTGGTGTTGATATTATTTCTTTGGGTAGTTTGACGCATTCAGTTAAGTCTTTGGACATTTCTTTAAATATTTTATAAAAATTAGTTCTAATCCGTTATATCTGTTGAATCCGTGTATCTATTAAACAATCTACCAAATAGATACACGAATCAAACTGATTAGACGGATATGAACGAATTTAATTATGACTTCCTCGTAATAGGCTCCGGTATCGCTGGGCTTAATTTTGCTTTGCAAGCTAGTAAATATGGAACCGTCGCTATTGTCACCAAAAAAGAATTAATGGAAAGTAATTCCAACTATGCCCAGGGTGGTATCGCAGCTGTACTTGATAAGTATGACAGCTTTGATAAACACATTGAGGACACACTAAAGGCAGGTTGCAATTTGAATAACAAAAAAGCAGTGGAACTAATGATAAAACAAGCCCCAAAAGAGATAAAGCGCCTAATCGATCTAGGTGTTGGCTTTAGCAAAAAACAAGACAAGCTTTGCCTAAGCAAAGAAGGGGGCCATAGCGCAAAAAGAATCGCCCACTCTCACGACACTACTGGAAAAGAAATAGAACGAGCGCTGATCCACCAAGTAAGGCACAACAAAAATATAAATATTTTTGAATCACACTTGGCTTATAAGCTATTAATAAAGAACGAAAAATGTATAGGAACACTAGTTTTAGATACTGAACAAAATAAAATATTAAATTTTTCTGCAAAAGCCACAATCTTAGCCACTGGTGGAGCAGGACAGGTATATTTGCGCAATTCAAACCCAAAAATTGCCACAGGAGACGGGGTCGCCATGGCACACGAGGCTGGTGCAGAAATTAGAGGTATGGAATTTATTCAATTTCACCCGACAGCATTGGATAAAAAAAATAAACCGGCTTTACTAATATCGGAAACTGTTCGTGGTGAGGGTGGTTTTTTGGTAAATGATAAAGGAGAAAAATTCATGTCAAAATATCACAAGCTTGCTGATTTGGCTCCTCGTGATATTGTTTCTCGAGCTATTTTTGAAGAACTAAAAAATGGAAAAGTATTTTTGGATATCAGACACAAAGGTAGCAGTTTTATAAAAAAACGTTTTCCATATCTTTTTGAAAACCTATGGTGGCATGGTATAAAAATAGATCGCGACCTAATTCCAATTTCCCCAGCCGCTCACTTTGTCTGTGGAGGTGTACACACCAATTTAAAAGGTGAAACAAATATTCCTGGACTTTTTGCCTTTGGAGAAGTAGCCCATACTGGGGTTCATGGTGCCAATCGTTTAGCTTCTAATTCCCTACTAGAATGTATGGTTTTTAGTTCCAAAGCTATTGAATCCGCAAAAGAGTATGTAAAGAAGAATAAGAAATCCCCTATTGAGAATGAAAAGTCACGAAATACTGGGGTGTGCTCGCCAAACACAAGGCAAATTTTAAATATAAAAAACCAAATACAAAAATTAATGTGGAAAAACGTAGGTATCATCAGAAATCAAAAAAACCTAAAACAAACTCTGGACAATCTGAACAAATATAATACTCAGATAGAGGAGGTATATAAAAAAGATATCGGTAAGGAAATTATTGAATTAAAAAGCTTGTGTATAAATGCAATGCTCATTACCCAAGCAGCACTAGACAGAAAAGAAAGTATTGGATGCCATTTTATCAAGAAAAAATAAACAGCTAATCAGCTGTTTTTTGATACTTGATTTTTAACCTAAATTGAGCTAGAATATAACTATATGATTATTTTAGGTATTGAATCCTCATGTGACGACACCTCTGTCGCCTTGATAGATATAACAGAAGAAAAGATTGAAATACTAGCTGAAAAAACTGCTAGCCAAATTGAAATACACAAAAAATATGGTGGCGTGGTCCCAGAGATTGCCGGCCGACTTCATGCCGAAAAAATATTGCCTGTGATTGAAGAAGTAATGAAAAATCAAGACAACCCTGACATTATTGCTGTAACTTCAGGGCCGGGATTAATTACCGGCCTACTTGTTGGTGTTGAGACAGCTAAGACACTATCCCATCTCTGGAATGTTCCTATTGTGAGTATAAATCATATTGAAGGTCATATCTATAGTGTAAAAATACAAAAAGACGAAAAAGTGGGTAAAACTGAATACCCTATCTTATCTTTGGTAGCGTCTGGAGGTCACTCAGAACTTATTTTAAGTACTGAAGAGAGTAAGTATGAACGAGTAGGCGGAACACGCGATGATGCCGCTGGAGAGTGTTTTGACAAAGTTGCAAAATTACTAGGCTTTGATTATCCGGGTGGACCAAAAATTTCTAAGTACGCAGAAAAAGGAAATCCTGAGGCAATAGAATTCCCTCGTCCTATGATTAACTCAAAAGATTTTGATTTTAGTTTTTCTGGTCTAAAAACCTCGGCATTATATTGGCTACAAGATAATGCCAAAAAAAATAAAGATGCTAATACCTATAACCTAAAACCTAAAACCTTAAAAGATTTCTGCGCGAGTTTTGAACAAGCCATTGTTGACCTACTTGTACACAAAACAATTAAAGCTGTAAAGCAATATAAACCAAAAACAGTGATTCTCGGTGGTGGCGTATCTGCAAACAAAAAATTACGCGACACATTGGAAGAAGCAATAAAGAAACAATTTTCAACTTCTCCCCGAAGAGGGATGCCCTGTGGGTATACTTTCCTTGTTCCTCAGCCTTCTTATTCCATGGACAATGCAACGATGATCGCAGTTACTGCTTATCATCATGCCAAAAATAAAAAC
>JABIBU010000011.1 GCA_018652595.1 Candidatus Magasanikiibacteriota bacterium | reverse complement strand
ACTTCTTGTCAAAAGACTTACCTCAATATCTAAATCATCAAATAATTCAGACAATGATTCATAATGTTGAAAAGCAAGCACTTCTGTTGGCGCCATAATTATCGCTTGATGACCGCTCAAAACTGCATTATACATTGCCATTGCCGCTACCACAGTCTTTCCAGACCCAACATCACCCTCAAGCAAACGATTCATTGGCTCAGACTTCTCCATATCCTGCAAAATCTCCCAAGCGGATATTTTTTGTTTTTTTGTTAATTCAAATGGTAGTCTTTTTACAAACTTCTTTATTTCATCTTCTTTAAATTTTATTTCTGGAGCAATTGATTTTTTTATAGATTGCCTGAGAAGCTCTCCTCGCAATTGCAAAATATACAGTTCATCAAATTTTAATCTTCGCAAAGCATGTTGCAACTCATCATTACTCTCAGGAAAATGAATTGCCCGAACCGCTTCACCCAAATCCATCACATCAGCCTTTTCTTTCAAGTCTCCTGGTAGCCAATCTTGTAGCCTATCTGCCAAATCAATAATTTGGCTAATCAAAAATCTAATCTGTTTTTGAGTGATTCCACTAGTCAAGGAATACATGGGGACTATTCTAACCGTATGTGTTGTCTCAGATACCCCCTCTCCTTTACAAGGAGAGGGCTGGGGTGAGGTTTTTGCTTTCTCATAAGCTGGTCCCACCATCTGCATTCCAAACATATCACTACTAACTTTTCCAAACAAATATACACTATCGCCCTGTTTCAAGGTTTTTGTAATAAAAGGCTGACCAAACCAAACAACTTTTAATTGTTCTGTTTCGTCTGCCACAACTGCCTCAGTAATCATTGTACGTTTTCTTGGGGATCGTTTGTTGGCAATTAGCTCTATTTTTCCTTTTATTGTCACCTGCTCACCATCTTGCAAATCTTTTATATTCCTCAGCTTACTGTAGTCTTCGTAGCGAAATGGAAAATAAAAAAGAAGCTCTTGAACCGTTTCAATACCCAAACGTTTGAGCCTATTTTCCAAAGCCTTGCCCACACGATTCAATTTTACTACTGGTGTATGAAATTGCATATAAAATCATTGTAACACAAAACCTCCTTTTTGAGGAGGTTAGCATGTGCTCTCGGCAGGAATCGAACCTACATTGCCGGTTCCGCAAACCAGTGTCCTATCCGTTGAACGACGAGAGCTTGTATTTCGCCACATCATTATATCCCAAATAAACAAAAAAGTCAAGCTCTACCTGACTCTTCTATATTGATATGTATATTTTGAATTAGTGTATTTTCCAATTCCTAGCTGCTCTATCTGCCAAAGGCTCTTCTTCTTTTTCGGTATCCTCAACCAAAAACTCCCGCAAACTATGCTTTACTTCTATAGGATTATTGTCCAACAGAGGAACCTTTAGTACTGGCTGTAGGACACTTTTGGTATCTAAAAATAATGTCTTTGTGTATGGAGGTTTATAAATTATATAAAAACCTTCAAATTCTGAATATTCATAAAACTTACCGCCCACCACCACACCTAAGTCTGTAATACGAAAAGGTACTTGTGGTGCCTCTTGGTGAGATTGCAAAAATATTATTATACCAAAAAGTATTACAATTAGAGAAAAAAGAAAATTACCAGTAACAACGCCATATAACACTAATAACAAACCTAAACCAATCATTAGTATATACCACAATGTACCACGATCGTGACGATCGTATTGCTGTATAGTCCACTCATGCAAGATATCACCAATTGTTATGTCATCATTTATTACTTCTGGCATAAAATTACCTAATAATAATTATATTGACCTTTTTTGACAAAAAAGCCTTTTTATCTGACTTTATTATACCTAAAAAATGATGAAAAATCAACCATTGTCAAGAGTCCTTTTTTCTAGTATAATATCGGCATATGGAAAGAAGACAAATCAACTTCTTATCGACAGAGACGCACCAAGAAGAATTAACAAAATCTCCCAACCCTAGACGAACTATTTTCTGGGTTTTTCTGATTTTTATTATATTGATAATAGGTGGATGTGTGACCAAGTCTATAACAGAGTACAGCGCCCCAAATGACCCGGCTGCATATGACCCAAACACACTAGAACCAAAGGAACCCCAAGGCTTCTTCAAAAAAATGACTCATTATGTACTTAGCAAGACTTATCAGCTAGAAGGAGAAAAAAATGATAGAATAAATGTATTACTCCTTGGCATGGGAGGCGTGGGACACGATGGACCATTTCTTACTGACACAATAATTATAGCCAGCCTAAGACCTTCCACAGGACAAATCGCCATGATATCTATCCCTCGTGATCTGGGAGCAGAAATACCAGGACACGGCTGGTACAAGATAAATCATGCAAGTGCATTTGGTGAAGCCAAAAAAAGAGGAAACGGAAGCGAGCTCGCAAAAGAAGTAATTGAAGATACTTTTGATATTGATATACATTACTATACTAGAGTAGACTTCACTGCATTTTCCGAGATAATAGATGAAGTTGGTGGTGTCACTGTAAACGTAGACAGATCTTTTACAGATGAAATGTTTCCAGCTGATAACCATGAATTTCAGACTGTCAGCTTTGAAAAAGGTACAAAAATAATGGACGGTATTACAGCCCTACAATATGCTCGCTCACGCCACGGTGGCGGAGGTGAGGGGTCAGACTTTGCTCGCGCCAAAAGACAACAAAAAATTATTCTGGCTCTAAAAGAAAAATTACTATCTTTTAGCACATTGATAAACCCTCTCAAGATAAATAATATAATAAAAACTCTTGATACTCATATAGATACTGACTTAGAATTTTCTGACCTGATGTCATTTTTGAGACTAACAAAAGAATTGGACACAGACAACATTATAACAGTAGTATTGGATGATAGCCCAAATGGCTTTTTAAAAAATGGCTACTCCCCTGACGGAGCTTTTATACTAGAGCCCAAGACTGGTAACTTTGATGATATAACCCTAATGATAGAAAATGTCTTTGAAGAAGTAGCCTCAGAAACCAACGATACTCCAGACCAAGTTGCTCCCACAATACAACAATTAAATATTGAGATAAAAAATGGTACATGGGTCGTGGGTATGGCCGCCAGATTTAGGAAGAACTTACAAGAAAAAGGATTTTATATTAGCAGTGTTGGCAACACCGAAGAAAGACCAAAACCCCAGAGTGCTATTTACAAAATCTCACCAAATGGTAGTATTGTTGCACTAGCACTACAACAAGAGCTGGGTATTCCAATTAAAGAAAATTTACCTATCGGCGTATTAGCCTCCACTTCTACAGAAATTTTAATTATCCTAGGAGATGATATCGAGGAAAAAAATGATAACTCATAAACAAATAAACCAATAAATAAAATTATGCCTACTCCAGCCAAAATTGAATTGGACAATCTGCCTATCATCGCACTAGTAGGTAGAGTTAATGTTGGTAAATCAACATTATTTAATAAATTGACAGAACAAAACAAAGCTATAATTTCTGATGTACCTGGTACCACTCGCACTAGCAATGAAGGCTTGGTATTGTGGCGAGGAAAATACTTTCGTCTGATTGATACAGGTGGGCTAACATTTACTGATGATGTACCACTAGAAAAAGACATACTAGCCCAGACCGAGAGTGCCATGAAGGAGGCAGACATAATTATGTTTTTGGCCGATGGAAAAAATGGAATATTACCACAAGAAAAAGAACTTGCAAAAAGAATCCGTCGCATAGAAGTAAAACCGGTTATTTTTGTGGCCAACAAAATAGACAGTACTAAATTGGAACTAAACCTAACAAATCCAGAATGGTCTAGATTGGGATTGGGAGAACCTTTCGCAATTTCCGCTACAAACGGACGAAATGTAGGTGACCTACTAGATGTTCTTCACAAAGAATTAAACAAATTAAGAAAACGCCCAAAAGTTAAAAAAGACAAAAAAACCAAGCCGATCAATGTGGCAATAATTGGAAAACCAAATGTTGGAAAATCATCACTCTTCAACAAGCTAATTGGACAAGAAAAAGTGATAGTAAGTGAAATGGCTCATACCACTCGTGAACCACATGATATTTTGGTAGACTATAGTTATGAAGAAGGCGAAAAAACAAAAAAAAGACAAATAATCTTTGTTGACACAGCTGGAATCAGAAGAAAAGCCAAAGTTAAGGGTAAATTAGAAAGAGAAGGAATTTTCAAAAGCATTGACGCTGTAAAAGATGCTGATATAATTTTGTTTGTTATTGATGGTTCTGAGTCAATCTCCTCTCAAGACAAACAACTGGCAGGATTACTAGAAAAAAATATAAAAAGTGTGCTACTAATAGTAAACAAATGGGATCTAGCTGAAGACAAGTCTGACACATTCCGAGGCGAGGTAAAACGCATGTTGTACTCTCACTTTCCTCACCTCAGTTTTGCCCCAATTGTCTTTACAAGTGGTAAGACTGGTTATAGAGTACATGATGTATTTCCACTTATAATGCAAGCATGGGAAGCTAGGCAAACAATTATTGATCCAAAACTATTGGACAAATTTATAAAGTACATTACAAAAAAACATCTACCATCTCGCGGAAAAGGAACCAAACAACCCAAGATACTCGGGCTTAGCCAACTAGAATACAATCCACCAGTCTTTCAAGCTACCATAAAATTCCGTACCTCCCTACACCGCTCTTATGTAAATTTTATGGAAAACAAACTAAGAGAACAATTTAATTTCTT
>JABIBU010000008.1 GCA_018652595.1 Candidatus Magasanikiibacteriota bacterium | reverse complement strand
GCCCTTGACAAAAAAATAGTTTTACTCTATAATATGGCTACTCTCTAATAACCGTCACAATTTATTAGATAAAATAAAAAAAATTATGTTAATGATCAGACTACAACGTCTAGGAAAAAAGAAGCAACCAACATATCGTTTGGTTATTTCTGAAAAGGCTCGTGATACCCAAGGACACGCTTTGGAGATTTTGGGTCACTACAATCCAGTTAATTCTGCTAAAGTTTTAGAATTAAAAGAGGATAGAATCAAATATTGGTTATCAAAAGGTGCTCAGACTTCTGAGACAGTTAATAACTTGCTTGTAAAAGCTGGTGTTATAACTGGAGAAAAGAAAAAATCTGTGGCTATCAGCGACAAACGCAAAGCAAAAATAAATGAAAAAGATGAGACTGCTAAAGCGGCCGAAGAAGAAAAGAAGGTGGCTCAAAAAGCCAAAGT
This sequence comes from Candidatus Magasanikiibacteriota bacterium, assembly GCA_018652595.1. Taxonomy (GTDB): domain Bacteria; phylum Patescibacteriota; class Patescibacteriia; order Magasanikbacterales; family UBA922; genus JABIBU01. The sequence goes on along the minus strand of JABIBU010000008.1, from coordinate 61,979 downwards.
AGAAGAAGAAAAAGCTGCTGCCGAAGCTGCAAAAGCAGAGGAAGTTGTTAAGACCGAAGAAGCTCCGGTAGAGGAGAAAGTCGAAGAAGTAAAAGAAGAGGCTCCAGCAGAAGAACCAAAAGAAGAAAAAGTTGAAGAGAAGACCGAAGAAAAAGTTGATGAAGTTCCTGCCGAAGAACCAAAAGCTGAAACTGAAGAAAAGAAAGAGGAAGAATCAAAAGAGTAAAAAAACAAAGATTGAATATTAAAATCCTCCGAATGTCGGAGGATTTTATATTTTGTGCTTGCGGTGTACTGAGTCGCTGGAAGACGACCTAGTTCATTGTGGATAGCCATCTTGACCCGTAGATTTTCTTGTGATATAATATCGCCAATCCCGGATTTAGTCGAATTCGGTGTTTAAATCATGTACCTTAGAGTACTTAAAAAATGTATCGTATGGAAGATCAAGCATTTCTTGAAAGCGTCGTTAGGGCAATCGTAGGAAAGCCTGAAGTCGTTAAAGTAGAACGCACAGTAGATGAGCGTGGAGTATTACTAACTTTGGACGTTGATGTCAGCGACATCGGTTATGTCATTGGACGCCAAGGTCAGACAGCTCGTGCTATCCGCACTCTTTTGCGTATCGTTGGTGCCAAGAATAACGCTCGCGTTAACTTGAAGATCAATGAACCAGAAGGCGGTAGACACTCAGCTAATCCTATTAATCCTGTTGCTGCTCCAGCTACTGATCCAGTTGCTCCAGCTACTGCTGTAGAAGAAGAAATTGATACTAGCGCTGTTGATGATTTGAATATCTAACAAGCAAAGTCAAATATAAAAAAACTCTCCGATATTCGGAGAGTTTTTTACTTCTTGATTTTTATTCAATTTAATTCTATACTAGGCCATAGTATAGAAAATATTATTTAAATACAAAAATATGGCAGAATCAAGTTTTGAAATTCAGCCTGGGGTTTTTCCTGAAAAGGATAGACGAGTGGACATAGAAAACTTGGCAGAGACCTTGTCAGATGTTTTGGGTAGGGACGTGGTAGCTGTAGACCTAATATCTATTTCCGAACAAGATGGCGCTGACGATTTGGTCGATGTTGCGGAGATAACAAAAGTTTTGAGTGGAAATAAGGATTTCTTTTTCTTTTCTTCTGGAGAAGGGGAACTTGTTGTTTATAGGGTTGGTGATAAAATTAAGTACTTCGATGCTCATGATTGTATTGTCAACAACGAAGATGTTTCTAGTCTTGCTAGTTTAGCAAAAAAAATGGTTGGCTGTGGTGGAAATTTGAAGAGTTTTGGAACTACTGTTGCCAAAGACGAAATCTCTCGACTATTGAGTGTGTCTAAGTCAGGGGAGACAGTACATTAAAAATATAAAAAATCCCTCCTTAGTTGGAGGGATTTTTTAATTTTTGATTTTTATTCTTTATTTTGCTTTTTTTGCATCAGTTCTACGACAGGTATTACATGTCATATCACCCTTTTCGTTCTTTTGTAGGTTTGGTTTTTGTGTACGCAAGGTCTTGTTTTTAGCATGACTACGATTAGCTGCTTTTTTTGGCCCTTTGCCACAATCTGCACATGTTCTTCCCATATTATTAAAAATTTAGTATAATTGAATAACGGCGAAATTATACAATATTATTAAAATTTTGTCAAGCTATTAATATTTAAAATAAATTCTATGGGCATGATGGCAGTATTTTTCTTATTTATTATTATTCCCTCGGCAATATTTCATGAGTATGCCCACGGCTGGATGGCCAATCAGCTGGGTGATCCGACTGCCAAGTATGCTGGCAGACTTACATTGAATCCAATAGTTCATATAGACAAGTGGGGCACACTAATTATGCCTTTGTTATTACTCGTTATAACTCAGGGTAGTTTTATGTTTGCTTATGCAAAGCCAGTACCCTATAATCCTTATAACTTGAAAAGTCAAAAGTGGGGACCAGCCGCAGTAGCAGCTGCTGGACCAATTTCTAATTTGTTTTTGGCCTTTGTTTTTGGTCAGCTGATGCGATATGTTCCAGGTGGACCACTTAGTATGTTATTGTCTGTAGTCGTGTATGCCAATGTTTTGCTAGCAGTATTCAATTTATTACCAATTCCACCACTTGATGGTTCAAAACTGCTTTATGCTGTGTTGCCAGACTCTATGTGGAAAGTAAAACAAATCTTGGAGCAGTATGGATTTTTTATTCTACTCGCATTTATCATGGTGGGCTTTTCTTGGATCCATCCAATTATTAATGTAATTTATTTATTTTTGACTGGGGGGAATGGATTGTTTTAGTATTCATCCCCTCCTCCACAAGGAGGGGACAAATAAAAAATCCCTAATGGGGTTTTTTATTATTCTCAAATATTTATATTTAAATATTTGAGAACTGGGGAAGGCGACCTGGGTCTCAAGAATAGAGAGGTCGCCTATGGGGTGGGAGAAAGATCGATCTCAACCTCGAACGGTTCTAGATAGCGCTGGATTTTGTCCGAGCTCCAGCCGTTCACCTGCATGAGGGCGTGCATGGAGTTTAGTTTCTGGATGGCCAGATGCCGGCGATTTTCTGGTTCGTGAGTCATCCAGACTTCCAACATCCAAGCGCGTCGACAGGTGTCCACCAGCTTGTTGGTGGGCTTGCGAAGCAGGCGTTGGCACTTGTCTAGTTCCTTTTCTAGGTGGCTTGCACCGGCGACTTCTGTGGCCCACTTGAACCAGGAGTGATCCAAGAACGAGACTGTGAAGTAGGGGGGCACTTCCACCTTTCGGGTGTCCTTGAGGATCTTCGCGCTGTCGTGCGTGATGAGTTGATCCTGGGGGATGCAGGAGAGCAGGAGGAGCGAGAAAAGGGCGACAACAAAACGTTTCATGGGCTTTTCCTTCGGCGCTGTGGCCAGTTTGTAGTTAGTTAATTTATACATTATTTTTTACATTTTGTCAAGGTGGTGGACAAAATTACTTGACAAATATTTCAACTTGGTTTATAATGCCCACATCGTAAAAATTACGAACGTAGTAATTCCCAAGTTTGGGGGTGAAGAATAATCGCTCTTGTCGATTTATACGTTTATCTTCGTTTAGATGAAAGTATGATTTGGCACAAGTGGCCAAATTTTTTTATTAATAACTAATCTTAAATAAAGATTATGCCTACAGTAAACCAACTACTTCGCAAGGGTAGACAGGACAAGGTGAGCAAATCACCATCACCTGCCATGCAGTTTACCTATGACAGTTTGCATAGAAAAAAGACTGTACTAAAGCGAGGAGCGCCATTTAAACGTGGTGTGTGTACCAAGGTTTATACCAGTACACCAAAAAAACCTAACTCAGCATTGAGAAAGGTTGCAAAAGTTAGACTTTCCAACGGAACAGAGGTAATTGCTTATATTCCAGGTGAAGGTCATAATTTACAAGAGCATTCAATTGTTCTTATTCGTGGTGGTAGAGTAAAAGATTTACCAGGTGTGAGATATCACATCGTGCGCGGTGTTTATGATACCCAAGGAGTAGAAGGTCGAAGACGCAGTCGTTCTATGTACGGTACCAAGAGACCAAAGAACTAAAAAACTAATTTACTAAAAAGTAACTTTGATTAATATGCCTAGAGGAAGAAAAATACCAAAGAGGGTCGTAAGCCCTGATCCAAAGTACAACAGTTTATTAGTATCTAGATTTATCAACATGATAATGAAAGATGGTAAAAAGACTTTAGCTCAAAAAATTGTTTACAGTGCTTTGGAAAATTTGAAAGAAAAAATAAAAAAAGAGGATGCTCTAAAAGCTTTTGATGATGTGATGAATGCTATTCGTCCATCTGTAGAGGTGCGTTCTCGTAGAGTCGGTGGTGCCAACTACCAAGTACCAATGCCTGTTACTTCAGACCGTCAGGATGCTTTGGCTTTTCGTTGGATAATTGCTGCAGCTCGCGCTAGAAAAGGAAGAGACATGGTGGACAGACTTACTTCAGAAATGACAGATGCTTTGGAAGGTGTTGGTGGAGCTTTCAAAAAGAAAGAAGACACTCACCGTATGGCCGAGGCCAACAAAGCTTTTGCCCACTTCGCACGTCGTAGATAACACAAAGGCTTGAAAGGCTGGAAAAGCTGGAAAAGCCTGAAAATTTTCAATCAAAGCCTTTTGGGCCTTTCCGGCCTTTCAGGCATTTAAAGCATTTTATTATGCCTCGAGAATATACACTAGAAAAAACTCGTAATATCGGCATCATGGCTCACATTGATGCTGGTAAGACAACGGTAACTGAGCGTGTTTTGTACTATACTGGTAAAAAGCACAAAATCGGCGAAACCCATGAAGGTGCTGCCGACATGGATTGGATGGAACAAGAAAAGGAGCGTGGTATTACTATTACCTCGGCTGCTACTACTTGTTTTTGGAAGGATCATCGTATCAATATCATTGATACTCCAGGTCACGTAGACTTTACTGTAGAAGTAGAGCGATCTTTGCGTGTGCTTGATGGTGCCGTAGCAGTATTTGATGGTTCACAAGGTGTGGAGCCTCAGTCTGAAACAGTTTGGAGACAGGCTGATAAATATAATGTGCCTAGAGTCTGTTTTGTAAACAAGATGGACAAGGTCGGTGCTGATTTTTATATGAGTCTGGATTCAATCAGAGATCGTCTTTCTAATAAAGCGATTGCTATACAACTTCCAATAGGCGCTGATTCGAATCATATTGGTGTTGTTGATTTGATTGAAAAGAAGGCTTTCAAATTTGAAGGAGAGTATGGTATTAATGTGACAGAAATTGAAATACCGGAAGATTTGAAAGAAAAAGTTGAAAAATATAGAGCAACAATGTTAGAAAAAGTTGCCGAAGCCAATGAAAGTTTGATGGATAAATATTTGGGTGGTGAAGAGTTGTCTATTGATGAAATTAAAGATGGTATTAGAACATTAGTTTTGAATAATGAAATATATCCGGTAATTTGTGGTACAGCCTTACAAAATATTGGTGTTCAGCCAATGCTTGATGCTGTTGTGCGATATTTACCATCACCATTAGATGTTCCTGTCCTTCAAGCCCATGATGTAGATGATGAAGAGAAGATGATCGATATAAAAGCTAGTGATGATGAACCTTTTTGTGCGCTGGCTTTCAAGATTGCTACCGATCCTTTTGTGGGAAAATTAGCTTTTTTCCGAGTTTACTCTGGAAAAATTTCAGCTGGTAGTTATGTTGTAAATACTACAACTGGAAAGAAAGAACGTATTGGTAGAATTGTTCGTTTGCATGCAAACTCTCGTGAAGATGTTACAGATGTTTATTCTGGTGAAATTGCCGCTGCCATTGGTTTAAAGCAGACTACAACTGGCGATGCTCTTTGTGGTGAAGATCGTCAGGTTCTTCTAGAAAAAATTGTTTTTCCAGAACCAGTTATTTCAGTTGCTATTGAACCAAATACCAAACAGGATGCAGAAAAGATGAGCCTAGCTTTGCAAAAACTTGCAGAAGAAGACCCAACTTTCAAAGTTCATACAGATGAAGAAACTTTACAGACTATTATTTCTGGTATGGGTGAGCTTCATTTGGATATTTTGGTTGATCGCATGAAACGTGAGTTTGGTGTAGAGGCCAATGTTGGTGCTCCACAAGTAGCTTATAAAGAAACTATCAAACAGTCTGCCGAAGCTGAGGGTAAATATGTAAAGCAGTCTGGTGGTCGTGGTCAATATGGTCATTGTTGGATCAAGGTTGAACCTCTAATAGACAGTGAAGAGAACTTTGAATTTGTAGACGATATCAAGGGTGGTGTGATTCCTCGTGAGTATATTGCCCCAATTCAAAAAGGTATCAGAGAGACTATGGATAGAGGTGTTGTAGCGGGTTATCCTGTTATCAATGTAAAAGCCACAGTTTATGATGGTTCTTACCATGAAGTTGATTCTTCAGAAGTTGCCTTTAAGATGGCTGGTAGTATGGCTTTCAAATCTGCCGCTATGAAAGCCAAGGCGGTTGTCATGGAGCCTATAATGAAAGTAGAAGTTATTACCCCAGAAGAAAATATGGGTGATGTTATCGGTGACTTGAGCTCTAAGCGTGGTCAGATCCAAGAGATGACTGATAGAGGATCAGCAAAAATTGTTCGCGCCATGGTTCCTTTGTCAGAGATGTTTGGTTATGCCACATCACTTCGTTCTATGACTCAGGGTCGTGCTAGTTATACCATGGAATTTGAAAACTATGCTGATGTGCCAAAGAGTATTGAGCAGGAATTGGTTGATGGTAAGCGAAAATAGACACTGATTACACTGACATATAAAATGATTTCACTGAAAATCCGATCGAAAGGTCGGATTTTTTTGTCCCCTCCTTGTGGAGGAGGGGCGCACACGAAGTGGCGGGGTGGTTATTTCTGTGGGCAAATAGTATCGCATTAATGCGAACACCACCCCACCCGTTCTGATTGCGATCAGAACGAGATGCCCTTCCTCCACAAGGAGGGGATAAATAATTTCAAAAACAAAAAACCACCCGTAATCCTCCCTGCTCTAAATCCAATATTTTGGATTTAAGGCAGGTGAACGGGCGGTTGGTTGTCCGCTACCTGTTTGCGGTGATTGCCAGTAAGTTGGCTAGGTTGGGGTGTAGAAATCGTTCCAGAGCTGGTCAACGACTTCTTGAACTGTTGGTGTGGAATTGTCGCTCATCCACTGCACAGAAAGTCCTGTTTCGAGAGTTGCGACAGAAGTGCAACAGTAAATCCCTAGAGATGATAGAACAGTGTTTTGATTGAAGAATCTTCTTTCGTTGATCCTTAGTTGGTAGAGGCAGTTTTCGAGAAGCTCCTCTTTTGTTTGTGATTTTTCTCTCATGATCTTGGCATCCTCCGTATCCAGGTTGCTGGTAACATAGCATGGTTTTTAAAAAATGTCAAGGTGTGGGTCTTGAAAAAAATAAAAATATATGGTATCATCTAGAAGTTATGAAATTTAATGTAATCACAATTTTTCCAGACCTGATCTCTCACTATTCAAATGAGAGTATTTTGGGTCGTGGACAAAAAGCTGGGGTAATTAAAATCAATCCAGTTAATCTTCGTGACTTTACAGAAGACAGACATAAGTCCGTGGATGACACTCCATATGGTGGGGGACCTGGTATGGTGATGAAACCAGAACCAATTTTTAAGGCTCTAAAAAACCTGGATGCTATTCCATTTCGAAAAGCAGATGGATTAAGCAAAGTAAAAAAGATTTTTACAGGCGATATAAAAAGAAAAAAGCGTACAGTTTTACTTTCACCTCGTGGACGACAGTTTGATCAGCGGATTGCAGAGCAGTGGAGTAAGTTTGATGAGATTACTTTTGTCTGTGGTCGTTATGAAGGAATTGATCAGCGTGTGGTAGATAATATGGTGGACGAAGAAGTTTCTATTGGACCTTATGTTTTGGCTGGTGGAGAATTGGGATCACTGGTAATGATTGAGGCAGTGTCTCGTCTTATTCCAGGAGTATTAGGAAATGAAGAATCCTTAAAAGAAGAGACTCATACTTTGGAGTCAGCAGAGTACTCTCAGTACACCAAACCATCTGATTTCAAGGGCTGGAAAGTGCCGGAAGTACTGCTTAGTGGGGATCATGGGCTCATCAAAAAGTGGCGCAGAGACCAGTCGAAGTAGTAAGATTTGCAAGTTAACAAGTGTTCAAGTATTCAAGTTTTCTTCTCGTTAACTCGCGTATTTGTTAGCTTAAGTACTTTATGCACAGTTATGTGTATATCTTCTCTTGACAAGGGTTCTAGAATGGTATACAATGTGGGAAGCAATTAAATAAGCTTTACACAACCCATCTTTTTCTAAGTCTCGACTAAGTCGAGAGACTGGAGAGAAAAAAGAGCGACTCAAAATTGGGTACCTCTTTTTTCTTTCTACGACAGTACAAGATAGTAGAAAGACGTACATTACAATTGAATATACAACAACCATACATATCAAGTATAAAGGTTCATAAAAAAGTTCACTATAAAAATGTGACAAAGATCTAAGTTGTGTACAATCCTACGGGACTACATAACATGTGAACGTCTATTCAAATCAAAAAACAATTAGAGTCAATAACTCCAAATTTATTTGGAGATAATTCTCATCGGCTGTCGTGATGATAGCCAGTGAAACAATAATCTTGTTTCACATTCATTGAGAGTTTGATCCTGGCTCAGGATGAACGCTGGCGGCGTGTCTAAGGCATGCAAGTCGAACGAACCCGATTTTCTTCGGATTAGCGGGAAGTGGCAAACGGGAGAGTAACACCTTGGTAACCTACCTTCGAGACGGGGATAGCCCAGAGAAATTTGGATTAACACCCGATGGTCATGGAGAGACTTATGTCATTCCATGTAAATAATTTATTGCTCGAAGAGGGGCCTAGGTCCTATCAGCTAGTTGGTGAGGCAAAAGCTCACCAAGGCTATGACGGGTAGAGGGCGTGAGAGCGTGACCCTCCTCACTGGGACTGAGACACTGCCCAGACTCCTACGGGAGGCTGCAGTCAAGAATATTCCACAATGGGCGAAAGCCTGATGGAGCGACGCCGCGTGCAGGAAGACGCCCTTCGGGGTGTAAACTGCTTTTATAAGGGACGAATTCGTGACGGTACCTTATGAATAAGAGGTTGCTAACTCTGTGCCAGCAGCAGCGGTAATACAGAGACCTCAAGCGTTATCCGGATTTACTGGGCGTAAAGCGTCCGCAGGTGGTTTGACAAGTCATTGGTCAAATCCTGAGGCTTAACTTCAGGACTGCTAATGAAACTGTTAGACTCGAGGCTGGGAGAGGCAAGCGGAACTATCGGTGTAGTCGTAATAAGCGCTGATATCGATAGGAACACCAAAGGCGAAGGCAGCTTGCTAGAACATGCCTGACACTCATGGACGAAAGCGTGGGGAGCGAAGGGGATTAGATACCCCCGTAGTCCACGCCGTAAACGATGTGCACTAGGTATTGGGAGTATCGACCCTCCCAGTGCCGTTGAAAAAAGCTAACGCGTTAAGTGCACCGCCTGGGGAGTACGGTCGCAAGACTAAAACTCAAAGGAATAGACGGGGACCCGCACAAGCGGTGGATCATGCGGTTTAATTCGATGATACGCGAGGAACCTCACCAAGACTTGACATATAGCTGCAAGCCTCTAGAAATAGAGGCCTCCTTCGAGGGTGCTATACAGGTGCTGCATGGTTGCCGTCAGCTCGTGCCGTGAGGTGTACCGTTAAGTCGGGTAACGAGCGCAACCCTCGCCGTGTGTTAAATGTACACACGGGACTGCCTGGGCAACCAGGAGGAAGGCGGGGACGACGTCAAATCAGCATGGCCCTTACGTCTTGGGCAACACGCATGATACAATGGCCGGTACAAAGGGTAGCTAAGCCGCGAGGTGGAGCCAATCCCAAAAAATCGGCCTAAGTTCGGATTGTAGGCTGCAATTCGCCTACATGAAGTTGGAATCGCTAGTAACCGCGAATCAGAACGTCGCGGTGAATACGTTCTCGGGTCTTGTACTCACCGCCCGTCATACCACGAAAGTTGGCAGTACCCGAAGGCTCTCGTAAGAGGGACGAAGGTAAGGTCAGTAATCAGGGTAAAGTCGTAACAAGGCATCCGTAGCGGAAGCTGTGGATGGATCACCTCCTTTCTGGAGATAATCCAACGGAAGTTGGATTCAAGAAAGTTGGTTCCGATCATTTAGTTATTTATAATTACATGATAAATCGGGATCAGATTATCAGTAGACGTTTCACTGATCTTTGTCACGTTTTTGTAGTAAATATTAAAAAACCATCCAATTTATTTTGGGTGGTTTTTGTTTTTTTAAACTCTCTCTATCGGTGGGAGCACACGACGTCAGTCGGTGAGGGGGGCTGGAGAAACTTGAAGAAAGATTTTTAATTATAAATAATCTAAATAATAACCCAACTTAAATAATATCTTATGCGACATCAGTGCCTTTACTTTTTGTAACCAAAAAGTAACAAAAAGTTTTGAGGGTAAAAAACTCGCCCCATTGCCACTATGATAATATATCTCGCAGAAGAATGGGGGCTCAAACAGTTTTACTCCCAAACCCCCAAGTTTGTACTATGATTTTTTTTCTAATTTATTTTTTATTTGGTTCAGGTGTAATGTTGGTATACAATATGAATTATCAGTAAATCAGGATTATTCGTAATCCGTAAATATTGTCTTGACGACATTTTTAATAAGAGTTATAATTACAACAATACTAAATAAAATAAATTTTTATGTGCCATTATTCTTATAATCGTTTGATCGACCTTGCCCAGAGGACAGGGGATAGATTGATTGTTCACAATCCAATTGAAGACCAAAATACGGTTATTATGAGTGTGGATGAGTATGAAAAATTACTGGATAATCAAGGTAATAGTGGTTTTCGTGGCTTTGATGTAAGAGATTTGTCATCAGATCAGATGTTGGATCAAATAAATCGTGATATTGCTATCTGGAGATCTGAAAAAGAAGAGGAAGAAGAGTGGAATAGAGAAATAACAATGGAAGATGAATTTTCTGAGGAATCCCCATTTGACCCATTTGCCGAACAGGATTATCATCCTGCTGACTGGCACAACCATCCAGAAGATTTGACTGGTGGGCGAGACCCGTGGTCTAGAGCTGGTAGTGTATTAGGTAATAGATATAGTGATTTTCATGAAGATGAAACCAGTGAACTTGAGAATGAAATAGAAGAAGATGACTTTGATTTTGGTGTTGATAGTTTGGCTGATGCAAATGATTTTTTAGAAGGTGATGTTGAATTGTCAAAAGAGGAAGATTTGGAAGATGAAATAAAGGTAGAGGATATTCCATTTGATATTGATTTTTCGCAGATTGAAGGTTCAAAAATAGATATTCCTTTTTTGAATCAAGATTTAGAAGGCGAGAGTTGGGATGAAGAGCCATTAGAAGATGATGATGAACCTGTATTTTATGAGGAACCGGTCTAAGTGCCATAAACATTTAAACACTATTAAATATTCATCATCAGGTGGGTATTTTTTGTAAAAACAACCCACAATCTATCCCCACTCCACCCCTTGACTAACTTTATCAAACAGTGTATAATGATGGAGCGTTGTAATGGCGCACATTTTTAATAATATATTTGGCTAAATAAAGCCAAAAAATAGAGTAAAACCGCTGGATTACAAAACTACTACGACCACTCGTGAGTAGTGCGGGGAATCTTAAGACGTATGGCAGACTTTGATAGATCAAAGCCACACGTAAATGTAGGTACTATTGGTCACGTAGATCATGGTAAAACTACTTTGACAGCTGCTATCCTAAAGGTAGCCGCTTCTAAGGGTTTGATCGCTCAAACCAAGGGTGTTGACGAAATCGACGCTGCTCCAGAAGAAAAAGCTCGTGGTATTACCATCGCGACTGCTCATGTGGAGTATGAAACCGAAGCTCGTCATTATGCTCACGTTGACTGTCCAGGACATGCTGATTATGTAAAAAACATGATTACAGGTGCTGCTCAGATGGACGGTGCTATCCTAGTTGTTTCAGCTGCTGACGGCCCAATGCCTCAGACACGTGAACACATCCTATTGGCTCGCCAAGTGGGTGTACCTTATATTATCGTATTTTTGAACAAAATTGATCAAGTTTCTGATCCAGAGCTTATCGATCTTGTAGAAGAAGAAGTAAAGGATCTTCTAAAGAAATATGATTTCCCAGGAGATACTACTCCTATTATCCGCGGTTCAGCTTTGAAAGCTGTAGAAAATCCAGAAGATGATGCTAACTCTCAACCTATAATGGACTTGTTAAAAACATTGGATGACTATATTCCACAACCAGAACGTGATCTTGATAAAGATTTCATGATGCCAATTGAAGATGTATTTTCAATTGAGGGTCGTGGTACAGTAGTAACTGGTAAAATCGATCGTGGTGTTATCAATGTTGGTGATGAAGTAGAAATGGTAGGTATGGGAAGTGAAGTTACCAAAACAACTGTTACTGGTGTAGAGATGTTTAACAAGAATCTACAACGTGGTGAAGCTGGGGACAATGCTGGAATTTTGCTTCGTGGTACAAAAAAAGACGAAGTACAGCGTGGTCAAGTTTTGTCTAAGCCAGGTACAATTAAGCCTCATACTGAGTTTGAAGCAGAAGTATATGCTCTTACAAAAGAAGAAGGCGGTCGTCACAAACCATTTTTCAAAGGCTATAAACCACAGTTTTACATCCGTACTACTGATGTAACTGGTGAAGTTTCTTTACCAGAAGGAACAGAAATGGTAATGCCAGGTGATACTATCAACTTGAATATCAAGATGATCGTACCTGTCGCTTTGGAAGATAAGATGCGTTTTGCTATCCGTGAGGGTGGTAGAACAGTAGCTTCTGGTGTAGTAACCAAGATTATCAATTAAATTAAAAGCAGAGGGGTCCAAATTGGACCCCTCTTAGCTTTCTTATAAGTTCTTTTATAAATATGACAACAGACAACGCAACTAAAACAACTGAAAAAAAGGAAGACGTAAAACAAAAAGTAAGAATAAAAATTAGAGCTTACGATAACAAAATTATCGATAAGGCTACTAAGACTATCATTGATACTGCAGAGCGCAATAGTGCCAAAGTTGTAGGCCCAGTACCTTTGCCAACTGAAAAAAGTAAGTTTAGTGTAGGACGTTCTACTTTTGTGCACAAGACTTCTTCAGAACAGTATGAAATGCGTACTCACAAGCGTTTGATTGATATTGTAAATCCTAATCCAAAAGCAATTGATGCCTTGATGAATTTGAATTTGCCTAGTGGTGTGGACATAGAGATCAAGATGAGCTAGTTAGTGTGGATAAAGTGTTAGTTTAGCCCTTGACAGTTAGTTTTATTTGCGTTAAAATAGTGCCGTTATATATATTACGTATCTAACAGTGAGTCAGATAAGATTTCTTTTACTAGAAAAAACATCTGTACGAGCAGGTAGATATATTAAGAGGTGTAAAATACTTAAATAAATTTAAAGCCATTAAAACCTATCAGACAGGATTTAAAGGCTAGAGGCGAGAATCACTTTGTTTGCTATATAGTAAAGGTGTTTCGCGCTTCTAGTTTTTTGTTAAAAAAAGACCAGAGAATAAAATAAGATATTATGAAATTCATAGTTGGAAAAAAACTCGATATGACTCAGGTGTTTGGTGCCGACGGAATGGTCGTGCCAGTCACTCGTGTAGAGACCAACCCTTGTGTGGTAACACAAGTAAAGAATAAGCAAAAAGATGGGTTAGATTCCATCCAAGTTGGTTATGGAAAACAAAAGTTTTTTAGAATAAACAAGCCTACCAAAGGACACTTGAAAGATATAAAATGGGATGATACAGCAACAGTGAGAGGTATGGTAGATTTTAAAATAGAAGAGGGTTCCAAATTGGAAAAAGGTCATGTTATTACTATTGATGCTTTTAAGCAAGGTGAAAAAGTGCAAGTAATAGGTAGATCCAAAGGTAAAGGTTTCCAAGGTGTAGTAAAGAGACATGGTTTTCATGGTTCTCCTGCTAGTCATGGTCACAAAGATCAATTACGCATGCCTGGTTCTATTGGTGCTACCGATGCTGCTAGAGTTTTCAAGGGCACTCGTATGGGTGGCCATATGGGAGATGATAAAGTTACTGTAAAGAATTTGGAAATTGTTGAAATAAAACCAGAAGAAAATATTCTTTTTATAAAAGGAGCTGTACCTGGTGCAAGAAATGGAATTTTGTTTATTTCTACTGCAGAAAGTAATTTTGAAGTAGAAAATTTGAAAAACATGTTAAAAAATGAAAAAGAAGTAGAGAAAGTAGAAGAGGTGATAGAAAAGGTGATAGAAGAGGCCGGAGTAAAACCAGAAGAAAAAGTTGAAGAATTAACTGAAGAACCAAAAGAAGAAGTGAAGGAAGGAAAAGTAGAGGACACAAAAGAAGATACTAAAGAAGAAAAAGCCAATTAATTATAGTATTATGCCAAAAGTTAAGCTATACAATAAACAAGGAAAAGAGACAGGAACTATTGATTTGAATGTAGATATTTTTGGTGTAGAAGTAAAAAAATCTGTTGTTCACCAAGTGTATACTGCTCTTACTGCAAATGCACGACAACCTTGGGCACATACCAAAGATAAATCAGAAGTACGTGGTGGTGGTCGCAAGCCTTGGAAACAAAAAGGTACTGGTCGCGCTCGTCACGGTTCTATTCGTTCACCTCTTTGGGTGGGTGGTGGTGTAACTTTTGGTCCACTCAAGACAAGAAATTACAAACAAAAGATTAATAAAAAAATGAATCAACTGGCAGTAAAGATGTGTCTTTCTGACAAAGCTATTAATGATAAATTTGTCGTTTTGGAAGATATGCCTACTGATGGTAAGGCCAAAGAAGTTGCAAAACTTAGAGAAGCTTTGCCAGGTATGGGAAGAACTACAATATTTTTGACTCCAAAAGTAAATGAAAAAGTAAATCTAGCTACTCGTAATATAGTAAAGTTTGATATGCAGCAAGCAAAGGATGTGAATGTAGTAGATTTGTTAAATCATCAATATGTTGTTATCACAAAAAAAGGTTTAGAAGTTTTAGAAAATCGTTTGAAATAATTATATGGGATTACTTGGTAAATTGAAAATCAAAAAAGAAGATAAGGTAAAGGATTCAAAGCCTGTATCTTCTGTTGTAAAAGAAGACGAAAAGAAGGTTATCTCAAAAGAATCAGAAAGTAAAACTGTTACGAAAAAAGTTACAAAGAAATCTAATAAGAATGATGCTGGAAAAGTTTTGGTAAGACCATTTATTAGTGAAAAAGCAGCTATTGCTGAAACAAATGGTATTTATACTTTTGTAGTAAAAGATACAGCTACTAAGATTGAAATAAGAAATGCAGTAAAGCAAGTTTACGGAGTAGAACCAAAAAAGGTTCGAGTAATGAATATGGAAGGAAAAGCAAAGCGTTATGGTAGAAATCGTGGTAGACGCAGTGATTGGAAAAAGGCTATTGCTACTTTGCCAAAGGGGCAGAGCATAAGTATTCACGAAGGAGTTTAAGAGGTTATAGGTTTTAGGTATTAGGTTGTTTAGGAAACTAACAGCTCAATACCTAAAACCTAGATATCTAAGTACCTAAATACCTAAAAAGATATGGCAGTAAAAGTTTACAAACCAACTACCCCAGGAAGACGCAAATCAAGTGTGCAAGATTTTTCTGATATAACAAAAAAACGTCCTGAAAAGTCATTGATTGCTCCTATGAAGAGCAAGGCTGGCCGTAATAATCAAGGGAAAATTACTGTTAGACATCGTGGTGGTGGTGTAAAAAAATTGTATAGAGTGGTAGATTTTAAGCGCTATGATCTCGATGTTGAATTTGAAGTAAAGACAATTGAATACGATCCAAATCGTAATGCTCGTATCATGATGGTGCAGAGCGAGGCAGGTAAAAAAGCTTACTACCTAGCCCCACAGGGGATAGAAGTGGGTCAAAAGATAGTTTGTAGTAAAGAGGGTGTAGAGGCCACTACTGGTAATCGCATGCCTTTGGAAAAAATACCTGTTGGTTTATTTGTTTACAATGTAGAGCTTACTCCTGGAAAAGGCGGACAAATTGTGCGTGGTGCCGGAAATGGTGCTCAGTTGCAAGTGATTGAAGGAAAGTATGCTCAAATGAAGCTACCTTCTGGTGAAGTTCGATTAATACAAAAAGAATCTTTTGCTACTGTTGGTATGGTAAGTAATCCAGACTATCGTCTGATTAGGTGGGGTAAGGCTGGTAGAAGAAGAATGTTAGGCTGGAGACCTATTGTAAAGGGTAAAAACATGAACCCAGTAGATCACCCTCATGGTGGTGGTGAAGGTCATAGTCCAATTGGACTAAGAGGTGGGCCTAAGACCAAGTGGGGTAAGAAAGCTATGGGTGTAAAGACTCGTAAAAAAGGTAAATGGAGTGATAAGTTTGTTGTAAAGGGGAGAAAGAGTAAAAAAAGATAAAAAGTAATAAATTATAAAAAGTTAATCTTTGATTATGTCACGTAGTTTGAAAAAAGGACCTTATATTGATGAAAAATTAGCAAAAAAGGTCTCAAAAGCAAAAGAAAATAATGATAGCAAGCCAATTAAGACTTGGGCTAGAGCTTCTACTATTGTTCCAGAAATGGTTGGAATGACATTCTTAGTGCATAATGGAAAAGATTTTATAAACATTTTTGTAGAAGAAAACATGGTAGGTCATAAGTTGGGTGAATTTTCTCCAACCAAGAAATTTGTTAGTCATGGTGGTAAGATGGCCAAACAACAAGCTAAATAATAATCTATATGGAAAAAGCAATAGCAGTTGCAAAATTAAAACACTTGAGAATAGCACCACGCAAAGTACGTTTGGTAATTGGCCTTATTCGTGGTTCAAAAGTAGAGGATGCTGTTGTTCAGTTGGAGAATTCCAAAAAATCAGCAGCTCGTCCAGTGCTAAAATTGTTGAACTCAGCTGTTGCCAATTCAAAGCACAATCATGAAATGAAAGTTGAAACTCTAGTAATCAAAGAAGCTATGGTAGATGAAGGTGCAACATTGCACCGTTGGATGCCACGTGCTATGGGTAGAGCTACTCCTCTTCGTAAGAGAAGTTCTCATATTACTTTGGTATTAGAGGGTGAAGTGGAAGAAAAGAAAACTAAGAAGGATAAAAAAACAACTGAAGCTAAAAAAGAAAAGAAAACAAAAGAAGATAAAGATAATAAATAATTTGTCACTATGGGTCATAAAGTCCATCCGAAAATTCACAGAACACAGGTAATTTATACTTGGGATTCCAAATGGTACTCAAAAAATAATTACTCTCAATTTGCTGAGCAAGATATAAAAATCCGTGAGTTTTTGGTAAAGAAATTCAAAGATGCGAATATTGATGCTATTAGTGTTGAGCGTGGTGCAAAGGATATGACCATTACTATTCTAGCTGCCAAGCCAGGTTTTATAATCGGCCGTGGTGGTAAGGGTATTGATGAAATTAGAAAAGAAATTGAAAGAAAGTTTTTGAAAATGTCTTTGAAGGCTAAGCTAAACGTAAGAGAAGTAAAATCTCCAGCACTGTCTGCTGCTGTTATAGCTCAGACTATTGCTAGTGATATTGAACGCCGTATTCCTTTTCGCAGAGTAATGAAACAAAGTAGGGATAGAGTGATGAAGGCTGGCGCAAAGGGTATAAAAATTATGTTGTCCGGACGTTTAAATGGTGTAGAAATTGCTCGCCGTGAGACTTTGTCAGCTGGAAAGGTACCACTTATTACATTGCGTAGTGATGTTGATTACTTTTTTGTAGAAGCCCACACTATATATGGTGTGATCGGAATTAAGGTTTGGGTCTATCATGGTGAGGTTTTTGGTAGAAAAGATAAGTTTGCAGTTACAGAAGAAGCAAATAAAAAAGGACCCCAAAAAAGAGATAGAAATAATTTTGTTAAGCAAAAGTAATTATGCTGTTACCAAAGAAAGTAAAACACAGAAAGTGGCACAAACCACGTAGAGGAAATAAGGGTGTTGCTACTAGAATAAATACAGTTGCTTTTGGTAGCTACGGTTTAGTTGCCGAAACTTATAGTTGGGTTACATCCAGACAGATTGAAGCCGGACGTAGAGTTTTGACTAGATATGTAAGGCGTGGTGGAAAGGTTTGGATTCGTATTTTTCCAGATCGTCCTGTGACCAAAAAGGGTAGCGAAGTGCCTATGGGTGGTGGTAAGGGTGCCCCTGATTATTATGTTGCTACGGTAAAGCCAGGTACAGTACTGTTTGAGATGGAAGGTGTTTCAGAAGAAAAAGCAAAGGAAGCCTTAATTTTATGTTCCCACAAATTACCAGTGAAGGCAAGATTTGTAAGAAAAGTTTAATATTATGGATATTCAAGATTTAAAAAATAAAAGCATAAGAGAATTACACGAGCTTTTGGCTGAAAAACGCAATGAGTTGCGTGAGCTTAGGTTCAAAGTTAGTGAAAAGCAATTGAAAAATGTGTCTGAAATTAAAAAAGTAAGAAAGACAGTTGCTCAAGTTCTTACCATAATTAAAGCGAGTAACAAAGCAGAGCAAAAATAATTTAAATTATTATGAGTGAAGAAAAGAAAACAACAGAGAAAAAGGTACCAAGTCGTCGTTTTGAAGGCGAGGTTGTTAGTGTTGCAGAAAACAAGACAATACATGTTTTGGTAGCAAGTATTAAGATGCACCCAAAATACCGAAAGCAATATACTACAACTAGAAAGTACCCTGTACATGATGAAAAGAATCAAGCGGAAGTAGGAGATAAGGTTGTTTTCGAAGGTTGTCGCCCTTTTAGCAAGACTAAAAGATGGCGTTTAGTAAAAATAGTTAAATAATTTTTTTCAAAAAGTAACTGATATGATTCAGCATAGATCAATGTTAAAAGTAGCAGATAATAGCGGCGCCAAAAAGCTCCAGTGTATTAGAGTTTTGGGTGGTTATAAAAAAAGATTCGCTAGAATCGGTGATGTTATTACCTGTGCAGTAAAGGAAGCTGCTCCACGTGCAGCCATCAAAAAAGGTGATGTGATTCATGCTGTTATTGTAAGACAAAGAAAAGAGATGCGTCGTAAAGACGGTTCGTATATTCGTTTTGATGAAAATGCAGCTGTTGTTATCGATAGAGAAAGCAAAGAGCCAAAGTCTACACGTATTTTTGGCCCAGTAGCAAGAGAGCTTAGAACCAAAGGTTTCCAAAAGATTGTTTCTCTGGCTCCTGAGGTATTATAAGACACAGATTACACAGATTTTTAAAAGATTACACAGATTAAAAGTATGAAAATAAAAACAGGCGACAAAGTAAAAGTATTGATTGGTAAAGACAAAGGTAAGACTGGTAAAGTCATTCAGATTTTGCGTAACAAAAAAACAGCTCAATCTTTTGTCGTAGTAGAGGATGTAAATGTTTTGAAAAAGCATATGAAGGCTCGTCGTCAGGGTGAAAAAGGCCAAGTTATTGAATTGCCAGCCCCATTGAATATTAGTAATGTAATGCTAATTGACCCAAAGAGCGGTAAAGCAAGTAGAGTGGGCTATAAGACTGAGGGCAAAGAAAAAAAGCGTATGGCAAAAAAGAGTGGTGAATTTTTAAACTAAATTTTTTCTAAGAAAAGCAAACAAATAATATGGAATCAAGATTGAAAAAACAATATAAAGAACAAGTAGTCCCAGCTTTGAAAGAACAGTTTGGCTACAAAAATATAATGCAAGTGCCAGAATTGAAAAAGGTTGTACTTAATGTTGGATACGGTCGTCATTTGAAAGATGCTGGTTTCATAGAAAATGTAGAAAAGACTTTGCGTTCTATCACAGGACAGAGTCCAGTACACAACAAGGCAAAGAAATCCATTTCAAACTTTAAGATTAGAGAGGGTATGAAGATTGGAATTTCTGTAACATTGCGTGGTCAAAAAATGTATGATTTTATCGACAAGTTGACTTCTGTTACTCTGCCTCGTGTAAGGGACTTTCGTGGTATTAGTAGCAAGAGTTTTGATAAAACAGGTAATTTTACTTTGGGTTTCAAAGAGCATATTGCTTTTCCAGAAATCAAGGGTGATTCTATTGAAAAGATTCATGGTCTAGAAGTTGTAATCAATACTAGTGCAAATACAAAAGAAGAAGGACAGGCACTCTTAGAAAAGCTAGGCTTTCCATTCAAGAAATAAATAAATTAAATATGGCAACTAAAGCACAAATAGCAAAATCAAGTCGTAAGCCAAAATTCAGCACCAGAATTGTAAAACGTTGTTGGAAATGTGGCCGTGAACGTGGATACATAAGAAAATTTGGTCTTTGCCGTATTTGTTTTAGAGAATTAGCCAACGATGGCAAATTGCCAGGCATTCGTAAATCAAGCTGGTAAATTTTTAAACAAACTATAAAATAATATAATTATTGTAACTTATGATGACTGATCCAATTGCTGATATGCTAACTCGCATTAGAAATGCCCAAATGTCAAGAAGGGGCAGTGTTGAGATACCTTTTTCAAAATTGAAAAAAAGTATTGCCGACATTTTGAATCGAGAAGGTTATTTGGGTAAGGTGGAAGAAGTTGAAGCCGAACCAGTAAATAAGTTGGTAGTGGAATTGAAGTACAGTAATAAACAATCTGCAATACGCTCAATAAAAAGAGAGAGCAAACCAGGCCGTAGAGTATACTGCAAAGCAGATGAGATGCCAAAAATTTTGAACAATTATGGTGTGGCTATTGTATCTACTTCTGGTGGTCTTATGACCAACAAAGAAGCTCGCAAAAAGGGTGTTGGTGGAGAAATTATTTGTTCCGTTTACTAAAGATTTTCATAGATTAATAAAAAAGTATGTCACGTATAGGAAAACAAAAAATTGAAATCCCTGAAGGTGTAACTATCGAAGTAAAAGATGGCGCTGTTAAGGTAAAAGGACCAAAAGGGGAATTAACTCGTAAGCTGAATGATCTGGTCAATGTTGAGGTGCAAGACAAAGAAGTAAAGGTAACCGTGGCAAAACCTGAAGAAAAAAAAGAAAGAGCATTGTGGGGTACTTTTAGTGCTCATATCATAAATATGATAAAAGGTGTGACTGAAGAATTTATGAAAGAGTTGGAAGTAAATGGCGTTGGTTATAAAGTTGCAATGCAGGGGGCTGATTTGAAAATAGAAGTAGGATATTCACATCCTGTACTCTATAAAGTACCAGAAGGAATTACTATTTCTACTGAAAAGAACCGCATAAAAGTTACTGGTGTTGATACAGAATTGGTTGGTAGGGTAGCCGCTGAAATAAGAAAAGTTCGCAAACCAGAACCTTATAAAGGAAAAGGTATTAAATACGTTGATGAAGTAATCAGACGTAAAGCAGGAAAGGCTGCAAAAGCTGCTGCTTAAAGTTTTGAATAAATATGAATAAAAATAATACTACAAGACGAGAAAAAAGAGCAAGAAGAAGAGTCAAAGTAAGGGCTAAGATTTCTGGTACCGCTGATAGACCTAGGCTTGCTGTACACCGCAGTTTGTTAAATATTTTTGCTCAGTTGATCGATGATACTACTGGAAAGACTTTGTTGTCTGTGCACAGCAAAAAAAATGACACAAAAGCAGATGTTGGTGAGAGAAAAGGTAAGACAGCTGCTGCTTATTTGGTTGGTTTGGAATTAGCGAAGCAAGCCAAAGACAAAAAAATTGTAAAAGTTGTTTTTGATAGAGCTGGCTTTCAATATCATGGTAGAGTAAAGGCGTTGGCTGATGGTGCTCGTGAAGGTGGTTTGGAATTTTAATATAATTTAGAAATTATCAAAGTTATATGGCATTCAGAGGAAAAGGTAAATCAAAATTTAAAAGAGAGAAACCTGAGTTTGATCAGCAGATTGTAGATTTGGCTCGTGTTACTCGTGTTACAAAAGGTGGTAAGCAATTGAGCTTTCGTGCTTTGGTTGTGATTGGTGATAGAAAAGGCAGAGTAGGTTATGGTGTTGATAAGGGTAAGGATGTGCAAATAGCCGTAGAAAAGGCTGTTAATCAAGCCAAGAAGAGCATGATTACTATCCCTCTATTCAAAGAGACCGTGCCTCATAGAACAGAAGGCAAGTACAAAGCTGGTAAGGTAATGATCAAACCAGCCCCTATGGGTTCTGGTATTATTGCTGGTGGTGCTGTTAGAGTAGTATTGGAATTGGGTGGTGTGCCAAATGCATCTGCCAAGATCATGGGTAAGACTGGCAACAAGATGAATAATGTAAAAGCAACTTTCGTAGCTTTGCAGTCTTTCAAAGTAAAGGCTAAGCCAAAGAAAGAAGTAAAGAAAATAGAAGAAAAGAAGGAAGTTGAAGTTAAGAAAGTTGACAATGAGAAAAAGGTTGTAGTAAAAGAAGAGATTAAGAAGTAATTAGTATTACAAAAAATATTTAAATTATATGGCATTAAGTCCTAGTACAATCAAATCTGCAAATAAATCTCGTAGAAAACCTAAGAGACTTGGGCGTGGTAATGCTTCTGGAAAGGGTACCTACTCTGCTCGTGGTCTAAAGGGTCAGAGATCTCGTTCGGGTGGTAAGAGTGGCGGTCAAAAACGAGGATTTAAGGCATCTCTACAAAAGATTCCTAAGCTCCGTGGTTTTAATAGTCCTTATCCAAGAAAAGAGACTGTTACTTTGGCTATCTTAGAAAAGTTTGCCAATGAAAAACAAATTGTTAACCCGGCTTTTTTGACAAAAGTTGGAATTATTCGTACACCAAAAAATGGAGTAAAGATTGTTGCAAGAGGTGAACTAAAAAAGAAATTAAAAATTGAAGGTTGCATGGCTAGTAAAAATGCGGTAGAATTGATAGAGAAGGCTGGCGGTAGTGTTAAATTCTAAGGACACAAGATATAAAATTGTAATTTGAAATTTTTGTTTGTCCCTGTAGAGGGATGCCCTGTGGGTATAATTTATAACTTGTATCTTAAAAAATATGTGGGAAAAAATTAGAAAAATTTGGAAAATAAAAAGTTTAAGAAAAAGTGTCCTCTTCGTTTTGGGGATGCTTGTTATTTTTAGATTGGCTGCTCATATTCCGATTCCTGGTGTAGATACAGAGGCTTTGGGTCAATTTTTGGCAGGTAATCAGATCTTGGGACTGTTGAATGTGTTTTCTGGCGGTACTATGGAAAACTTTTCTATAGTCATGCTTGGTATTGCTCCATATATTACAGCTTCTATTATTTTCCAGCTTCTTACAATGGTAGTTCCTCGTCTAGAAGAATTATCAAAAGAAGGTGAAGCAGGTCAGCAAAAAATAAATATGTATACAAGATTGTCTACTGTGCCTTTGGCTTTTTTGCAGGCCTTTGCCATGATCCAACTTCTTACTCAATCACAAAATCAAATTATTCCAGATCTAAATACATATAAACTTATTACAATCATGCTGACAATTACAGCTGGTACAGTATTTCTAATGTGGATTGGTGAGCTTATTACTGAAAAAAATATCGGAAACGGAATTTCACTTTTGATTTTTGCTGGTATCGTATCTGCATTGCCAGGTGTAGTCCAAAGAGCTGTTTTGAACTATACTTCATCAGACTTATATACTTACGGATTGTTTATCGCTATTGCCATCGCTACTGTCGTAGGTGTGGTTGTTATCAGCGAAGGACAGAGAAATATTCCAGTTAGCTATGCTAAGCAGATTCGTGGTAATAAGACGTATGGTGGTAGTAATACCCACTTGCCTTTGCGTGTGAATATGGCTGGTGTTATCCCAATTATCTTCGCAATTTCAGTAATTTTATTTCCGCCAATGATTGCTCAATTTTTTGTAGCTGGAACTGGTTGGTTTGCCACCCTATCTCAGGGCGTTGTAAGCTTGTTTAATAATCAGATATTTTACGGAGCAGTATATTTTATATTAGTATTTGGTTTTACATATTTTTATACTGCTGTTATTTTTCATCCCCAAAAGATTGCCGAGAATTTGCAGAGACAAGGTGGTTTTATTCCTGGTATTCGTCCAGGAAAGCAGACCGAAGAATATCTTGGTCACACTATGAGTAGAATAATCTTTATTGGTGCTTCATTTTTGGCTCTTATTGCTGTGTTACCTTTACTTTTGAGAGCTGTCACAGGTACTCAATCATTGGTAATTGGTGGTACCTCACTTTTGATCGTGGTATCAGTGGCTATTGAGACCGCCAAGCAGATTGACGCTCAGATAGAGGTGCATGAGTATGATCGAATGTAGTCGACACGATACAAGATACACATAATACCCACAGGGCATCCCTCTGCGGGGATAAAATACAAATAAAACCACCGCGAGGTGGTTTTTAAATTTGTCCCCTCCTTGTGGAGGAGGGGCACCTCGTCACGACCGCAGTCGGGACGGGTGGGGTGGTGTTCGCATTAATGCGATACTAAATGCCCATAGAATGCACCACCCCACCACTCCACTTGTCATGTATGCTCCTCTTCCACGAGAAGGGGATAAAAAAACACTCGCATTAAAGCGAGTGTTTTCAATTGAACTTCCCAGCTCCGCACAGGATCGGACCTAAGTCAGATGCTATGCGGATTGAGAGCTGGAAAGGGGGCACCAGTCTCGTTCCGATGAAGGGTTTACTTCTGGTCTCCCTTGGGGTCTTTGGGTATCAGACTTAAGACCAGTTGTAAGCTGGCATAGGACAGGCCAGCAGCAATTGCTATGCCTGTGGCCGTAATTACGAGGGTTATAATGCCCTCCTTGGTGGTAAAAATACCGGTGAAGAACTCCGTCAGTCCATCCTGTGTCCATTTCCAAAACCAGCCCATAGACACCTCCTTTATTTGTGCATTTTACTAAGTTATCGCCCTCTTGTCAAGATAAGCCTGTTTTGCTATAATAAAATCGCTTAAATAAGCACAAAAATACTTAATCACTTGATCACTAGATCACTTAATCACACGAGTATGGGATTTTTTGATTCATATTTTGGTTCGTCTACAAAGTACTCCAAAACAGAGTATCCTCTCTCAGCAGAGAAGATAAAAGAGTTAGTTTCTCGATATAAAGTCCAGAGCTTGGATTCTACCGAAGAGCTTTTAGTAGAAGAAATTGTTACTGCTCGTCGACGAGGCGATGGTAAGATTTCTTTGTTTCAAATCTACGAAGTATTGACCAAGCTAAAAAATCAGAATAAGATTAGTCAGGTTGATCGTGATGGGCTTATGAAGGTCTTTGGTAAAACTTTAAAATAAATAGTAGTTTGTAAATTATGAAAAAAATAATTATTTTAATGGGTGTTCCCGGTAGTGGAAAGGGAACCCAAGCTAGAAAACTTGTAGAAAAATATAATTACGGTCAAATATCTACTGGTGATCTTTTGCGTGCATTAGGCAGTGATAAAAATGCAGATGAACAAGATAAGCAAAAACTTGCTGATATGAAAGCTGGAAAGCTTGTTTCAGATGATCTGATTTATAAATTAGCTTTTGCTGAGATGGATAAGTATCTAGATTCTGATCGTGGTATTATTCTAGACGGAGCAATTCGCAATCTAGAACAGGCAAAAAAATATCAAGAGTATTTTGCTAGTAAAAAATTGATTGAGGAAGTACTAGCAATTGAGGTCGCTTTGAGTGACGAAACCAGTTTTAATCGCCTCACAAAGCGCAAAATTTGCCCTTCCTGCGGTTTTATACTGCCATATTCTCCTGATAACGAGAAAAAGGCTAAATGCCCTGAATGCGACGGAGAATTGATTGTGCGATCAGATGATAATCCAGAGACAGCCAAACAGCGTATTGCAGAGCAGGGGAATAATGCAATTGGTCCAATTTTGGATTACTACCGTGATTTGGAAATTTTACAGACGGTTGATGGCGAGTTATCAATTGATGAAGTAGATGAAAAAATTAGTGATATTTTGGAAAAGTAAAATTATATGTCATATATAAAATCACAATCAGAAATAGAGCAAATCATTAAGGGTGGAAAAATTTTGGGTGAGATTTTGCAAAAGTTGGGTGACATGGTAAATCCTGGTATCACTGCTTTGGATATAGATGAGGAAGCTGAAAAATTAATAAAAGAAGCTAGTGGACGTCCGGCTTTCAAGGGTTATAGGGGTAGAAAAAGTGAACCAGCGTTTCCTTCTACTATCTGTGCGTCTTGCAATGACGAGCTAGTGCATGGTATTGCGACCAAAGAAAAAGTTTTAAAAGACGGAGATATTTTTAGTATAGACATTGGCATGCAGTGGCCATTAAACTGTGGTGAGGGTGAGAATGGTAACGGGTTTTTTACTGATACTGCCATTACAGTAATTGTAGGAGAGGTTCCAGAAAAGACCAAGCAATTACTCAGTGTGACAAAAAAAGCTTTGGAAATTGGAATTGAACAGTGCAAAGTTGGCAATACTGTAGCTGATATTGGCAAAGCAATTCAAAACTATGTAGAGCCTCAGGGTTATGGCATAGTGCGTGATCTTGTTGGTCATGGTGTTGGTCATGGTGTACACGAAGATCCACGCGTGCCAAATTACTATGATAAGAATATGGAAGATTGGATTTTGAAGGAAGGCGTGGTAATTGCCATTGAGCCTATGGTAACTATTGGAGACTATAATATAAAGACAGCTCCAGACGGATGGGGAATTTCTACAGTTGATGGTAAGCTATGTTCACATCAGGAGCATACCGTTGTAATTGCAAAAGATGGTCCAGTAGTTGTTACTAGGAGATCTAATGAAAAATAATATGAACATATTAGGTGTAGATTACGGAAGAAAACGCATTGGTTTGGCTTGGGTTCAAGAAGGCCTGGATGTTGTTTTGCCCTATGGTGTGGTAGGGTCATTGGAAGAATTGGTAGAGTTTATAAAAAAAGAAAGAATTGATAAAGTAGTGCTTGGTCTCCCACTAGATATGGAAGAAATGACAGAAAATGATAACACAAAGCGAATTAGAAAGTTTGCAGATGAAGTAAAAAAGCAAACTGGTGTAGAAATAGATTTTGCTGACGAGCGCTTGACTACATCCGAAGCTAGACAGATGGGTGGAGACGCCACTCTTGACGAAAAGGCAGCTATGCTAATTTTACAAACTTATTTGGAAGAGTAATAAATGATATGCCTTCACCATTGAAAAATTTTTTGGAAGTTGCTTCTTTTATAGAAAAAAGACCAGTTGAGTTTTTGGATACTGAAATTCAAGGTAAATTGAATGGTAAAGCAAGAGAGTCCGTCGAAAAGTTAAAAAAGTCTTTAGAAAAAAAAGAATTAATCGAAACCAAAGCTTATAAAGTTTTGGTTTTTTTGGAATCAGATATAAAGTCGGGTTTTGATGATTTGGCGTTTGTACAGCACTTATCAAATTTAATAGAAATATATCGCCTGACTGATTTGAATGAAGATCTTGATGAATTAATTAGAGAGCTTGATTCCAAAGTAAATAGTGCCAAGAAAAAATTACTAGAACATCATGTAGCTTTAGAAAATCTGAACCAAAAAGCTAAGGAAATGTCTGATAATGATAAACAAAAAGCTGATCTAGATACTTTACAGAAGATTGGGATTTTTTATGTATTAGAATATACACTTCAGGTAATGTATGAAATGAATAATTTGTCAGATGAAGACAAGAAAAAATTATTAGAAGATGGTCTTCAGGTAAAAGCTGGGAATTTACCAGCTTTCATTCCTTTGCAGGAGACTTTTCGTAAAGAACTTTGTTACAAAATATACAATGAACAATTACGCAATAAATTACTTGTGGTATTTTACAAATTTGATGAAGTGTTTTATAATTATAATGAGGTCGGTTGGGAGAATTGGGTAGGAGGATTAAGGGTTTTTAACTCTGCTCTATTAGGTGCTTTTGAAGGATTTGGGTTTGCTGAATTTAAAGCCGCTATTTATTATCCTTATGGTAATAATATAAAAATAAGTGAATTAATAAATAAATTTTAATCTTAAACTAAAATATATGGTAACAGAAGAAGAGAAAAATAAACAAGAAGATACGAGCAAGGAAGGTTTAAGTCCAGAGCAATTAGCCCAACAGCAGAGACTTACTGATCAAGAAGGGGAAGCAGGTGAGGCTTTGGCAGGATTAGAACAAGAGGGTCTGGATCCAGCGGAATTAGAAGTATGTAAACAGAGAGTCTGGGATAAAACTACAATTTTTATAGTGGAAGATGACCCGAGTGCTATTATGAAATCAACAGCTTCTCTAAAGGGTGTTATGCCTGAAAGTGGACAGGATGCTGAAATTCTTAGTTTCACTAATCTTTCGGATGTGAAAGAGAAGGCTCCTGCGTTGATAGAGTCTAGTGCTGGAGGAGTCCTTATGGTTATTGAAGATATGGAGATACCAACGGAAAATCGTGGTATGCCTTTTGGTGGGAATGGAGAAGAATCTATGATATTTTTAGGTGAGGCGGTGACAAAATGGAACGAAGATAATCCTGACAATCAAGTTGATTTGCGAATAATTGTAAATACAACTATGGCTGGTGTTTCAGTAGATCGATTTGAGGGTATATCTGCTACTGTTATGGTGTCAGAACAGAAAAATAATGTGGGTGATATAGTAAGAAGTGACATAGAAGACATGGCTGTAATAGAATCTTATTTAGATTCTATAAAAGAAGGTAAGATGGCTGTAGATGATGTCATAGATCAAGTTATTGGGGGTGGTGTCAAAGGACTTCTAGACAATTTACTCAAAAAAATTAAGGAAAATAAAATAGATTGTGATGCGGGAAAAGTTATTTCAAAAATAGTTGATTTGGAAAGGGCTAGCCAAGATTACGCGTACATGTTTGAGGCAGACAAGAGCTTGAGATCTATGCAAAAGAATTTAGATTTTGATATAGATAAAATATATGAAAAAGCTGGTATTGAAATGGAGAGCATTGCTCGTGATATAATGACCAAGATTGTAGATCAGATCATTGTACTTGGAAAAGCGCGTATTTCGGGTGATGTCGTGGATAAAGAAGAAGTGAATGCAGAAATGTCTAAATTTTCCTTTTTGAAGTCAGATAATCTGTCAGAATTAGCAAAAGATATTTTTTTGGAGGTTATACAAGAAAAGAAAGGTGACATGCCTAACTCACGAATGATTGGTAGGATGAGTGGAGAATATGGAGATGCAATAGGATTTGTAAGCTATTTTATGAATAAATCTAGATAGGATTTTGGATTTTAAGTTTCAATGTTTAAATATGCAAACAATCATCCTCTACCGTCGTGACTTCCGCGAATCAGATCAGATAATTTCACTCTATACATTAGAAAAAGGTAAGCAAGAAGTTCTCGCACGAGGAGTAAAAAAAATAACTAGTAAGAATTCGGCTCATCTTGAGCCGTTTTCTTTCGTTGAAGTAGAAATAGTACCTGGTAAAGAAATAGATCACCTTACCAAAGTCCAGCCAATAAATTATTTTTCAGAAATTAGAAAAGATCTGCAAAAAAGTTTATCAGCAAGTTATATAGTTAGCCTGACAGACAAGCTGGTTCATGGTGGTGAAGTGGATGAGAGGATTTTTCAGCTGCTGAAAACTTGGCTAGAACACGTCAGTTTAAATCAGTTTAAATCAATGCTGGTTGGTGGCTATGTAGTAAAACTTCTAACTTTGCTCGGTTTTGATATTTTGTCTTCAGATTTGAGAAGTGAGGAAATAAAAAAAGATTTAGAGATTCTATCACACGGTAGCTGGGAATTGATAAACAATTTGCATTTTGAGGGTGATGAACAAAAAAGAGTGCACGATAAGATTTATAATTACTTAGTGTTTCAGACTGAGAGGAAGGTGGAGGATTGGAAAAATTGTTTTATTTTTTAAAAATTTTCGTATTTAGATATTTGTGTTGATTCGTGTTAAGATTAGTGGTCCTTGACAAAATGGCTAAAATGTGCTATAATACAATTATATGATAAGATTACACGTGAAAAATAATAATAGTAATAATAATTCACCCGAAAGCGGAGTGTAGTTTTTCTCTTAGTAAAAACATTAATTACACCCGCTAAAACGGGTGTTTTTGTTTATATTCCGAGGTAGTTTCAGCCCAAGGCTGACCACCCGTAGGGTGGCAATTGGTAGAATCACGACAAGTGTTCCTTGGTAGTTCAATGGTAGAACGCGGCACTGTTAATGCCGATGTTGCAGGTTCGAATCCTGCCCAAGGAGCTTTTGTCGGGATTGTTAACGCATAGGTTCCAGGTTTTTGCCTTGAAGTGAGGGACACTTAGTTTGTCGAAGTGGAGCTCTATTTTATGGCGAGCCCTGGTCTGGGAGCTAGTATTCACTTCGTCGTGCCTAACATGCTATGACTTGCTAAAATAAGCCAAAATTAGTAAAATAAGTAGGTAATTAATTATTACTATGCTTGGCTTGTTTAAAAAAAGTAAATTACAATCTTGGCAAGAATACCTAATTCTAGGCTTTGGCTTGTTTTTTTATCTCTTTACCCATTTGTGGATGTGGTTTGAATACGGCATGGCTGGATTTGGCTATGATACAGGTATTTATCGACATCATATTCTGGGTTATTTTAATTCACCAGGTGTCATACCTTTTGGTTTTTCAGCTTTTTCCAATTGGTTGATGCTTTTTGGGGATAGTGTATACACAATAATGTTTGGCTGGTATTTGTTAATATCAGTTTTTATTTTGCTTGCTCTGTATATTGTAGTAAAAAAATACTTTCAAAGTGCGTTAGTTGCATTGCTCGCTGTTTTA
The DNA here is from genome assembly GCA_018652595.1 of Candidatus Magasanikiibacteriota bacterium. GTDB lineage: Bacteria > Patescibacteriota > Patescibacteriia > Magasanikbacterales > UBA922 > JABIBU01. Next base: position 31,741 of record JABIBU010000008.1, on the reverse strand, counting down.
TTATTTGTTTCCTCTATAGTCCAGTTTGAATTTTTTTGGTGGTATTACTACCGTCAGTTTTTGACATTGTTTTTTATTTTACTAGCTTTTTTGTTTATTCACTATCGTTCTTATTTATTAATTCTCATATTACTGGCAATAGGAATAATTCACCCCCTATCATTGATTCCTCTGGGTCTAAGTTTGATAGTTTATTTATTTTTCGCAGACAAAAAGACTAGAAAATTTTTATTTATCAGCGGTGGAACATCTTTTATTTTGTTATTAGTTTTGAATTGGAGAGAGCTTTTGGTTTATGCTCAAGATTTTCTTCATTACAGGGGGTTGGCTGAGAATTTTGCCCAAGCTGGATATCATGAGTTTACTGGGCAGTTCATTGGCTGGGGTGATTGGTTGAGATATAGCGCCTTTTATTTACCTTTTGGTTTGGTTGGGCTAGTAAGATATTTTAAAAAGCAAAAACTACTTACCATTTTTTTACTGGTTAATATTTTATTAATTTTGTTTAAGATGGTCTTTTATCGTCGTTTTTTTGTTTTTGTTGATTTGGCTTTAATAATATTTGTGGCTGTCTTTTTGCGAGATGTATGGGAAAAGGTGAGAGGCAAAAAACATCGTCTTTTGATCCATATAGGAATTGTTCTATTAGTGGTTGTTTGTCTAGGTAGGGCAACTATTCATGTAGTAAATAAGAAGCCTTTGATTTATCCAGCTGAACTAGAGTCGATAAAAAGCATTCCTGATTTGGTGACTGATAGCGATTATATAGTGTCCATAAACAGTAAATATTCTCCATGGCTCTATGGTTATTCTGATAAAAAGGTTATTGCGCCTGGGCTTTTTGAATATAATCAGTGGAACAAGGAAGAGTGGAATAAGTTTTGGTATACTGGAAACAATGAGGTAAGATTGGAAATGCTAAAAGAATATGACATGTCACCAATGTATATTTATAGGGGAGGTACTAATTTTAATTTAGGTTCTGAAGGTGTTTATATAAATAGGTTTTTATTGAGAGTAAATTTATGAGTTTTTTAATTATTTTTTTATTGGGGTTGAGTTTGGTGTATCTTTTTGAGAAAGATAAATTTAAAAGTTTTGAGTATGTAGAATTAGTAGTTGTGTCTTTTGGTGTTGGTCTGTGTGCTTTGGTTGTTTTTGGTGTTGTTGTCTTTTGAAATTTGTGTTAAAATAGCTGTATAATAATTTATAATAAAAATTAACTAAAATATATGGTTAATCGTAATTTTATCGGTAGGGCGACTTTGATCGTGGGTCTTTTTGTTTTGGCTTGCGGTTTTTTATTAACTGGCTCGACAGCTCAGGCTGTTACGACTTATCTTGATTGTACTGATTCAGATGGTCAGAATAATTTTAATTCATTTGGAGAGGTGGAAGTGTTTAAAGATGTTGATGGGGTAGAGTCTAGCTATATAAGTTATGATTCATGTGGAAGCCACAAAGACGGTCAGTTTTATGGTAAAACTAATGGTTTACAAAAGGTTGCCCGGGATTATTTTTGTAAAGATGATAATAAATCAAGTGCATCAACATTTGTTTGTGAGGGTGATGATGTATGCATATCCGGTATATGTACCGACTATAATGATATTTCGATTATTTGCCAAGACAGCGATAATGGTATTAATGAATTTGTTACTGGTGTAACATCTTTAGATATTTATGTGGACGGTATTGTAGTTTCTTCTACCGTGGCGACTGATAGCTGTTCAGAGGATTTTTTACTTGAAAATTACTGTAATGAAAATAATCTGTTTGATCAAAATTATATAAAATGTGATGATGGATGTGAGAATGGTCGTTGTGCAGCTACCCCAACTTCAACCCCAGATTGTTATGATAGTGATGGTGGCATTAATTTGCTAGAACAAGGGTATGCTTTGGGATACAATGAAGATGGAGTCTATATAAACAACAATAATTATGATGGTTGTATTAATTGGGTAGATGGCAAAGCTACTGGTGTTAAAGAATTCTTTTGTGAAGATAATGTTTTATTTAGTGAAGAAATGGATTGCCCCCAAGATCATACTTGTTTGCCTAATGGTCACTGTGTAGCTGCTCCTACCTCAACCCTAGCTTTCGTTGATTGGAAATTTGATGCAATGATTTTAACTTATAATTATTTAGCTTTTAGTATAAATAATCTAGACAGTGGATCTGTAGATTTAAGTAATCTTTATGTTAATGTTAGGAAATATAATTGTCCTGATCAAGAAGGAGCGGACTGTTTCAAGGTAGGTAATGATTATCAAATTGCCGGCACAGATTTGGATGTTCTGGGTAATGGTTATTATAGTTTTATGCTTGATAGTAATTTTAATGATTATAGCAATTTCTATGATTGGTTGACACAATACGTTACTAATTGGGATTATTTACAATTGTTTATAGTGACATCAAACGATATTAATCAGTCTAATAATGTGATTAATATATATCCGTTGGATGTAGACATGTCGGCAGAGGAATTGATTGATCAAGAAGAACAAGATGCTGCTGAAGATTTGGCAGGAGAGATAGTAGATTTAGAAGATGAATATTTAGGTCGTTGTGTTGATTTATTGCAGTTAACAGACACTAATTTTGATGGCACAGTCGTAACATCTGTTTTGACACCAAAAGTTTATTATCTATATGGTGGATATAAGTATGAAATACCAAGTGAAGATGTTTATTATAGTTGGTTTGAAAGTGTCACAGGAGTGGTAAGTGATATAGACCCAGAGGTATTAGAGTCCATTCCAGAAGGTGGGCAGGTCTGTTTTAATGCAGGAGATCTTGTTGGTGATATAACTTTCGGAGGTGGTGTAGGATACGGCTATGGTTATTATGGTGATGAACAAGGGTCTGATTTTTATGGTTATGGTTATTATGCTGGCAGTAGTGGTTCAGGTGGAGGATATGGCTACGGATATAATTATGGTGAACAAGTAAATAAATTAGGTAAGATAAATAAGGCCCTTAACCCAAAGATATTGCCAGACAATCCTCTTTATGTGTTTAAGCTAGCCGGAAAAGGTGTTCGTTCTTGGCTAACTTTTGATAAAGAGAAAAAGGCAAAGCTTAGAATGCGTTATGCCGCTGAAAAAATGCTAGAAGCTAAGTTAGTTGACCCTGATACGGCTGCTAAGCATATGCGCAGATATAGAAGAGATGTAGAAAAATTACAAAAGACATTAACTAAAGTAGAAAAGAATGATGCGGAAAAAGCAATGCGATTGAGGGTCCTAGCTATGCGTTTGACATTAAAAGAGCAAGTGCTTTTGGGTAAAGTAGAAAGAGAAGCGCCTGTAGACAGATTAGATAGAGTAAGAGAAGCTAGAAGAGTTGCTTTGGAGGATATAAAGGCAAATGCTGAAGCTATCGAAGATCCTAGAGAAGTGAGAAGGGTGTTTGAGGTTGCAATGAATGTTAGTAAAAATCCAATAAGTTCTGTGCGTAATTTGGAAATTTTAGAAGCAATGGAACAGTCTGGGCCATCAGAAGCCACTAGGGACACACTTAGAGATTTAAAAGAGCAGTATGGTCGTAGATTAGAAAAACAAGTTGTTGAATTGGCAAAGATTGATAGTAGTTTGTTGAGGGATTATGTTGGGGCTTCTGGAAACGAGGTTAATAATATGAAAGTGTTAAATGATCTGGAAGATAGAGTAAGAGATAGAGCGGTTGTAGACGAAGCGGTTATAGAAGAAATTGAGTCTTCTAGAGATAGGGTCATTAGTCGTATTGAAAATAAAATTGAAGAAGTAAGAGAGCGCGATAGAGGAGAAGCCATAAGAGAAATTTTAGGTACTACTTCAGATGAGAGTGAAGGAAGTGTGCGCGTAATAAGAGATGTTGAGAGTAGAATTGGTTCTGAGTTATCTGCTTCTGTTAGGGAAGTAAGACAGAAATTGGAACAGGATGTAGAAGAAAGGCGTGAGGAAGAAGGATTGCCACTAGCTAGTACTTCAGGAAGAGATGTTATAGAATCATACTCTTGTCCTAGTGGTTTTGTTGAGCAAGATTCTTTTACAAGGGATTGTAGCTCTAGACCAGAAAACACAGTTTGTGTTTCCTATGGCGATGGATTTGTATGGTTGATAGAAGATGGGATAGCTGGCTGGGCCAAGGATGGAGAGAGGGTTCAGATAGCAAAGGGTAATAATCTTGAATATCATCATCTATTAGGTACTGATTGTATTAGGACCGCTCGTGTTGGTACTACAGCTGAGGCTGTGGATGAGACCTTGTCGGATGAGTCAGGAAGTGCAACTCATGCGGAAGTGGATAGTGACCGTGAAACCACCACAAGAGAGCCTGAAACAGAAGCTAGAGAAGAAGCGAGAACTTATGAGGAGCCTGAAACAACAGGAGATTCTGCTACACATAACACAGAAGATGCGACTACTGAAGTTCGTCGCACAACCGAAGATGTTCGAGAGGCTACTGAAGAAATCAGGGTAGACGAGCCAGTCGAACGAGATGTGAGAGAAGAAGAGCCTACTGTAATAGTAGAAGAGACTAGATGTACCGAAGATACTTGGGAATGTGCAGACTGGTCAGATTGTTCCGAAAGAGGCGAACAAACACGTACTTGTCGAATGAGTTATGATTGTCCTACTGCTCGCACAGCAACACCAACACAGACACAGAGTTGTACGCCAACATGTACAGAAGATACTTGGGAGTGTGGTGATTGGAGTGATTGTTCAGAATCTGGTACTCAGGATAGAACCTGTCGAATGAGTGATGATTGTCGTTATGCAAGTACTCCTTCGCCAGACACTAGACAATCATGTGCGCCAACATGTACAGAAGATACTTGGGAATGTGAAGATTGGTCAGATTGTTCAGACTCTGGTGAGCAGACTCGAACTTGTAGAATGAGCTATGATTGTGAGAATGATCGCTCGGCTACACCAGACCAAACACAAAGTTGTACGCCACGAGAGCCAGATCCAGAGCCGGAGGAGGTCACAAGGAATCCAGATCTTACTATCACTTCACTTACTTATGATCCGGCTTCTGTGACAGATGGCGATAGCGTGACTTTTTATGCTACGATTTACAATCAGGCCGAGGGTGATGCCGGTGCTTCTACCGCTTACCTATATATAGACGGAAGACTTCAGGGTTCTTTGTCTACTAGGACTATTGTAAGCGGAGCTAGTCAATCTTTGACTTGGAGCTCTGTATGGCCGGCTACAGCAGGTGATTACACTGCACAGGTATGTTCTGACGCACTAGACGTAATAGTTGAAACAGATGAGACCAACAATTGCTCTTCGGTTAGAATAACTGTAGCAGAGGCTGTTCGTGGGGGTAGAGTTAGTCTGGGTGTAGATCTTTGGGAAGATTTTGTTTCTTTCTTTGTCCCAGTTACCAGAGCATTTAGATTTGGTAGTGAAGTTCTAGAGTCCAACTAATTGAATTAGCTAAATAAAAAAACAGTCTTAAAAAGGCTGTTTTTTGTTTTAAACTTGCATAATTTAGCCAAATTTAGTAAAATAATACTAATAAATCAATAAACTAATTTATGCAGACATTTATCAAAGATTTATCTAGTAAGGTAGGAGAAGAGGTAGTCTTTAAGGGTTGGCTATATAATAAGCGATCATCTGGTAAAATCGCCTTTCTTGAGCTACGTGACGGTACCGGCTTTATACAGGCTGTAGCAGTCAAGGATAGCTTGTCAGACGATATTTGGGCAGAGATTGAGGCATTAACACAAGAATCGTCTTTAGAGGTTGTGGGCGAGGTTTCAGCGCATCCAAAAAAAGAGGGTGTATATGAGTTGCAAGTTAGCAAGCTCACAAGTATACAGGTGGCGCATGAGTACCCGATAGCGTTGAAAGAGCATGGTCCTGAGTTTTTGTCAGACAATAGACATTTGTGGTTGAGATCAAAAAAACAATGGGCGATTCTTAGGATTCGTGACATAATCGAGACTGCTATCAACGAATACTTGCATGATCAAGGTTTTATCAGGGCTGATTCGCCAATATTTACCCCTAATGCTTGCGAGGGAACTACTACACTTTTTCCAGTGCCATATTTTGATCTGGGGGAAGCTTATTTGTCACAGTCAGGCCAGCTTTATGCTGAGGCAGCGATTGCTTCTGTTGGTCGTTGTTATGATTTTGGTCCAGTATTTCGCGCCGAAAAATCTACTACCAAACGCCATCTAACTGAGTTTTGGATGATGGATGCCGAAGGTGCTTTTATAGAGCATGATGAGAATTTGCAAATACAGGAAGATCTATTGAAAGCAATTGTAAAAAAATGTTTGGAAAATTGTACAGAAGAATTAAAAGTATTAGAGCGGGATACTGCACCCCTCCAAAAAATGTTGGAAGAATCGTTTACCCGTTATACTTATGAAGAAGCAATAAAGAAATTAAACGAACTTGGCAGTGATATTAAGTATGGAGAAGATTTGGGAAATGATGATGAGGGCCTTCTCACCAAAGACAGCGCAGTTCCAGTCTTTATTGAAAAGTGGCCAAAAAAAATAAAGCCATTTTATATGAAAATAGACCCAGAAAATCCTGAGCGCGTACTAAATAATGATCTTATCGGAATTGAGGGCGCGGGGGAGCTAATAGGTGGGTCTCAGCGCGAGGACGATTTTGAATTGCTTATGACTCGTATTCGCGAAGATGAGAATCTGGATGAAAAAGATTATGAATGGTATACAGACTTGCGAAAGTATGGCAGTGTACCACACAGTGGTTTTGGTATTGGGTTAGAGCGAACCGTTCGTTGGATTTCTGGTACCGAGCATATACGCGAATGTATTCCTTTTCCTAGGTTGGTGAATCGTTTGAAGCCATAAAATTTTGCTAAAATAAGCCAAAAAAATGAAGTCTGCCAAAAACAGGCTTTTTGGTTGCAAAAAAAGGCTAGAATTGGTAAAATACATACATAATTTAGTAATAATCCGAATGTAATTGCAGTGGAAAGGGATTCCTCGGCTACGCTCGGAATGACAGTTGAAATTTATGTATCGTACACACAAATGTGGGGAACTATCCAAAAAAGATGCTGGAAAAGAAGTTACTCTGTCTGGCTGGGTTCATAAGCGCCGAGACCTCGGTGGTCTTATTTTCGTTGATCTGCGTGATCGCTATGGTCTGACTCAGATAGTCTTCAATCCAGATGAGGTTGTTGGCTTTGATTTGGCAGAAAAATTAAAATACGAATTTGTTATCAAGGTTACTGGTTTGGTTGAGAAGCGTGATAAAAAGAACATAAACAAGGATTTGTCTACTGGTGAGATTGAAATTCATGCAACAGGCTTGGAAATTCTTAGTACTGCAAAGGCAATGCCATTTGAAATTTTTGAGACCAAAAAAGGTGATGAAGACGAGGAATTGCGGTTGAAATATCGTTATTTAGAACTCCGTCGTGAGAAACTCCGAAATAATATTTTATTTCGCGCAAAGGTTGTAAAGTATATTCGAGACTATATGGAAGCAAGAGATTTTATAGATATTGCTACACCAGTTTTGACTGTCAGCTCACCAGAGGGCGCAAGAGACTTTCTCGTGCCGTCCCGAGTCCATCCAGGCAAGTTTTATGCTCTTCCACAGGCTCCACAGCAGTATAAGCAACTTTTGATGGTCGCTGGTTTTGATCGTTATTATCAGATTGCGGCTTGTATGCGCGATGAAGATGCCAGAGCCGACAGATCTCCGGGCGAATTTTATCAGCTTGATTTGGAAACTAGCTTTTTGACACAAGAAGAATTTTTTGAAGAAATTGAACCGTTGTTTATCGAGCTTACCGAAAAGGTGTCTGACAAAAAAGTAATGCAAAAACCTTTCCCAAGAATTCCTTTTAAGACTGCAATGGAAGAGTATGGATCTGACCGACCAGATTTGCGTTTCGATCTAAAATTACAAGACATAAGTGATTGGGCAGGCGGAACTGATTTCAAAGTATTTAGCTCATCGGAATTTGTTCGTGCCTTAGTGATACCAGGCGGAGAGAAGTTTACTCGCAAAGAAATTGATGAGTTTGAAGACAGGGCAAAGCGTCATGGTGCTAAGGGGCTGGCTTGGATGAAGTACGAGGGTGGTAAATTTGATGGAGGAGTGAGTAAGTTTTTTGATGAGGAGAAATTATCAGAACTTTCCAAGTTGGCTGGGGTAACAAAAGATTGTATACTATTTTTTGTGGCCGACAAATGGGAAACAAGTTGCTTGGCTTTGGGTGCAGTACGAACTCTAGTGGGGGAGAAGTTTGAGTTGTCCGACCCAAACACTATTGGTTGGGCATGGATAGTAGACTTTCCAATGTATGAGAAAGACGAAGAGAGTGGTAAGATTGATTTTTCTCATAATCCATTTTCACTGCCACAAGGTGGCATGGAAGCTCTAGAAAATGAAAATCCTTTAGACATTTTGGGTTACCAATATGACATTATCGCCAACGGACTCGAATTGTCTTCAGGTGCAGTTCGAAACAAGGATCCAAAGATCATGTACAAGGCTTTTGAAATTGCTGGATACACCAAGGAACAGGTGGATGAAAAATTCGGTCATATGATAGATGCGTTTGAGTATGGTGCACCACCACATTGTGGTATTGCTCCAGGAATTGAGCGTTTGGTAATGGTCCTTCTTGGTGAGAAGAATATCCGCACAGTAGTTCCATTTCCAAAGAATCAAAAAGCCGAAGAGCCAATGATGGGAAGCCCGGCTTACGTTGATGATAGTCAGTTAAAGGAATTGGGTATTAGTATTATTAAGAAAGATGGCGGTAATAAATGAGGCGGAGAATTTCTAATTTCTAATTAACCTAATTTCTAATAAAATTTTCAATGTCCAGTTTAATGACTATTTGAAATTAGATATTTGTCATTTTGTTAGTAATTAGGAATTAGATATTAGGTGAATTTATGAAGTTTAGCTCTCTTCAAAAATACATTGTTTTGCAATGTTATGAAAAAGGGGGAAGAATTCATCGGAAAATTTTTCGGGAATTTTATAAAACACCAGAACAAAAGGCTCTACCAAAATATCAAGAAAGTATTATTACAAAAAGCTTGGAAAGTCTAATTGACCGCGAGCTGATGATTGGTTTTGGTAAACGTACCCCACACAAATGGTTTATCACGCATGTAAAATTAACCAAAAAAGGCAAAAAACAGGCCCTAGTTATCCTATCTCAAGGACAAGAAAAACTGCCTTTTAAATAGTATTATGGATTTTATTTTTTCTTATTCAGATATTCAGCACATAGTTTTGGTTAAGCTATGTTTTTTTCTATTTGTATCTCTTGGGCTTATTGGAATTTACAAAAAATGGAAACCAATATTTTTTGTAATTTTAATGAGCGTTACTTCTGCTTTGGCTTATTATTTTTTGGTCAGAGGAACCGCTTTGATGTTTTGGGGGTTACGAGCAGATGAGATCACTATTGCTGCAATGTATGAGATGTTTGCTCATGGTCCTTTTTGGGGAGACTTTGCTTATGCAGCTTTACCTCCGTTTTATCCACCATTATTTTTCTGGCTATTTGGTTTAGTGGGTAGATTGTTAGATTTGAACGGTATACAGATTGCAAAAATAGCTAGTTTTAGTACAATTTTGGTATTTCCAATCTTTTTTTATCTAACTCAAAAATTTTATTGGTTAAAAAGAAAGGCTCAAGATAGTGATAAAATTACTTCTTTGGTATGGATGCTTGGTACTTTCTTTTTATTTATCTTTGTTAGTTGGGACGCAATAATTATAAAGCCTTACGAACTTATAAGTGCTAGCTTGGTAATTCTCTGGACAGTGTTTTTGCTAAGTGAATTGAAGCGTGGTTTTAATTGGAGATCAGGTTTAATTTTTGGTGTTACTGGAGCAGTTTTATTTTTGTTATTTTATTTTTGGTTTTTCTTGGCTGCTATTGGTGTGGCACTATTCAATTTATTTGAAAAAAGAGTAAGTCTAAAAAATTATGTTAGTCTTATTTCTGTTGCAATTCTTACAATTTTGTTAGCGTCTCCTTTTTGGTTGCCTTTGGCAAAAAGCTATTCTCTCTATGGTGCAGAAAATTGGCAATTGGGTTTTTTGGTTGTGTCATGGCTCTCTACTCATGCACCACTTTTAGATTTTAGTTTGGTGGGGCTTTTGTCTTTTTTTGGATTTTGCACTTTGATATTTTATCGTGGGCGTTTTTATATAAGAGCATTGCTTAGTCTATTTGTCGCTTCCTATGTGTGGCAATTGATGGGGCTAGTTACTATTTTATTTTTTGCCTCGCCATTACAAGAATCAAAAGGTTTCCATTTTTGGGATCAAGCGATTCTGGCTTTGGCTGCTGCCTATGGTATTGGGAGGTTGTTTGATTATTTTACACAAAAATATCCAACCAATAAGTGGCAAGCAAGCCTCGCTATAGTAGGTGTTTTACTTTTGTCCACTCAGCTTTTGTTTGGAACTTTTGTAGATGATAGCAGGGTGTTGGCAATTCGTGATAGATCTTCTGTGCCAGGCAGAGAGGCTGGCGAGATAGTGGAATTTTTGGATAATAATTACGAAGATATTTATCAGATGACAATATTGCAGTCGGGGATTCCAGAATTACATGCATTTTTGCCTATAAATGATTTTATTTATTTTAATCAACATAACTCTCATCCGGCTGCTAATTTTTCTCAAAGATTTTATTATCTAAAGAGTCTAGAATTGGTACAGACAAAAGAGGAATTTTATGATAAAATAGTAAATACTCCTTTTGGAGGAATTGACTTGTTAATACTTTTCAAAAATCAAGATAAATATTCTTTATTTTTCAATTTGGATAACTTTCCAAATGAGATGAGAGAGGAATTAATTGATATTCCACAAGATTTGATAGACGATAATTTTTTCGAAGAAAAATTTGATAATAAAGATTACAAGATATTTGCACCAAAGTTATGAATGCAGAATTCAAACTACAACAATTTTCAGGACCATTAGACCTACTACTGTCTCTTATAGATGATAAGAAACTTAGTGTCTCTGAGTTGTCCTTGTCAGAAGTCACAGAGCAGTTTTTGGTTCATCTGGATAAGATCGAGGACAAAAAACCAGAAGATTTTGCTGATTTTTTGGTGGTTGCCACAAGACTCTTGTTTATAAAATCAAATCGTCTATTGCCTCAGTTTGCAATAGAGGAAGAAGAAGGTCCTAGTCTGGAAGATCAGTTGCGAGTATATAGAGCATTTGTAGATGCAAGCAAGAAACTGAACAAATTATGGCTTAGTCCAAATCGATCAGTCTTTAGATCAGAGCCACCACGCAAAATAGAAGAATTTGTGGCTTCAGAAAATCTAGCTACTAATAATTTGCTAGAGAGCTTTGCAAATCTACTAAAAAAGATAGAACCACCAAAACCTTTGCCAAAGACGCATATTGATAAGAATGTAAGTGTAAAAGAGACCATCGAGCGCATTAGAAAAATTTTGAACAGTGGTAAAAACACAAGTTTTAGTTCAGTCTTGCAAGATAGCAAGAATCGCACAGAGGTTATTATTGGCTTTCTAGCTTTGCTAGAGCTGGTAAAGGGTAAGTCTGTCGCCCTGAAACAAAATAAGAATTTTAGTGATATTTTAATAAACAAAGTTTAGTATGAATTTAATTTCTCAAATCGAATCAATCTTATTTGTTGCTTCCAAGCCTTTGGAAGCCAAACAAATTGCAAAAGCCACTAAAAAGAATGTATCCGAAGTAGAAGAGGCTTTGGAGACTTTGAAAATGAAGTATAATCGTGAAGATCAGGGTGTGCATATTTTGCACGAAGCAAATCAATTTCAAATGGCTACCAATCCAGAAAATATTGATGTGGTAGATCTGTTTGTAAAAGATGAGGTTAGTGGCGAGCTTACCAAGGCTCAGCTAGAGACTCTTACCGTGATTGCTTACAGAGGTCCTATTACCAAACCAGAGCTAGAACAGATCAGGGGGGTTAATTGTACTTTGATATTGCGTAATCTGCAGATGAGGGGTCTCACAGAACAAAATGATGCACAAGATAAAATTTTACCAGTCTATAATCTGTCTACCAATGCTTTGCGACATCTGGGTGTTAGTGTGGCGTCTGAATTACCAGACTACGAGACACTTCACGCTCATGAGTTCGTAGAAAAAGCATTAGAAGGTTTAGAAAAAAATAATTAAATAAATTATGGGTCCTAATTTTATAAAAAATATTGACGGGGGAGATCCTGTAAAAGATAGAGCTGGTCGCATGCGAAGTATTTTGGCAGTTTTTTTGCTTGTGTTTACTGTGGGTGGTTTTTTTATACAAAAAAATATAAAAAGTGTTGGTGAGGTATCAGTAATAAAAAACTTTATCGAGCCATTTTCACAAGTGGAAGATTTTTTTAGTGGACAGGGTGGAGATGTGGTGGTGGAGCCTCCAATAGAAGTGAGACCCCAGCTTCCAGAGTTACAAAACGAAATGTTAATCGCATCAGAGTTTAGTGCACATTCGATTATAGTAAAAGATCACGAGACAGGGATGGTGTTATATAGAAAAAATGAATATGACAAATGGCCAATGGCGAGTATAACCAAACTTATGAGTGCATTAGTTATTTTGGAAAAAAGTCCTGATTGGACAACTAGTACGGTTGTAATAGGACCAGATTCATTAGACACTCATATGTATGCTGGAGATGTGTATACCTTGGAAGAATTGTGGAACGCCGCCCTTATTGCATCTTCCAATAAAGCAATTTTGAGTCTCGCAAATGCATTGGGTTGGCCAGAACCAGCTTTTGTAGAGCGTATGAATGGCAAGGCAAGGGAATTGGGCATGTCAGACACTGTGTTTGCTGATGCATCTGGTCTAGAAGAAGAAAATGTATCTACAGCATCCGACATCGTAATGCTCTTAAATGAGGCAATGAAACAAGAAAAGATTTGGCAGACCCTCATTACTCCTGAATACAATCTGTACTCAAATGAAAGACAAAAAAGTCATCACATGTACAATACTAATTGGATGTTACTGGGCTGGGTAACAAATGATTTTTATAAGCTCTATGGTGGCAAGACAGGATATATAGTGGCTTCTGGATATAATTTTACTACTCGTGTAGAAAACGAAGATAATCATATTTTGGATGTGGTTATATTGGGGGCAGACTCTCATGAAGCAAGATTTACCGAAGCCAGAGATGTGGCCGAGTGGGTATTTGATAATTACACATGGCCAGAAAATTGATCTGTATATGAAAAAACATCTAAAACTTTATCTAAAAATCACAGCAATTATTGCCATTTTTGCTTTTGTGGTGTTGCTGAATAAATGGGCAATAGGGAATGGAGCTGCCCAAGAGCTGGCAATGAAGTTTGGTTATCTTGGAATTTTTATTGCTTCAATTATTAGTGGTTTTAACTTGGTAGTACCAGTTCCTATTATTGGTTTTTATCCATTTTTTCTAGACGCAGGTTTTACATCTTATTTGCTTATTATTATTATTTCGTCTGGTATGATGCTGGGTGATGTGCTTGGATTTTTAATTGGGCAGGCTGGTAGGGATTTTGCAATGGAGAAAAAAAAGAATTTCAAGATATTTACACGACTTGAAAAGATTCACAATAGATACCCGCGAGCACTTATTATTGTTTTGTTGTTTTATGCTGCTTTTGTTCCATTGCCAAATGAAATTATTGTTATACCTATGGCATTTTTGGGATACAAGTTTAGATACATGATCCTCGCTTTATTTGTTGGTAATTTAGTATTTAATAGTTTGGCAGCATTTGGTTTTTTTCATTTAGTAAATTTTTAAGATTATGTTTGGTATTCATCCAGAGCTATGGTTTCAGGGTTTCTCAGCTGATTGGGCAGTCTTTTTTCTTTCTATGCTTCCTATCACAGAGCTTCGTGCGGCAGTACCTATTGGTCTCGAGGTCTATGGATTATCTGTCATGAAGACTTGGATTATGGCTGTGTCTGGCAATATGGTACCTACTATTTTTGTATTATTGTTGTTACCTCGACTACATGATTGGCTAATAGAAAAGAGATTTTTTGGTGGAATACTAAAGAAGAAATTAGAAGATGCAGAAAAATACTTTTCTGGGAGATATGCCAAATATGGAGCAATTGCCCTCATATTATTTGTTGGCGTTCCTCTGCCGTTTACTGGAGCTTGGACAGGTAGTCTGGCTGCTTTTATATTCAAAATCCCATTCAAAAAATCATTTCCACTTATTTTGATTGGTGTGTGTCTGGCCGCTACCATTATGACAATTATAACTCTTTCTGCTGGTGGAACATTGCGGTGGTTGTTTTAATTTTTGAATTAAGAATTGTGAATAACTGGGATAAAAAATGGAAAGGAAGAGAACTCGAGTCGGCAAATAATTTTGCTAAGAGGGTTTGTGTTTTTTTAAAAGATAAAAAGGCGAAAACAGTATTGGATCTAGGTAGCGGAAAAGGAAAGGACAGTATTTATTTTTTTAGAAAAGGATATGACGTTACAGCTTTGGATTTTTCTGAAGAAGCTTTGTGTGGTATAAAAAAATGTATTCCAGAAATAAAATGTATAAAAAAGGATTTGTCTGAAATAGATTTTAAAAATAATTCTTTTGATGTTATTTATGCTCATTTGAGCTTACATTATTTTGATGATAAAAATACAAAGAAGCTATTTGAAAATATATTTAAAATTTTAAAACCAGGAGGTTATTTTTTTGTAAAATGCAAGTCAATTGATGATGCGCTTTATGGACAGGGCAAGCAAGTTGGACAAGATATGTTTGAGAAAAAACATATTAGACACTTTTTCTCGAAAGAATACATGAATGAGGTTTTAGAGGATTTTGAAGTTATTAAAATAAGAAAGACGTCGTCTGTTTACCATCATTACAAGTCTTCTTTTGTAGAAGCATTTACCAAGAAAAAATCCGCCTAACTGGCGGTTTTTACTTTGAATTAAAAACCCCAAATTACTTTACAGTCATAATCACAATCTCCGGAGGATTAAATAATCTCGCCCTAGTGCCAGACTCACCAATTCCAGAGCTTACAAAAAATTTCATTTCTTCAAATTCATTCCAACCTTGATACCACTCGGCTGGTAAAATGTCGTCTACTCTTCCGATAGGACCAATAAAAGGTAGTCTGATTTGTCCACCATGGGTGTGGCCTGATAGCATTAGGTCAATATTGTGTTTGTGGGCCTGAAAAGTGGCCAAAGGATTGTGTATGAGGGCTATGGTTGCCAAGTCCTCTGTTCTGTTATTCAAAGCTGAATAGTCCAGCTTTCCTGCCCAGATAGAGTCTCCGCCAAATAGATAAAGTTCCTCATCCTCAACTGCAATTTTTTCCAGATCATTTACCAAATATTTTATTCCAAAAGATTCAACTATTTCTTTTGTCTCAGCACTTACGTTGCTAGTCCTGTAATTTGGGTCTAAAATAGACTTACCTCCACCAATACCATATTCATGATTTCCATGAATGGCGTAAGTTGGAATAATATCAGCTACTTTTTTCATGGGGCTTAGATACTTTGCTTCACCTTCTACATAAACAGCATTATCCACTACGTCACCAACAATAAATACCAGGTCAGGATTTAAATTCAATATTCTATTTGCTACTTTTTCTACGTATTTTTCTTTTTTGAAATAACCTACCTGAAAATCTGATATCACTGCAATTTTGATAGGGGGTTCAATATTTTCTAGATCAACTTCTTGGTAATTGGTAACAACCAAATTTGGCTCAATAAAACTTCCATAAGTGACTATGCACGTTCCCAATAACAAAATCAAAGCTAAGATTAAACTTAAGTTTTTATTTTTGTGCTCCCAAGAGTGCCTCCTTTGGTTTCTGGAATATAACAAAATAACCGCAGGTAAGGCAGTTATTGTGATAAGTAGGATAATTAGTATATCAAAGAAGTTCATACTTTCTTAAGTGGTGCCCGAGGAGAGAATCGAACTCTCACTCCCGAAGGAACACGATTTTGTCCTGCAGTAGAGCAGGGCTCACTGCTGGACACCCCGAAGTGAGCTCTGCTCTACTTCGTGGGTGAGTCGTGTATACTTGTGCCGCTGGTCGGAATCGAACCGACATGAGTTGCCTCACACGATTTTGAGTCGTGCGTGTCTACCAATTTCACCACAGCGGCTTATTTTAATGATTCTTTTATCATTAATTTTAACATCCTTTTTCCTGTGCTAGTTTTTAAATAGCCTTCTCTTCTTGTGGTATCTTTTTTGTTTGAGAAAGCTTCGTAATGGATCAATTTTAAAGGTCTATAATTTTTGGTTGATTTCACTTTTCCTTGTTGGTGTTCGCTATACCTCCTCTTTAGGTCATCTGTTCGGCCTATATATAAATCTTCGTTAGATAATCTTAGTATATATATGTAAAACATGTAGTTTTTTATATAATACTTATGCACTTGAGCTTATAAATAACGTATACATTATACAAAATATTCATCTTTTTGTCAATATGTGCTATAATAAGCATTGATTAATACAGATTAAAACTGATTATTTATATAAGGTTATTTTGGGGTTAAAATCAGTTTAAATCAATGCTTTATGGCTCGTGTAATATCCGTAGTAAATCAAAAAGGAGGAGTGGGGAAGACCACTACTGCCATGAACCTGGCTGCTTATTTGGCAGAGCTGGGCAATTTTGTGTTGCTGGTGGATATGGATTCTCAGGGTAATGCTTCTAGTGGATTGGGCTTTAGTCGTGAGGATTTGTCACATGGTATTTATGAAGCTCTATCCAAAAAAAAGCGATTACATGATATTATTGTAAATACTGCCCACGAAGGATTAAGAGTCGCACCAAGCACTCCAGATTTAGCTGGGGCAAATATTGAGTTGGTAGATATGGAACGCCGTGAGTTTCAGCTTCATGATCTATTAGAAGAGGTAAAGCATGCGTATGATTATATTATAATTGATTGCCCGCCATCTTTAGGACTTCTCACTATCAACAGTCTAGTGGCCGCTGACGAGCTTCTTATTCCAGTCCAGTCTGAATATTATGCCTTAGAGGGTTTGGGACAGCTTTTGCAGACCATTGGACTTATCCAAGAACATATCAAGCCAGAGCTGAGTGTTTTGGGAGCGGTTATCACCATGTTTGACAAGCGCACCAGACTTTCGGGTGATGTAATGGATGAGCTTTATAAATATTTTCCAGATACAATTTTCCGCACGGTTATTCCTCGTACAGTTCGTTTAGCCGAGGCACCTAGTTTTGGTAAGTCAATTTTGCATTACGATCCAAAAGGAAAAGGTGCAAGAGCTTATGAGAGGTTGGCGAGGGAAATTTTGGAAAAACATTCGGTTTAAAAATAAAAAAAGAATTCTGTCATTGCGAGGAATGCGTAGCAATGACGCGGCAATCCCAGTTTATTAATTACGTTGCTGGTACACTGAGATTACTTCGTCGGGACTTCTCGTAATGACACAAAATAAAAATACTTGTAACTTAATATAATATGGCTTTAGGCAAAGGACTCAACTCTTTGATTCCACAAAATAAATCTCGCAAGACTATTCGCAAGCAGACTGGTAACAATGGCGATAGCGGAGAAAAGGTCTGGCAGATTCCTCTGTCAGAAATAGTACCAAACACCGAGCAACCTCGGCGTGATTTTTCGCATCAAGATTTGGAAAATCTTGTAGTATCAATAAAAAAACACGGTATCTTGCAACCAATAACAGTAACAGAAAAAGACGATGGTGGTTATGAGCTAATAGCAGGGGAGAGACGCCTTCGTGCTTCTCAGATTGCTGGGCTTGCCACTGTGCCAGCTTTGGTTCGCAGTGCTACTCAGCAAGAAAAGTTAGAATTAGCATTGATTGAGAATATCCAAAGACAGAATCTAAACCCAATTGAAGAAGCTTTTGCATACGCCCGACTAATGGATGAGTTTGGTTTGACCCAAGAAGAAGTAGCTGAGCAAGTTGGTAAGGCCCGTTCTACTGTTGCTAATTTTGTTCGCTTACTGGATCTTCCAGAAGAAGTCCAAAAAGCTTTAGTTGACGGCAAGCTCAGTGCTGGTAAGGCCAAGGCGTTATTAAGTTTAAAAGATGAAAAGGAACAAAAGCAAGTTTTCGACAGTATGATGGGGGAGAGTATGACTGTGCGTGATGTAGAGCGTACTGTGGCATCAAAGGGGTCACAATCTCGTAAGGGCTCAGTCCGCCGTGATCCCAATCTAGTCGCCTCAGAACAGCTCTTAGAAGACCGTCTCGGCACCAAGGTTCATATTA
Organism: Candidatus Magasanikiibacteriota bacterium; assembly: GCA_018652595.1. GTDB lineage: Bacteria > Patescibacteriota > Patescibacteriia > Magasanikbacterales > UBA922 > JABIBU01. The sequence goes on along the minus strand of JABIBU010000008.1, from coordinate 13,487 downwards.
CAGGACGGGGAGACAAGGGAACAATTGTGATTGATTATTATTCTAAGGACGAGCTAAAGAAATTGATTTCGGAATTATCTTAGGTGATAAGGAATAATAAAATTTATAATTATTTAATTCGCCAAACTTATAATAAAATTTATGTCTCAAACATGGAAAATTATTATTGCTGTGGTAATTACAACTATCGTTGTAGGAGGCGGTGTTTATCTTTGGCAAAATAAATATTCAACAATAAAAAATAACTTAAAAGAAACACCAAAAGAAAAATCCTCAATTCTAACTAAAACTCACATAAATAGACTTTTTGTTATCGACTATCCAGAGGATTGGAGAACGATTACCAATGAGAGTGGCGGTCTAATGGAAATAAGACAGCCAATTGATGACCATGCTGTAGTTAGTATTACCTATCTAGATGGACGTTTTCATGATATTGGTAGATGTGATCTTTCCTCACGTAATTGGCTTGGGCTAAAATCAGAAATTATTGATGAAGTATATGGTAGTAGATTGGTGCGCTATGATGGTATGAACAAACTTAACCAACCAGAAATTGCTTTTGTTGCGGTGTCTGGAATAGATGATTCTATTCATGGTTGTACTGTAATTGATTATGAGGATGTTTGGGTGTCTAATAAGGATATTGCCTTCCAAATTATTAACAGTGTTAGGCTTAGTAAATAAAAAATCGATAAATTATATATTAAAAAACCCGCCAAGTAGGCGGGTTTTTTAGTGTTTTATTAAAAACTTCCAATCACAACTTATAGCTTATGACTTATGGCTGAGTTATTCTTTATTTTTCTTAAACCAAGCCGGAAGCAAACCACCTTGACTCTTCAAGTAATTATTAATATGTCCTTTGGCGGTGTGGGTTTTTACAAACTTGAGCCAGTCTCTGGAGGGGCCTTTGCGATTTTTATCGGTTAGAATTTCTACTACGTCGCCATTTTTTAGTCCTGTGTCTAAGCTGGTCATTTGTTCGTTTACTATAGCTCCATTGCATTTATTACCTACCTCTGTGTGGATGTGATAAGCAAAGTCTACTGGTGTAGCATTTTCTGGTAGGTCTATCACATCGCCCTTTGGGGTGAAGACGAAAATACGGGATTGGAGGAAGTCTACTTTTATTTCTTCCAAGTCTGACAATTTATTCAAAACATCTTTTTGTATTTCAGCCAGTTCTTTTACCCATTGGATTTTTTTGGCTGGTCGCTTTGCTCCAGTCTCATCATAGTGCCAGTGGGCAGCCGCACCAAACTCGGCTTCTTCGTGCATGTCAGTAGTACGAATTTGAAATTCTACAATTTCTCCTGTATCAGATAATACAGTAGTGTGCAGAGATTGATAACCATTTGGCTTTGGCTGAGAAATATAGTCTTTAATTCTTCCTTTCATCGGCTTCCAAATGGTATGTAGAATTCCTAAGGCAGCATAGCAGTCGGCAATAGTAGGGACTATAATACGCAAAGCCACCATGTCATATATTTTTGCAGTTTCATTATTTTTGCGTTGCAGCTTCATGTGAAAGCTGTAGAGGCGTTTTTTTCTGCCGTGGATAAAGTTAATTTTTACTCCAGCTGCCTCCAATTCCTTTTTGGCAGTTTTTTGAATATTTTCTATAAATACTTCTTTTCCTTCTAGTCTTTCGTCCCTAATCTTTTTTGCTTTTTGAAATTCTTTTGGATAAACGTATTGAAATGATAGATCTTCCAAGCGCCCTTTAAATTCATCCATACCAAGTCTACCAGCAATTGGGGCGTAAATTTCTAGACTCTCGAGTGCAATACGATAACGCTTTTGTGGTGGTAGGGCATCTAGTGTGCTCAGATTGTGAATACGGTCAGCAAATTTCAAAATCATAACACGAATGTCTTCGGCCATGGCGACAAACATCTTTCTTAGATTTTCAATATATCTTTCTACCCCGCGATATTTTAGTTTTCCTAGTTTGGTAATACCTTTTACCATGCTAGCAACTTCTGGGCCAAAGTTTTTTTCTACTTCTTCCAATGTAACCTTGGTGTCTTCTGGGACATCGTGCAGGAGTGCCGCCATCACAATGGCAACATCAATTCTAAGATCAGCCAGTATATGGGCGGTTGCTAGTGGGTGGATAATGTATGGTTCGCCGGATTTTCTTTTTTGTCCCTTATGGGCAGAATCAGCAAAGTCATATGCTAGTTTTAGTAAATCCAAATCAGCATCTGGTGCGTAGTTGCCGACTTTCTTTACAAGGGATTCAATTGTTGGTTTTTTGCCCATATTTGGATGATATTATTTGTACTACTTATTCTCCCATTTTTTGCGTAAAAATGCAAGTTTTTTAATCCCTCCTATCGTAGGGGAGGGACATTTACTAAGAGATCTTGACAAAAGTGCCAAAATGTGCTATAATACAGTAGGTAATATAAAGGTTAGGTACTTTCAAGGCCTAAGGAAAACTCCAGTCGTAAGACGGGAGTTTTTCTTTTGTTTTAGCCAAATTTGAGCAAAAACCTTGATTTTTCAGTATCTTTGCTATATAGTTTATATGACAGCGGGTCGAGAGCCTTTATATTACCAATGGCATTGAGGTTACCTCCTCCCTGCTGTCTAGAGAGACTATCCTGAGAAGGATGGTTTTTTTATTGCAGTAGTGTCATTGCGAGAAGTGAGAATACACGACGAAGCAATCCCATGCTTTGAACGACTAATGTGTTGATGGCTGAGATTGCTGCGTTATCCTGTATTTCATCAGGATTCCTCGCAATGACGCATACAAAAACCCCGCCATATCAGCGGGATTTTTTTATTAGCTTTCTTCTGTCTTCTTTTCTATCTTTTTGACTGTCTTCTTCACTGCTTTCTTCTTTGGTTTTTTCGCTGGCTTTTTAGCAGTCTTCTTTTTTGGTTTCTCTGCTTTCTCAGGGGCTTTCTTTACGGCCTTTTTTCTTCCGTATCTTTTTTCGGGTGCCTCTTCGATTAGTTTTTCACACTCTTCCTTTGTTAGTTCTTCTGGTTTTTTGTCTTTTGGAATTTTTGCATTCTTTGTGCCGTTAGTTATGTACGGTCCATAGCGTCCGTTCAAAACTTGAATATCAGATCCTTCCCACTCCTGAATAATTTTATTAGCTTCTTCTTGCTTTTTGTCAGCAATTATTTGTAAGGCATCTTTCAAATCTACCTCATATGGATCTTTTTCTTTGATAGAGTAATATTTACTCTTCAATTTTACATAAGGACCAAATCGTCCGATGTCTACTGTGATATCATTACCTTCCTCGTCATTACCAACAATTTTTGGCAAAGTAAGAAGATGTAAGGCTTCTTCCATTGTAATAGTTTCTACACTCTGTCCTTTTGCTAGAGAGGCAAACTTTGGTTTTTCTTCATCATCCTTTGATCCAAGCTGAACAAATGGTCCGTAGCGTCCAATGCGAGAGTAGATTGGTTTTCCTGTTGTTGGATCGGTTCCAATTTCTCTCATTGCCACTGTATCTTCTTTTGTTAGTTCCTCTGTTTTTCTTTCTAGATTTTCATGAAATGGATGATAAAATGTTGAGATAATTGGTTTCCAATCCTCTTTGCCTTCAGCAATTTGATCCAAGTTATCTTCCATCATGGCTGTAAATTCATAGTCAGCAATTTGTGAAACATGATTTACTAGCAAATCAGTCACTACCATAGCAATATCAAGTGGTTTTAGTCGCTTGTTGTCATCGCGCTCTACATAACCACGCGCTTCAATGGTCCCAATAGTCGGGGCATAGGTAGAAGGACGACCAATACCATGCTCTTCCAGAGCTTTTACAAGTGTAGCATCGCTGTATCTAGCAGGTGGCTCGGTAAAGTGTTGTTCTGGTTTTATTTCTTTGCAATCAACTGTTTCACCTTCCTTTAGCTCTGGAAGCATCTCTTCCTTCACTTGCTCAGGATAAAGCTTTAACCAGCCATCAAAAACCATGCTCTGTCCTGTCGCACGGAATAAATACTTCTTCGCTGTAATATCAAAGTTTGTTTTATTAAGTCTTGCTTCAGTCATTTGTGTAGCAACTGCTCGTTTCCAGATCAAAGAGTACAATTTCAATTGTTGTGGATCCAGGTGAGCTTCTAGAGACTCTGGAGTCTTAGCAGGGTCAGTTGGTCTGATTGCCTCGTGAGCTTCTTGGGCACCTTTTGATTTATTTTTAAAAGTTCTTACTTTGTCTAGAATATATTTATCGCCAAAACTTGTTTTCAAAAATTCATTTGTTTCGTTTACAAATTTTTCAGACAGGTTTACCGAGTCTGTACGCATATAGGTGATAAGACCAGTGGCATCATCGTCACCAGCTTTTATACCTTCATAAAGTTGCTGAGCTAGTCTCATAGTCTGCTTGGCGCTATAGCCCAGTTTGTGACTAGATTGCTGTTGCAAAGTAGAAGTAGTAAAAGGAGCTGTGGGAGTACGCTTGGTTTCCTTTTTTTCTATTTTGTGAATTTTGTACTCAGCACCATCTAGATCTTTTACAATTTCGTTTACTTGTTTTTCATTGCCTATTTCTAGCTTATCTAATTTTTTACTATCAATAGAATGAAGCTTGCCTGTGAAATCATGTTCTTTATTAAAAGTACCTTCAACAGTCCAATATTCATCAGATTTGAAAGCTTGTCTTTCTCGTTCGCGTTCTACTGTCAATCGCACAGCTACAGACTGAACACGTCCAGCTGATAAACCTCGAGCAACCTTTTTCCATAAGAACGGTGACAATTCATAACCAACAAGCCTGTCTAATACTCTGCGAGCTTGCTGAGCATCTACTAGCTTTTGGTCAATATGACGTGGATTTTTCAAAGCCTCTTCAATAGCATGTTTGGTAATTTCATGAAAAACAATCCTCTTAGCCTTCGCTGGGTCTACTTTTAGAATATATGCCAAATGCCAGGAAATGGCTTCTCCTTCTCTATCTTCATCAGTAGCAAATATGATGGTGTCAGCCTTTTTGGCAAGATCTTTCAATTTTTTCACTTGACTTGCACGATCCTTAGAAGTGACATAATCCGGTTCAAAAGTACCGCCCTCAATATCTATGCCCATCTTGCTCTTTGGCAAGTCTCTCAGATGCCCAAAAGAAGACTCTACCATGAAGTCTTTTCCTAGGAATTTGCTAATTGTCTTGGCTTTTGTAGGGGACTCTACTATTACGAGGGTTTTACTCATATTTTAGGTTAAAAACACTAGTTTACAGCATATATTAATTTGACGACTTTGTCAATTTTTTGGTATTATACTACTATACTTAAGCTAAATTTATAAAAATATGGGAATAGAAGACGGACAAGATCAACAGCCCAGTCAAGATGACTTGGAACAGTTTGCTCAGGAAAATAGCCCAGAAGAATTAGAGCAAACTGAAGCCAGAAAAGATGAGTTGGAAGCGCAATATGAAGAGCGCCAGCTTGAGGTTGCTGAAAAGGCTGAAAGACTCCAAGAAAAGATAAAACAAAAGGAATTAGAACTAGAAGAGGTAGTTGAGCAGTTGGAAGAATTGGAAACCCAGCTGACTGAGAAACAATTGAAGACAATGAGTAAAATATTTAACCTGTCAGAGATTCGAGCTTTGCGAGAAAAAATTGGATCCGAAACAATGAAGGCGGATGATTTGCAAAGAGAGTTTGATGGTATGTGGGTATTATATGATAATTTACAAAAAGAATCTAGAAGTAGGGTTGAGATTAATGAGGCTGAGAAAATGGTTGGTGAGTTTTATACTGATCAGACTGAACAATTGGAAGCTAGAGAGCAAGAGAAGAGGGCAAGAGATGTTACAGAAGTCTCAAAAAAACACGATGCAGTTTTTACACATGCCCTTTTAAATTTTAAAGAAAAAGGCGGGCAATTTTCAGTAATTCGTCCAGGTGTAAAATGGAAACTTATGCTGGAAGCTTTTTTGGCTAGGAAGGGGGTCGTTGCGGCTGCCACCGTTAGGCCTGGTTTTGAGGATAGTGAAGGCAAAAGAGATGAAGCTTTTTTTGATATAGGAATTTTGTTGCGTGGTGGTGAAATCCAAGATGCTCATGGATATGATTCTGGTACTGTAGTTTCTGGTGGAGAGCGTGCTTCTAGTTGGGCTAAATCTGGGAGTGGTGACACAGAAAAAAAAGTTAAAGATGCTATCATCACAGAAAAAAAGGCTGGAAAAGGTGAACATAATGAGATAACTATTCGCAAACCAGAAGCAGCAGGATTATTTATAACTTCAGATATCTATAGGGTGGTGAAAGACGATCGTTTTACTGAGGGTGGTAATAGAAATTTGGTGGAAGAGGTTTTGGAGCAGGGTGGTAAATTGCAAATGCCAGTGTACTATCATGACAAGTCAGATGGGCAATATTATTTGGTAGAGGGCGTGGAAGAGGAAGAGTTGGAAGTTCAGCCAGATGATTTGAAGTATACAAATACTGATATATACAAGTCATTTCATAGTGATGATTGTCTCGTAACCGTATTAGAGCGTAATGATTTTACAGAAAATATAAGTAGAGTAAAGATCAAAAGAATTAAGAGGGCTGAGCAACCTGTTTCAATTGATCAAATTTTAAGTGGCGGTTTAGATATTCCAGATATAGACAAAGAGGAAATGACTGCAAATATATTAGAGGGTGAGGTTTTTAGGCTTGATTTGGAAGATAGAAAATATTTCGATGCTCATTCTTTTGGTGAGGGGTTGTATGGTAATTTTTCAGATCATTTTCAGCCTGAAGATGGTGGATATGCAAGGATTGACGAGTATACTAGTGATAAGGCTAGTGAGCCCTGTATAGATTTTGATTCTCATCTAAAAGGAGTTTTGGAGTTTGTGGATAATGCAAAAAAATATGCAGAAGGCGCAAGGGAAAGAAATAAAAAGGGATATGAAATAATGGGAAAAAAAATAGGCTGGCATTTGCGTGGATTAGCTAAGGCTGCTGAAGCCAAAGGAGATACGGAGAATTACAAACGCGCCTTGGAATTGGCGCGTACGATAGTAGAAGATGAGGAGTATAAAACTCTTATGGAGAGTAGAGTTGATGAGGATGGAAGTTTTAAATTAAAAAAAGAAGATTTGAAATCAGAAAATATTGTGTCATCTTCTTAGCTCACCCGCAAGAAACATACTACCAGTCACTAGAAGCAAGTCATTTTTAATGGCTTGTTTTTTTGACCAATTAAAAGCATATTGTGGATCTAAAAATATCCCGATTTTTGTTTTGGGTAAAAGTTTTTTAAATTTATCAGACAGATCTTTTGGGTTGGCTGGTTGGCGGAAGGGGTTATTGGTGTATTGGGTACAAGCGATTGATTTTGGTTTTAGAGTTGCAAGTTGTTTTATCATTTTGTTTATATTCTTATCAGCACTGAAAGCAACTACTAAGTTTAAGTTTTTAGGCTTTAAATCCCTGGTTGAATCAACAGTCGTTTTCATCTTATCTGGGTTGTGTGCCCCGTCCAAAATTATTGTGGGATTTTTTGAGATAACTTCCATTCGTAGTGGTAGTTTTGTTTTTTTGATTCCTTTTTGGATTTCTAAATCAGAAATATTTAAATGTTTTGCCACCTCACTTGCGAGTCCAGCATTTTTTTGTTGGTGCGCACTTAATAATCCATATTTCGAACTTACATGCTTATAAACACGCATACTTGCATCATTTTTGTTGCACTCTTTCTCAATCACATCTAAAATCTTTTTATTTCTTTCTCCAGTAAATACCATGCATCCCTTCTTAATTATTCCTGCTTTTTCATAAGCAATAACTTTTTTATCATTCCCTAGAATATTAGTATGATCTAGCCCAATATTTGTTATGATAGCCACATCTTTGTAAGGAATGATATTACTAGCATCATATCTGCCACCTAGGCCGACTTCTAGAATTGCCCATTTTACTTTTTTCTTCTTAAAATATAAAAACCCAATAGCTTCGCAGATTTCAAAAAAAGATAACATGTCATATGGACTGGTTTTTATATATTCATCCAGCTTTGGTTTTATAAATTCAATTAGCTCTACGAATTCAGATTTACTCATATACTTATTACCAACTTGCCAGCGTTCAGTAATAGTGGTCGGGTGAGGGGATTGGGTCGAACCCACTTTATATCCAGCTTCGTTTAAAATAGAATGTAAAAAAGCTACAGTAGAACCTTTTCCACTTGTTCCAGTCACGTGAATATAGTGTGGAATTTTCTTCTCAGGATTACCAAGAATATCCAAAAAGAACTGTAGGCGTTTTAAATATACACTGCAGTGTTTTGGATCTTTCATATATTCTTTGCGCGGGAGGGATTGCAAAGATAGGAGGTAGTTGTAGGCTTGATTGAAGTTCATATTTACTTAGAACGTCCCTTCTCCTTAACAAGGAGAAGGATAGGATGAGGTTAAAACTAGAAACCCAAAACGATTGACCTCACCCCTGACCCCTTTCCTTGTTAAGGAGAGGGGGGCCTTTCGAGATTGTTTAAATTTGTAGAGGTTGATTATCAGCCACCTCATCTTCCTTGCCTGGCTTTCTTAGCCAGTTGACTAGGAGATAGACAAGTGGGGTGTCGAGAACAGCGAAAGCCATCTTGAATAGCCAGTAGCTGAGACATAGGTGTAATATAAAGCCGACAGTGAATTTGTCAGAAATTCCGTAGAAAGCAATGAACATAAATAGTAGTGTGTCGATTGCTTGGGATACCATTGTCGAAGCATTATTTCGAAGCCATAGCCATCTGCCACCGAATTTTTCTTTCCAAAATTCAAATGCCCAGATGTCATGAGTTTGAGAAATAATAAAGGCAATAAGACTTGCAATCATCATTCTGATACTACCAGAAAAAACAGTTACATACTGTTCATTAAAAGTATAACGACTTGCAGCTGGAAGTTTTACTGCTACCAAAGTTAGAATTAAAACCAAAACTTGAGCAATTAGAGCCGCCCAAACCAGTTGCTTGGCTTTTTTCTTGCCATAGACTTCAGCAACTGCGTCCGTCATCATGAATGTCAGTGGATATGCAAAAATACCAACTGATACTGCTACACCAAAAAGTGTAGTTATTTTACTACCGAGTAGATTGGCAGCGAGGAGGCCGGCGATGAATATGGAACTTATTATGGTCAGCTTAAAGTGTTGAGACATAGAATTTTTGTTATAAAATTATAATCATTAATTACAAGGCTTTGTAAATTCACCTAATTTATAATTCACCTAATTTCTAATAAAATTTTCAATGACCAATTTCCAAATTTAGATATTTGACATTTTATTAGAAGTTAGACAATTAGGTGAATTAGAAATTTTTCTCACAACATACCACAAATGATTATTTTATAAATTACCTACTAAGCACGTACATCATCCCACCCATATTTCTCACCTTTCCTTTCATTTCCATCATCGTAAGTGTAGCATTTACACTGGGGCTGTCAAGACTAGAGTTTTTTACTAGTTGATCAACATGGATTGGTTCTCGGGACAAGAATTCCAGAAGCTTGGCTTCGGTCGGGGAGTCGGGAACAATTTCGCGGTTGGAAATAAAGTTTTTTATATCTTTCAGATCAAGCGCATCAATAACATCCTGAGCGCAGGTCACTGGATGGGCACCATTTTTTATAAGCATATTTACTCCAGCGGAGTTTGGTGATGTAATATTCTGGGGAACAGCAAATACCTCTCGATTGTTATCAAGTGCTGATTGTGCGGTAATAAGTGCGCCAGATCCTTCGGCTGCTTCTATTACCAAAGTCCCAAGTGATATACCAGCGACAATTCGATTCCGGCGTGGAAAAGTAAACTTTGATGGCAGTGCTCCAGGTGGATATTCAGAAATAACAGCACCACCTTTTTTAACTATGTCATTTGCCAATCCTCTGTGTCTGGCTGGATAAATGTGACGGTCATTAATTCCAGACCCAAGTATGGCTACAGTTTTACCACCAGCTTGCAAAGTAGCATTGTGAGCAATGCTGTCAATTCCAAGAGCAAGACCGCTGGCAATTACTATGCCCTGGCCTGCTAGCTCAGATACAATTTCTTCGGTGATCTGTTTCCCATAAGAAGAAAATTTTCTAGGTCCGACTACTGCCAGAGTAAAACCTTCGTTATCTAATTTACCACGAGTAAACAAACAAAAAGGTGCATCATATATTTCTTTCAAAAGTTCTGGGTAATTTTCATTATCTTTTAGTATGCATGAAATCTTTTCTTGTTCTAAAATTTTCTTAATTTTTTCTTCATCAACATTATCCTTCCAATCTAGAAAATTAGTTACTAACTCATCTTTCCAACCCATTTTTTCAAAATCAGCCGATGTTGCCCGCCAAGCACTGTCAAGAGATGAAAAAAAGCCCAGCAATTGCTGGTGACGTTTCACTGTTATCTTTGGCCAGTGGGCTAGGAGGATTTCTTTTTTCATAACTACTAATTTACGGATAATATGAATATAATACCATAAAAATCAGCTTGACAAAAGGGCTTTTTTGTGCTATAATAGGTGTATATACTACTAAAAGTAGAAAAGTAGTTATTTAGTTTTAATTTAAACATATGAAAAAAAGAGAAACAGGGGGCGATGAACCAAAAGGAGGAGGGTTTGATGCCGGTGCTTTTTGGGCTGAAGTCGCTAAAGAGGAATCAGACAAGGCAAATGAAAAGGTCACTAAGGCCGAAACTGATAAAAAGTCAAAAGTTTGGATTGCAGATGCAGGTGATAAAATAGGTAAAGATTTGCAAGATTTGGCTAAAGGAGAGGATGAGCAAAGCGAAAAAGAACTGATAGGTACGCATTTTAATCTTTTAATATTTAGTCAGTTTGGCGATAAAGATATACCAGAGGCTGTACAAGCCAAGTTGGATAATTATAGTCAAGCAAAAGAAGATTTTATTGCATTTGTAGACCAGAGAGGAAAATCGGCAGAGGAGCTCCAGAGTAATACAAAAGTGTTAGATCAGTTAGCTCGATTAGAATCAGATATGGTCGCGCAGGCTAGAGAATTGGCAAGTGAGTTGGGAGTAAATTATGAAGAAATTGCTAAAGGCGAGACAGCTTCGCTGGTAACCAAAGATGAAGAAATTGCTAGGTTGCGTGATGAGGCTGATCGGATGAGTCCTGGTAAAGTGGAGTATGCAAAAGAAAGTTATGAAGATTATAAAAATAGAATTATTGATACCTTGGCAAACAGGATGATGGACAGGGTAAATGCTGCATTAGACAATGTATTAATAAGCAATGGTAAAAAGTTTAATGATAGAAAAAGTCCTATGTGGGGCTCAGATGATATTAAATTTTGTCAAGGTCTAGAAACAGAACTACAAGAGGTCATAGCAAAAGAACAAGAAAAAGTAGCCAAGGGTTTATCTTTTATGGCCAGAGAAGAAATATCCGCATTAGTTGATAGGGCAGAATCTAGCCAACCTGATGATCAAGCAAAAAAAGCGGTAATTGTCCGTCTAGAAAACTCTTTTAATTCAATTGGGACTTACCACCAGAATCATTTTGCTGAAACCACTTCTGGTACATCCAGTAACGTAATTGCCTTGAACTCCGGTAGTAATGAGAAAGAACTTGAAGGTGAAAAAACTGCACCAAGTTGGGTAGTAGATGCTGCTCATGTTGAAGCAAAACTAATATTAGCCATAAGATCAATTACCCATCAAGTAAACTCTGACTATGAAGTATCTGACTCAGTAAAAGAAGCATATAACGCAATGTCATTTTTTAGACAAGCAAATGAAAGTCCAGATGACTTTGAAACAAATAGGGTCCGTGGTTGGGGGCAACAAGATTTTGTAGTAAAAAATAATGGTGACATAAAATTTGATCCTAATGATGATCCTGAATTATCTGTATTAGCAACCCAAGTCGGAGCAATCTGGGAACAAATTGATCGTCCCGAACTCTTATTAGGAAACAAAGGAGTAACTGATCCACGTAAAGACGGGACTCCTGTTTTATTTAAAAAATATGAAGAGAATAGAACCAATAGGGGTGGTGATCTAAAAGATGCAGATATAAAAGAACTGGGTAAGTGGAAAAAAAGGCTTGAAGAGCATATAAAGGGTAGAGAATTGACAAAACAAGACATAGTAGATAATGCTACGGGTAAAGATGGGGTTATTAAATTGGATACACCAGAAAAAATGGAGGCTATGATTGCTGTCTTACAAGCGGAACGAAAAAAAAATATAGAGGGAGCCGCTCTAAGAGTTCAAGAATTAGAAGCAGAGAAAGAAGGGCTTGTAGATGAAGGAGAGCGTTTAGTAAAAGAAAAAGATATTGCACAAGATGAGTTAGCAGGCTTGAAAGAAAAATTAGCTGGCGTTGAATCCTCTTTGTCTACGCTTGGAGATAGGTCTGATAGAAACGCAGGATTATTATCAGATCAGATAGGTATTTTGATTAATGAAAGAGATTTTTTTTCCAAAAAGGCTGATGAGGCCGAAGAGGTTGAAACTGGGGTAAATAAGGTGATTGAAGAAATGGAAAGAGATCTTGAAGTTGGGTTGCCTGCCTTTGGTAAAGCAGCTGAATTGGCTAGACGCCAGCAAATAATTGATGATTTGAAAAAAACAGTTCCAGAAACAGTTTAAGAAAAGAGTTGAAAATAGATTAAATAAAAAAATGCTCTGTATATCAGAGCATTTTTTTTATTTCCTCAATACTTTTATTCACTATCTCTTCAACCTTCTTCTTTTCAAAATAACCAAATTTATGTAAAACAAACTTGGCAGTGTCTCGCATCTTTTTTTCATTCTCACTTGCCACACCCACTCTTACCCTAGTAAATTTTTGAGTGCCAATGTGCTCTATAATAGATTTGATTCCATTGTGTCCCGCATGACTTCTGTCTTCCTGTACACGCACATCGCCAAGCTTCAAATCTTTGTCATCGTGGACAACAATGATGTCTTCAGGAGCTACCTTATAAAAGTGGGCAATCAACTGTACAGATTGACCAGAGGCATTCATAAATGTCATTGGCTTGGCCAAAATTACCTTCTCTCCATTTAGTGTAAGGCCAGATGTTTCAGAATTAAATTTTTTGCTAAGTGACCAGCCAGATGAACCCAGTTTTTCTCGCAGTTTATCAAGTATCATAAATCCGACATTGTGGCGTGTCTTTTCATATCTTTTTCCTGGATTGCCGAGGCCTACAATGAGTTTCATAGGATTATATTATGTTTTTTTGTGTGTCATTACGAGGAATGAGAATACATGACGAAGTAATCTCAGTGAATTATTTACGTTGCTAACACAATGGGATTGCTTCGTCGTCCCGTATTTCATCAGGACTCCTCGCAATGACAGAGGTTATGTTCGTCTATTTTTCTTCAATTTAATCATTATTGGAGTTGCAAAGAAATTAAATTGTTCTCTTAGTTTGTTTTCCATAAAATTTACATAAGAGCGGTGTAGGGAGGTACGGAATTTTATGGTAGCTTGAAAGACTGGTGGATTGTATTCTAGTTGGCTAAGCCCGAGTATCTTGGGTTGTTTG
>JABIBU010000014.1 GCA_018652595.1 Candidatus Magasanikiibacteriota bacterium | reverse complement strand
CTCCCAAAGACTGTAAAGAACGGAATTATTGCTAGAATAAAAATTCTCTCAAATCTAAAAATCGACGAACACATGAAACCCCAAGACGGAAGATTTAAGATTAAAATACAAGATGAAAAACTTGCATTCCGTGTTTCTATTATTCCAGTCTATGACGGTGAAAAGATTGTTATGCGTATCTTGCACGAAGGCCAAAAACCTCTTACGCTGGATCAACTAGGATTCCTACCTCGCCCAAGAAAACTTGTAGAACATGCCATATCCAAACCACATGGTACTATTATGGTTACTGGTCCGACTGGATCTGGAAAAACCACAACACTGTACTCACTTTTGGGATTACTAAACAAACCAGATGTAAATATATCTACTATTGAAGACCCGATTGAGTATCATGTGGATGGGATAAATCAAAGTCAAATTAATCCAAAGGCTGATTTTACCTTTGCGTCAGGTCTTAGAGCCTTTTTGCGCCAAGATCCTGATATTATTATGGTCGGAGAAATCCGCGACCAAGAAACAGCTGAAATTGCTATTCACGCTGCCATGACAGGGCACTTGGTGCTTTCTACTCTACACACCAACGATGCCCCCACCACAATACCTCGTCTACTAGATATGGGTATACCACCATTTCTCATTGCTTTTACTACAAATATAATTGTTGCCCAAAGATTGGTCCGAAAAATTTGTGACAAATGCAGAAAAGAATTTCACCTGGAGAAAAAGGCTATTTCGGAATTACAAAAGGCCACTGATGTAAAGAAAATATCGACCCTACTAAAAAATCACGACATAAAATTAAAAAAGGGAGAAAAAAATTTACAAAGCATTTCATTTTACCACGGCGAAGGCTGTAGACACTGTGGCAAAACTGGATACAAAGGCAGAATTGGTATTTACGAAGTAATGGAAATTGACGAAGCCATGATAAAAAAAATTAATGAGCACGCCTCAGCAGCCGAAATAAAAACCTTGGCCCGAAAAAACAATATGGCAACAATGCTAGAAGATGGACTAATAAAAGCCAAACAAGGAATAACAACCATAGAAGAAGTTTTGAGAGTAACCAAAGAATAAGCGCACTCAAATATGAAAAAGGAAAAAAAATTATCCCCTTTCGAGGTAAAACTAAATAACTTTGTAACGGACCACCTTACCCGAATTCCTTTGATGCAAAAAATATTTTTTGTAGAACATATGCACACGATGATACATGCTGGATTATCATTGGTAGAATCACTAAATACCCTGAGCAAAGAAATTGAAAATAAAAAACTAAGAAAAATAATTGGTGAAATAAAAACAGACATTGAAAAAGGTCAGCCCCTGGCTGAAGTACTAGCAAAACACCCAAAAGCCTTTCCTCCTATTTATGTAAAAATGATAGAGGCGGGTGAAATAGCCGGAAAACTAGAGGAATCCCTAAAGCAGGTAGTAAACCAAATGCAAAAAAATGAAAAACTAATCTCTACCGTTCGCGGAGCTATGATCTATCCATCTGTAATTATAGTAGCGATGGTTGCAATTGGCATCATGATGGTCACAGTAGTTTTGCCAAAATTAATGTTGATGTTCAAAGAATTTGATGCCGAACTACCACTGGCAACCAGAATATTAATTGCTGTTACCGACTTTGCTAGTGACCCAATAAACATGGTAATAATTATTATACTATTGATAGCTTTTATAATTTTATTTGTCTTTTCCCTAAAAAAATATCCAAAATTTAAACGCTTAGTTCATAATATAAATCTCCATTTGCCTATCTTTGGGAAAGTTATAAAAAAAATAAACTTAGCTAGATTTTCGTTGACTCTCTCTTCACTTTTGAAAAGCACTATTCCAATAGTACAAGCAGTAGAAATTACTAGCGAGACTTGTGGTAATGTACTATATAGAGACTGCCTTAGAGAGACTGCTGAAAAAATAAAAACCGGGTCCCCACTATCAGAAATATTAAGAGACAACACACATCTTTTTCCGGCCATGGTAACAGAAATGATTATGGTAGGAGAAAAAACTGGTGAAGTAAACCAACTTCTAGATGAATTGGCAATTTTTTATGGCAATGAGGTAGACAAAACAATGAAAAACTTTACTGTTATAATCGAACCAGTCATAATCCTAGCCCTAGGCCTAGCTGTAGCTGGCATGGCTGTAGCTGTAATCATGCCGATGTATACTTTGGTGCAAGCATTCTAACAAAATATACCCACGGGGCATCCCTCTACGGGGACAACATACACATAATAAAATACCAACATCGATTGGTATTTTATTTTCTCAATCACATCACTTATATAAATTAGGGACATAAAAAAACTTGGGGGCTTGGGGGGGGGAAAACTGTTTGAGCCCCCAACGCACTGTAAATGATTAACTACTTAGTGACTATGGGGCGAGTTTTTTATCCCCAAAACTTTTTGTTACTTTTTGGTTACAAAAAGTAAAGGTGCTGTCTGTCTGGTCAATTAAAAAACTCCCCACAAAGGAGTTTTTGTGCTATAATAATAAAGTAATAAGGTTTTCAAATACTCAAATACAACATATGTTCAGCAATCCTTTTCCAGATGCATTTGGCATAGACATAGGAGATCTATCAGTAAAGCTGGTCCAGCTTAGGAACCATTCTTTTTTGCATCGCAAACCATATTACAAGCTCGTTACCTGTCGCAGTGTTGATCTCCCAGCCGGTCTTATTGTAAACGGAGAATTACAAAAACCAGAAGAGGTCCGAAAAAGAATAATGCGACTACTAAAAGGAACCAAGGCTCAGAAATCTGTAAAAAGTCCTTGGGTAGTTGCATCACTACCTGAAACACAGAGCTTTATAAAACATATTGAAATAAAAAAATCGGCTGATGAACTAATTGAAGAGGACATAATGTTGGTAGCCCGAAAACATATTCCTTTTGATGAGGATAATTATTATTTACAATGGCAATTCTTGCCAAACGAAACAGGGACAAAAGATACAACAAACCTGTTGATTGGCGCTGTACCAAAAGCAATATCAGACAGCTACACATACTTAATGGAAAGCATGGGGCTAGGTGTTTTGGCACTAGAAATTGAAGCACTAGCACTAGCCAGATCCATGGTAACCGCCCAAAAAAAATACGAAAATGAGGCCAGAGCCATATTGCACATTAGTGCCACGCGCTCTAGTTTAATAATTCATGACCATGATATTATACAATTTAGCACATCATTACCCTACTCTGGAGAAATACTAACTACCGCTCTGTCTCAAAAACTTCGCATACCATACGAAGAGGCTGAAAAAATAAAAATATATCACGGCACATCCTACAAAAAGGGAAATGATAAAACTTGGAAAGTAGTAGTCGACTTCAACAAACAGCTAACCGACGGAATAAAGGATGCGTTAGATTTTTATTATTCTCACTTTCCAGATGCAAACAAAGTTACCAGGATAGTCATGTGTGGTGGTGGCTCTAGTCTAAAAAACTTAGACAAAATAATTTCTACCAGCCTAAAGGTAGTAGCCCGACCTGGCAGACCTTGGAAAAACCTTGGGGGCAAACGAGAAAATTCAATGCCAGTAGAAAAATCACTATCTTATGCCGGTGCAATCGGCCTAGCACTACGAGCGGCTGACAATCCTTTTTTTACAAATGATATAATATAGATATGTTGCCATCACGCCTAAACCTACTTTCGCCAGAAAAAATGAAAAGATTGAGCTTCTTGTCTAATTTTCAATTTATAAAAAATATATTAGAATTTATACTAATCATACTTTCGATTGGTGGTATTGTACTACTCGGCGGACAAATGGTATTGGAAGATTTTTCAAACGAATTGAATAGCGCACTTAGCAACTTACAAAACCAAAATGCAGACACAAACAAAGAAATAAAAAAAATAAATTCAACACTGGTCTTAATAGACAAAATACAAAAAGAATTTGAGCCTATTTCCTACCTCGTGCCAGAGCTAGCTATAGCAATACCAGATGATGTATTACTAAAAACTATAAATATAGACAAAGGAAATAAGACTATTTTGATTGATGGATACTCACCAACCAGAGAAATACTGCTAGACCTACAAGAAAGTTTGTCTTCCATAAGTTGGATAGATGAGGTCGAAATACCTATTTCACAACTCACAGAAAAAGAAAACATAAATTTTTCTTTCCAAGCCAATATAATTGAATAATATATGGCCTCACCATCAATAAAAAATAAACTGATAGGCATGCTAATAACAATACTAGTAGTTTTGACTATGATAAGTATTGGTGTGATATACCCTGCAATAAAAAAAATCGGAACACTTAAAGACAGTATAGCAAAAATTCAAAATGAGATGGAGCAAAAATATGAAAACTCTCAAAAATTACGTCGAACCATGAGAGAGCTGGATAACATAAAAACCGAAGTAGCAAAATTCGACCAAGCCACAATAAAGCCTGGAGATGAACTAAAAATAATAACCGAATTGGAAAATCTAGCACTAAAACACAGCGTTGACCAAACTCTAAATGTTTCTTTTAGTGGTAGTAGCTCCAAAATAAAAAAACCTGGTACTGAATACTATGAACTTTCTTTTCTAAACAATGCATTCTTTGAAAACCACATAAATTATTTAAATGATTTAGAAAAATTACCATATTATGTTATTGTAAAAAATATTAGACTAGAAAAACGCCGGGGCAACATAACTGACGACGTAGAAAAAACTCCAATAACCCTCAGCTTCAACGCAAAAATATATGTCACTGTTCGATAAAAAAAATACAATTGACATACCCGAGTACAAACACTATTCCTATTTACGACTAGCTAGTTTTTTAATAATTGGTTTTATTGGTGCGGTTATTATAGGTGGAATATTCTTTGTATACAACAATATTTATACCGCTATAGGACAAACACAGGCATTTATTAATTTGGATCAAAATTTGAGCATAGAAATCATAGACTTTACAAAATATGACAGGGTTGACAAATTGTGGAAAGAGAAGTATAGTGAGAAAGAATTAGTACTAACTAGAGACCCTTTTAATGCGGTAATAAAAGAAGTCTTAGAAGAAGACACTGAATAATTTTATGCACAAATATCTATTTGAACTGGGACACCAACCCCATATCTCAATCGCCGAAATTCAGGCGGTTTTTTCGCATAAAAAAATTAAACATAAAATCATTTCTGCCCAAGGTGGATCAGCCTCGGGCGGAAAAAACACCTTCTTTGTTGTTGAAAACACCAAAGAACTGAATTTCGAGGATCTAATAAATACCTTGGGCGGAACCATTAAGATTGCAGAAAAAATTAAGGAGGATAACATTACAGACTTTCTTTCAAAAACCCCAGAAGAATTTAAGATCCAATTTTCTCTCTCAGGTCCCAATAGCAAAAAAATAGCCATGGCTATAAAAAAACAATTGAAATCCATGGGACGATCTGTTAGATATATTGAACCAAAAAATACTGCCACGATCTTGCACAACA
Organism: Candidatus Magasanikiibacteriota bacterium; assembly: GCA_018652595.1. GTDB lineage: Bacteria > Patescibacteriota > Patescibacteriia > Magasanikbacterales > UBA922 > JABIBU01. The sequence goes on along the minus strand of JABIBU010000014.1, from coordinate 31,808 downwards.
AATTAATAAAAAAACAGGGCGACCTAACAATTTTTGAAGATGAAATTTATTTAACCAAAGCCATCCAGCCCTTTGAAGAATTTGGCGCTCGTGATTACAAACGCCCTGGCACTGATAGCTTTAGTGGCATGTTACCACCAAAATTGGCGAGGATAATGATTAACTTGGGATTAGATAGTGTACAGACGAGCCATGGCGCACCTCTATCCGACGTTGTTTTATTAGACCCCTTCTGTGGCTCCGGCACAGTACTCACTGAAGCGCTTGATTTAGGTTTTAAAAACATAATTGGCTCAGACATTTCTGAAAAAGCCATAACTGATACTGACGAAAATATAAAATGGATTGAAAAAACTTATAATACAAAACCCAACACCCTAAAACTCACCACATCTGATGCCACCAAACTTTCAAAAGAACTTGATGAGGATTCGGTTGACCTAATCGTCTCTGAACCTTATATGGGCAAACCGCTACGTGGCAATGAAAGAAAAGACACACTAAAAAAACAAACTGGCGAATTAGCAGAGCTCTATACACAATCTTTCAGAGAATTTTATCAAATACTAAAAGAAGGAGGAACTGTTATTTTCATAATTCCAAAGTTTAAGGATGAAAATGATTGGGTAGAGATTGATTGTATTGACGATATAAAATGTGAAGGCTTTGAACTAATTCCACTCTCTGAAGAATCTGACTCGCTCACCTATCACAGATCAAAGCAACATGTAGCAAGGGTGATTTGGAAGTTTAGGAAAGTCTAGTCTCTCACTGCAAACCCGCCTGTAAGGCGGGTTTTTAAATCCCCTCTTGAGAGTGGTGCCCGAAGGGTGGGGTGTGTTCGCCAACACTTATAATTACCAACCAACACACCCCAAGCACTTCGTGTCTTGCCCCTCTCAAGAGGGAAATAACCACTTTTTCCCTCAACCTAGCCAAATAACCCAGAAAAGGTCTTGACAAAACCTCTTTTTTGTGCTATAATACTTTGTTATAATCGTTCCTTAAAAAGATTGGCAAGTGTCTATTTGTGCGTTATTTTAGCGCTTAGATAGGCGCTTTTGCCAACATCGAAAACCAAAAAGGTCTTGCCCAACGAGGTAAGGCACAACAGGAGAATACCATGAAGAATCTCATCATTGCTGCGATCATCGCCCTGATTAGCCTCACCACCCCCACCCTCCTCCACGCTGAGGAGTACGCACCGATGTGCACCCAGACAGCAGCCATGAGGACATACGACCCGTCCTTGCAGTACTACAGCAAGGAGGAGTGCGATCAATTCTGGTTCGCATGGAAGATTACCTCAAAGAAGGACGGTAAGTATCTTGAGATAAGCTTCCCCCAGGGTCACACTCTTTACAGAGCCGACCCTTCTCGGAAGACCATGTATCATGGCCCCTTCTTGGACATACGGCCAGGATCTGGTTTCTTCATTGTTGTCCGTAAGAGTGACAAGAAGGAAAACCAAATGGACATCGCGGGCAAAATGCTTCTGTCCAACTGGTGCAGCCAAGTTACTCCAATGACACCCAACGGGGTGTTTTCCAGCAACTTCCACGGAGGATGGCGTCTGCACAGCGTGCGGGGCAAAGTCATACTTCGTGGACAAAGCGGTCCGATCAAGTACGGCCGGATCGAAACCCCAGATGACCACTCCGAGGTAGGCTACGTCGTAACTTACGTCCTCGAAATGGACGGATGCGATCTCGAGGTCCGACATCTCGGTCTCAATGGGATTTCCCTGCGCGATTGTGGTTACGGCTCTGGTCGTGGCAATGGTTTCTCAGCTGATCCAACCGATCAGGAAGGTGAGGACATCATTACCATCCTCAAGTAAACAGACCCGCGAGGTAAGTCGCGGACACAAGCACAACAAATGCTCTTTTAACTCGGGGATCTTACCATCCCCCATGCTCAATTATTTTAAACAATTTGAAATAATCGAAAAACAAAAAACTAGCTTTAATGCTAGTTTTTTGTTTTATATTAAATTTATTTGTAAACCTGTTCCACTACCACGCCCGTATAATAGTGTCTAAGTAACTCATCAAAAGTAGATCCCAGATCATCGGCCCTAAGTCGTGCATCGCGCTGGCTCATACCAACTCCATGACCAAATTTATACCTACCCGCATCATATTCAGCTCGGACTGGCACTAACCATGGTTTGGCACCACCACCCCAAACTGATGAATAGCTTTTTGTCCAACCATTACTATTTCCAAAATATGGTGTAGTTACAATTTTATTACCATAAGTAACCATAACCCCTCTCACATCCTTGGCAGCCTGTGCCACATTTGGCTGAGCTAGCTCAGCCTCATAACCGAGATATAGCTGATCATGTGTAGAGCCCAAAACATCAAAAAAAGGATACTTACCCAAATGAACATAGGCATAATTGCGAGCAGCCACCAAATTGGCTTTTATAAATTCTTTGTTATTGTTATTGTGAGCTTCCGAAATCCCAGCGACATAGTCTTCTAGAAATAAATCATTAACTGCATAAAATTGTTCATCGATTTCACCCTGGCGGAATTCCAATGCCCCACGATAACGATTGAAGTCTGCGCTCCCCACCCAACTCATGTATCGATCTACATTTAATAAATCAAATACTGCATGCGGGTCTGTCTTTGGTTCTAATCGAATATACTTTGTTGCATTGAAGTCCAAACTACTTCCATCAAAACTATAAACCCCATCTTTTATTCTCAAAACTGCTTTACTTCCTTTTGCCAATACTCCCTTTTTTATGCTACCGTCAAAAACATTATAATCATCTTGATATGACCTAAACTGAACATAGTAATTTGAAACTTTTAGCCCTACTCTTATTCTTGGTTCTACCCCGACACGATTAGTTTCAACAATTGAAGTCTCTGGGATTACTATAATCTCCTCTTCACCGACAAACTTTGGCACACCATAGCTAGACGGCGCATCAGTAGACACGCTCACAGAAATTCCTACCAAAGCTTCTGCAAGCTCTACATCATCAATTTTTAATTGAAACTTGGCAGTATACTCACCCTTTTCTACTGGTGCACGAAAATAAAAAGTCCGACGTAAAAAATTACCAGGCAAAACATCCTCTTCCCAACTCTCTATTGTAGTAGCCCCATCCCATTTTACATCAGCATATCCTTCTTCAGCAGATCTCAAAGAAAAATTCTCCCAAGTATTTTCGCCTTTGTTCCTAAAGCCAACTATTACTTTTATTTTATCACCACCCTGAACACCCTCAACTATTTTGGGGGTCAAAATTAACCTACGCGCACTGTACCCCTCTACTGGCGACACACCCTCTACCAGCTCTTTTTCCAAGGCCAATTCTGCTACTGGCTCTACTGCTAGTATAACTTTTATTTTTAAATAAAAATATCCATCTTCTAGCCAAGAATAATTTTCAGATGCTAGATAAAATTTTTCTATATAATCACCTGTCTTAATTGGTGCTTTTAAATCAATTCTTAACTCACCAATTTGCCCTGGAGCTACTGTGCCTACAATTTTGGCTGTCTGCTTGCTACTTAGCCAATTTACACCCTTAAACTGTGAGCTCCTATCTCTAGGCTCCATTGTATAAGCAGAGATATAGTGTGACGGATTACCATTCCAGGTATACTCTCCAGTATTTTTGAACTTAATAACTACGGTTCTGGTCTTGCCAGCTTCTATTTCAATTGGATCGGAAATTGATTGGGACACAAACTTGGCAGAATATCCAGCGTCACGGATAGTAACTTCTGGCTCAGCCGCTTGCACTTTAAAGGGAAATAAAACTAAACTTAGCAAAAAAGTCGCTAATATAAGTTTTTTGTTATTTTCAAAAGTTTGCATAAAAAATGTGATTATTAGTACTCAAAATTATACCAGATTTATGTCTTTTTTACTAATCTACAAATTATATAGATACCACTGTTAAACTTTGTTTATAGATACAACAAACTTGATTTTAGTGTGTTAGCGTGATAATATAATACCATGACTACCACACGAAAAATCGCCCACAACACAATCATTCAAATCGTAGGAAAAGTCTTTTCTACTGCTTTGGGTTTACTAGCTCTAGGAATGATGACTAGATATCTAGGTACTGAACAATTTGGTTGGTATATTACCACTATTTCTTTTCTAGGCTTTATTGGAATTCTAATTGATTTTGGTCTGATTCCAGTAACAGCTCAGATGATGAGCGAACCCCAACATGACAAAAAAGCATTATTTAAAAATTTAATTAGTTTTAGATTTTTTACTGCGCTACTCTTTTTGGCAATAGCACCAGCCATTGCTTTGCTTTTTCCCTATCCCACACAAGTAAAGCAAGCAATTGCTCTGACTGCAATTGCATTTCTAGGCGTAGCAATGAATCAGGTATTTTTGGGATTTTATCAGACAAAATTAAAAATGCATATCCAAGTAATTGGCGAGAATGTTGGCCGAATCGTTTTGGTAATTGGCCTGTGGTTACTAATGGCACGAAATGCATCGTTTTTGCCACTTATGACAGTTGTGGTTTTAAACAGCCTGGCATATACTGCCGTACTCTGGGTCTGGGCAAAAAAAGAAACATCTGTTAGTTTTGGTTTTGATTGGAATATTTGGAAATCAATCATGACCAAGATGTGGCCAATCGCAATTTCTATAATTTTTAACGTGGTCTATCTAAAAGGAGATATAATAATCTTATCGCTCTTTAAGACTCAGACTGAAGTTGGTATATACGGTGCAGCATATCGTGTAATAGACATTTTGGCACAGACCGCCATGATGCTGATGGGTGTAATGTTGCCACTACTAGCATTTGCTTGGTCCAGAAAACTAAAAGATGGCTTCAAAAGATACTATCAGCAAGCCTTTGATGCTATGATGATGTTGGCGCTACCTATGATGGTGGGAACAATTGTCTTAGCTGATAAAATAATGCACATTGTCGGGGGTGAAGAATTTATTATCTCAGGCAAACCCCTACAAATCTTAGCCATTGCAGTTTTTGGCGTCTACCTTGGGGCTGTTTTTGGACACGCAGCTGTGGCAATAAATAAACAAAAGCAGACTATCTGGATCTATGTTTCTAATGCTGTTATCACGCTTGTTGGTTATTTAATTTTTATTCCAATGTATGGAATGTACGGTGCTGCTTGGATGACAGTCTTTTCTGAACTCTACGCTGGCCTCCTACTCTGGGCCACAATAAAACACTACTCCCAAGAAAAACTACAGTTAAAAACCTTTGTAAAAATTATTTTTGCCTCAGCTACAATGGGTGGGGTTTTACTACTTGTATCTGATCTTAATATTTTTGTATTGATAGTATTGGGAATAGCCGTCTATGGCACAATGATTATTTTAACCAAAGGAATTTCTAGAGAGACTATCAGGGAAATAATCGCTATTAAAAAAGCTTAAAGATTATGATCTACGGCCTAATTACCATCTACTTATTACTATTTACTTTCATAACATGGAATCGTTTTGATTTTGCCTTGGCTTTATTTTTCTTTTTACTACCAACTTACTTAATTAGATTTAATATCGGCCCCCTACCAACCACAGTTTTAGAAATGATGTTTTTCGTCATTTTTTTAATTTTTATAATAAAACGACGATCACTGATCACAGGTCACTTGTCAAAAATCCTCAAAAGTAATAGGTTTCTTTTTGTTGGGATTAGCCTATTCCTCCTCGCTACTACAATTTCTATATTCACTTCTTCAAATATAAAATCAGCACTAGGCGAATGGAAGGCTTTTTATATTGAACCTGTTTTAATGTTTTTAATTATCATAACAACTCTCAAATCCTCAAACGCAAAACTAATAAAACATATTATTTTCGCATTGATCTTGTCTGGTCTTCTTACTTCATTACTAGCAATCTACCAACATTTCACTGGCTGGATGGTACCTTGGGACTTTTGGCAAAACAATGAAACCTTCCGTGTCACTGCTTGGTATGGATTTCCTAATGGAGTTGGATTGTTCTTAGCCCCTATTTGGCCACTAGCTTTTTATGGTTTTAAAAAAATAATTACAGATTTCTCAAACAAAGATTGGAAAAAATACTTACTCCTTACTCCTTATTCCTTATTCCTTATTATATCTCCACTTGCAATCTTTTATGCAAAATCTACAGGTGCCTTGGTTGGACTGATAGCAGGTCTAGGAATTCTGCTTTTGTTTTATAAAAAAACCCGCTGGCCCACAATAATAATCGCGATTATCTGCCTCTCCAGCCTATTAAGCTTTTCCAGCCTTTCAGGTATTAAGGATGAAATCTTTTTCCAAGATCGCTCTGGTCAAATCCGTCTATCCATGTGGTCAGACACATTTGAATTTTTAAAAGATAACCCAATAAGAGGTGCCGGCCTAGCCTCTTATGAAGAAAAAATCATCCCCTATCACACTACTGTAAACGGAGAAGGCATAGAAATATTCCACCATCCGCATAATATATTCTTAACCATGTGGACAAACTTAGGCATACTTGGTTTAGTTTCTTTTATTTTAATTCTAATTTCAATAATTAAAAATTCACTCAAAATTCAAAATTCAAAATTCAAAATCTACATACTTTCTTCAATGGTGGTGATACTTACAATGGGCTTAGTAGATTCACCTTATATAAAAAATGATCTTGCAATATTCTTCTGGCTCTTGCCAGCACTACTTTTAACAAACAAATATGAATTGGAAAACAACAAAGCTTAAAAAACTTACAAAGGCTCTGATGTCTATAAAAAAAGAAGTAGACATGCAAAATTTCTTACGTGATCTGTGCACCCTGGAAGAACTAGATGAACTATCCAACCGCTGGAAAGCAGCCGAGCTACTAAACAAAGGTTTACCCTATCGTGAAGTAGCAACCAAGACTGGAATGAGTACTACCACAGTAACCAGAATAGCCCATTGGATGAAGCATGGTGAGGGTGGATACAAAAAGATTTTGAAGAAATAATAAAATCCCGACTAGATCGGGATTTTAGTTATCCACAGCTCTACTTGACAATGTATCAATGTAGTAATACAATGGTACTATATGAACAACAAAATACAAAACTTAATGCATCACACACAAGATCTTGAATAGGCTCCTCTTTTGGTGCTTGCTTCAAGATCTGTAAATCGCTTAAAGGCGGTTTTTTGTTTATTTCAAAAGTCTCTACCGTAGTGACTATAGTGTAATAGGTCAACACACGAGATCGTGGCCCTCGTAATTCGGGTTCAATTCCCGGTAGTCACCCCAGTGAAGATTTGATAAAAAAATTAATAAATATGAAAAATAAATTAAAAATAGCTATACAAAAGAAGGGGCACCTCCGAGAGGAAAGCATCGATTTTTTACTTTCGCTAGGTCTTAATTTTGATTATACTGAAAAAACTCTTTCTACAAATTGCCAAAAAACCAACGCTGAAATAATCTTTCTGCGCGATGATGATATTCCAAAATACTTGAATGAAGGATTAATCGACTTTGGAATAATAGGCAAAGATGTGATAGAAGAAAGAGAGGAATCTATAAAAACAAATAAAACATTGGGATTTAGTAAATGCGAACTAGTGATCGCCTCACCACAAAATAGCCAGATTAAAAAAATAGAAGACCTTCAAAACAAAGTTATAGCAACCTCTTATCCAAATATTCTAAAAAAATACCTAAAAGAGAAAAAAATATACAGTAAGGTGATTTACTTATCCGGTTCTGTAGAAATTGCACCAAAGATGGGGCTGGCTGATCTGATTTGCGATATTACTCAAACTGGCAGAAGCCTGAAAGAAAACAAATTGCAGATAATTGAAGTAATCCTAGAGTCAGAGGCAGTACTTATTGAAAGTCCTATTAATAAATCTCAAAAAAATAATATATTTGAAAAAATAGAAAAATATGCAAATCGTAAATCTCAAACAATTTAAAAAAACAGACAGATATAAAAAAATAATGAACCGTGGTAAAGAAAATTACGAGGATATATTTGGACTTGTACAAGACATTATGAAAGATGTTAGAAAAAATGGTGACAAAGCCGTAAAAAAGTACACAGAGCGATTTGATAAATTAAATATACAAGATACAAAAGTAAAAAAAGAAGAAATACAAAAAGCTTACACAAAAGTAAGTAAAGAATTTTTACGAGCCTTGGAACAAACGATCAAAAATATTACTAAAGTACACCAAAATCAAATTCCTATTAACGCTCAAAATATAATAAAACCAGAACCAGGAATACGCGTCTGGAAAAAATGGCAACCTATAGAAAAAGTAGGACTATATGTCCCTGGTGGCCGAGCTCTCTATCCATCGTCAGTATTAATGAATGCTATACCAGCAATAGTTGCGGGGTGTAAGCAAATAATTATAACAACTCCTCCACAAAAAAACGGACTAATTGCTCCAGAATTACTTGTAGCAGCTAATAAACTAGGAATAACCGAGATTTATAAAATTGGTGGAATTCAAGCCATTGCAGCCCTAACCTATGGCACTGAAATCGTGCCTAAGGTATATAAGGTGGTTGGCCCTGGAAATGCCTATGTAACTGCCGCAAAACTAGCTGGACTAATGAGTGGAGAAATTGCTATTGACTCCCCTGCTGGCCCATCTGAAGTGTTTGTTATAGCAGACGAAGCAGCCAATCCAAAATTTGTAGCCGCCGATCTCATGGCCGATGCCGAACACGGACCTGACTCAGCTCCTATACTAATTACAACATCAAAAAAATTGGCAGAAAAAATCTGGTATGAAATCAAAAAAAATATAAACAAATTTGATACTCAAAAAAACATACAAAAATCAATGAAACGCTACGGACTCTTTGCGTTAGTTACCAACATTGAAGAAGCAATCGAATTTGCCAATGATTATGCACCAGAACACATTCAGATTATGACTAAAAATGCACAAAGTATTGCTAAAAAAATCACTAACGCAGGATCTATATTTATTGGTGATTACACTTGCAAATCTGCTGGAGACTACGCCACTGGTGCTAATCATGTCTTACCGACTGGTGGATCAGCAAAAATGTTTTCCGGACTCTCTGTCCTTGATTTTGTCCGACTAGTCGAATACCAAAAATGCAGCAAGGAAGGTCTGGAAAAAATAAGTAAATCTATCCAAACCTTTGCTGAAATCGAGGGACTACCAGCCCACAAATATTCTTGCAACGTAAGATTTGAATAATATGCCTAATCTAGCTAACAAAAACATACAAAAAATGAAGCCCTATAAACCACCTTTGGAAGGTAGGCGTGGTTCTGGTTGTTTACTTCTAGATTTTAATGAGAGAACCACGCCTTATGGCGGTGTTATAAAAGAAGCATTAGGAAAAATGCTGACCGAGGACAAAATGCAGATTTATCCAGAATATAGTAACATTGCCAAAGAAATTGCTAATTATACAAAAATAAAACCCCAAAATATTATTATTACAAACGGATCAGACCAAGCAATAGATCTGGTGTTTAGAACTTTTACTAAAACGAACGATGAGGTTATAATTCCTTCACCCAGTTTTGCCATGTTTTATCAATGCGCTGAAATCGTTGGTAATAAAATAATTAGCCCTTTATATCAAGGAAAAGATTTATCTTTCCCCACACAAGAAATTCTAGACAAAATCAATCCTAAGACCAAATTAATAATAATTTGCAATCCAAATAATCCAACCGGCACTTTGGCGCCGATAAAAGATATAGAAGCAGTCATAAAGAAAGCCCCCAAGGCCGTTATATTGATAGATGAAGCTTATGCTGAATTTTCTGGAGTAACCGCAATTCCTCTGATAAAAAAATATAAAAATTTAATTATTACTCGGACATTTTCGAAAGCATTTGGCTTGGCAGCATTGCGAATTGGTTATGCTGTTGGTAATCAAAAACTACTAGCAGAAATAATGAAAGTCCGTGGTCCCTATGATACAAATATGCCTGCCCTTTGCGCAGTTAAAGCTGCCCTAAAAAATCTCAACCTGCTCTATGACTATGTCGATGAAGTCATGAATATTTCAAAGCCAATGCTGGAAAATTATTTTAAAAAAGAAAAAATAAAATTTTATCCAAGCCAAGCAAACTTTATTTTATTTAAACCAAAAAATTCAAATCAAGCCTTTAATTATTTTAAAAATAACAACTTTTTCACCCGCCCTAGAAAGGGTGGGATTATTAATAACACCATTCGAGTTACACTAGGAACCGCCCAACAAACAGCTGAATTTATAAGTGCTTATAGACAAATTAACCAGCCTAAAAAAGATACCTATGCCTTTATTGACCGAGACGGAACTTTAATTTATGAACCCACACCTACAGAAACCAAACCGGGTGATACACCTTATCAAATAGATAGTTTTGAAAAATTAAAAATCCTACCAGGAGTAATTGAAGGTCTACAAAAACTAATAAATAAAAACTATAGACTTGTTTTAATTTCAAATCAAGACGGACTTGGTACTAACAAATTTCCAGAATCAAAGTTTGATGAAGTGCAAAATGAAATGCTTAGAATTTTCAAAGATAATGGAATTGAATTTGAAAAAATCTTTATTTGTCCACATTTACCAAAAAATAACTGCAATTGTCGCAAACCCAAAACAGGATTATTGGATAATTTCATCAGAGATAACAATATTAATTGGAAAAAAAGTGTGGTTATAGGCAATAGTAATGATGATAAAGACTTGGCAGAAAATTTAAAACTCAACTTTATTAAAATAAAAACTAACCAAGCGTTCAAATTAAATATATGAAAAAAAGAACAGCTACAATTGAACGAAACACGAATGAAACTCAAATCAAAATTAGGGTAAATCTTGATGGCACTGGAAAATATAACATAAATACTGGAATTAGTTTTTTAAACCACATGTTAGAGCTATTTTCTAAACACTCCTTAATTGACCTAGCCATCAAAGCGACAGGAGATTTACAAACAGATGAACACCACACTACTGAAGATATTGGACTTTGTTTAGGGCAAGCAATAAAAAAAGCTTTGGGAAACAAAAAAGGAATCAGAAGATACGGATTTCTTTTACCCATGGACGAAACCTTGTCACAAGTGGCTATAGATCTTGGCGGAAGAAGTTATCTAGTGTTTAATTATAAACCCAAACGAGAATACATCGGGGATTTACCAACAGAACTATTAGAAGATTTTTTCACCGCATTTGCCCAAAGTTTGAGTTGTAATTTACACATTGAAATAAAGTATGGTCAAAATGAACACCACAAAGTTGAAGCTATTTTTAAATCCCTAGCAAAAACCATAAAAATGGCAGTTGAGAATGACCCTCGCATGAAAAATATACTACCAAGCACTAAAGGAAAACTATAATATGATTGCAATAATAAAATACAATGCTGGCAATACAGCCTCGGTTGCAAATGCCCTAGAAAAATTTGGTTATAAATACGAAATTACTGATGATAAAGAAAAAATACTAAAAGCAAATAAAGTAATTTTTCCAGGGCAAGGCCGAGCCAAACCAGCAATGGAAGACCTAAAAACCAAAGGACTTGATAAAGTAATGAAACAAATTAAACAGCCCTTCTTAGGTATTTGTTTAGGAACGCAACTACTTCTTCCACACTCACAAGAAGATAATACAAAATGCTTCGGCATTATTAAAGGAGAGGTTAAACGTTTTTCAGATGATGAAAAGATTCCTCAAATTGGTTGGAATAACCTGAAACTAACGCAACAAAATCCATTGTTTGATGGGATTGGAGATGAGAACTATGTTTACTTTGTTAATTCTTATTATGTAGAAACTGATGATAAAAATACCTTAGCTACATACAAGTATGGAAATATCTCTGCAGCCGGAGTAATTCAAAAAGATAACTTTTATGGCACGCAATTTCACCCAGAAAAATCAGGAAAAATCGGCTTAAAAATATTAGAAAACTTCTTAAAACTATAATATGCAATTTAGACCTTGTATTGATATACACGATGGAAAAGTAAAACAAATTATTGGCTCAACGCTCACTAACAATTTTTCAGTTACGGAAAACTTTGTGGCAGACAAAGACGCTTCTTATTTTGCTAATCTATATAAAAAAGATGGCCTATCCGGTGGACACATTATTATGTTAGACAAGAAGGAAAAAACGAAAAAACAAGCACTCTTTGCTTTGGAATCCTTCCCAGACGGTCTACAAATTGGCGGTGAAATAAATTTAGACAATGCAAAAAAATTTATCAGTGACGGTGCAAGTCGTGTTATTGTCACTTCATATATTTTTGAAAATGGAAAACTCGACTTTGGCAAACTCCAAACTCTTGTCGACACTATTGGGAAGAATCGTCTAATACTAGACTTGAGTTGTAGAAAAAAAGATGGAAAATATTATATAGTTATAGATCGTTGGCAAACATTCACAAATTTAGAAGTTAATTTAGATACCCTAAACATGCTTGCAAAATACTGTGATGAATTCCTTATCCATGGTGTGGACGTTGAAGGTAGAAAACAAGGTATTGAAGAAGAATTACTTAAGATATTAAAAAACTTTACCAAAATCCCCATAACATATGCTGGGGGAATTAAAGATGTTGGTGATATTGAAAAAATAAAAAAAATAGGAAATAAAAAAATAAATTTTACCGTTGGCAGTGCATTAGATATCTTCGGTGGAAATTTATCTTATAAAAAAATCTGTAAAATCTTTAAATAATCCGTGAAATCAATGTTATGTTAACCAAAAGAATCATCGCCTGCATGGATATAGCCGATGGGCGAGTTAAAAAAGGAACTAATTTTAAAAATCTTCATGATGCCGGAGATCCTGTTGAGCTCGGAAAATTATATAGTGACAATGGTATTGACGAATTGATTTTTTTGGATGTAATGGCAATAGTAGAAAACCGAAATACTCTACTCGAACTTGTTAGTCGTGTTGCAAAAGAAATAAATATTCCATTTGCTGTAGGAGGAGGAGTAAAGACAATTGAAGATATTAGAAATCTACTTAATGCTGGCGCCGACAAAATCTCAATTGGATCCACTTCTGTTACAGATCCTGACTTTGTAAACAAAGCAACCAAAGAATTTGGTTCGCAATGCATTATAATTTCAGTTGACCCTAAAAAAGAGGGGGGCTCTTGGAAAATTTATATAAATGGTGGTCGTGAACGCACAAATCTAGATGCCATAGAATTCTGTAAAGATATGGAACAACGCGGAGCTGGAGAATTACTCGTAAACTCGCTTGATCGCGATGGAACAAATGAAGGATATGACATTAAACTTTTAAAAGCCATTAGCGAGGTGACTAATTTGCCCATCATTGCCTCAAGTGGGGCTGGTAAAAAAGAAGATTTTTTAAAAGTATTTAAAAAAACTGACATTAGTGCAGCTCTAGCAGCTAGTTTATTTCACTATAAAAAATTAGAAATTAAAGACTTAAAAAAATATTTGATAAATAATGAGATAAACATTAGACTATGAAAAACGTAACAAAAAAAATCAATTGGAAAAAGACGGATGATCTAATACCAACCGTTATTCAAGATGAGCAAACAAATCGTGTGCTTATGCTCGGATATATGAACAAAAAGGCTCTCAAAAAAACCATAAAAACAAAAAAGGTTTGGTTTTTTAGTCGCACAAAAAAACGGCTTTGGATGAAAGGTGAAGAAAGTAAAAACTATTTGCTTCTAAAAAACATAGACTTGGATTGTGACAATGACACGCTACTTATCAAGGTCAAACCTATTGGGCCAACCTGCCACTCAGGTCTAGAATCCTGTTTTGATAATAAAAACATGAAAAAAAATATAATTAATGTTGGGATAATTGCGGAACTATATAGTGTAATTGAAAAAAGAAAAAAAGAACTACCAAAGAATTCATATACAACAAAGATGCTTGAACAAGGCTTATCTAAAATGGAAGAAAAAATTATGGAGGAGGCAGAAGAGGTCTGCCAAGCAGCGAAAAAAGAAACAAAACAGCGCTTAGTAGAAGAAAGTGTAGATGTACTTTATCACCTACTGGTTTTGTTGGTATACAAAGATGTAAAAATAGAAAAAATCCTTAGGGAAATAAAAAAGAGAAGAAAATAGACCGTACCACAGTACGGTCTATTTTTATATATGAACAACTTAAAACTTACTACTTATTACTTATGACTTTTTTAAGATACTTCCCGGTATAACTCTTACTAACTTTGGCCACATCCTTTGGTATTCCCTGTGCTACGACTTCTCCACCCTTTTTACCACCTTCGGGTCCCAGATCAATCACCCAATCAGCACACTTTATAATATCTAGATTGTGCTCAATAATTAGAACTGAATTACCCTTCTCTACCAGCTTATTCAAAACTTCTAGCAAGCGCCTAATGTCTTCAAAATGTAAACCAGTCGTTGGTTCGTCTAGAATATATAGAGTCTTACCAGTAGCACGGCGAGCTAGTTCAGTAGCTAGCTTTACACGCTGAGCCTCACCACCTGACAGGGTCGTAGCAGATTGACCAAGATGGACATAGCCAAGACCAACATCACGCAAGATTTTTAATTTGTCTGATACAGCAGGCGTATCGTGAAAAAATCTAGAAGCTTCCTCCACTGTCATATCAAGGACATTGGCAATATTTTTTTGGCGATAGTGAATTTCCAAAGCTTCTTTATTATATCTTTGACCATGGCACTCTCCACACTCTACAAACACGTCTGACAAAAATTGCATTGGAATACGGACATACCCCTCACCAGCACATGCCTCACAGCGCCCACCACCTTTTACATTGAAGCTAAATTTGCCAGCATCATAACCACGCATTCTGGCCTCTGGAACAGCAGTAAACAAATCACGAATTGCACTAAATACACCTGTATAAGTTGCTGGATTTGATCTAGGAGTTCTCCCAATAGGAGTCTGATCTATGGCAATAACTTTATCTATATTAGACAAACCTTTTATTTTTTTGTGTTCAGCTGGTTCTGCTTTTGCGCGATAAAAATGCTTTGATAATGCCTTTCCCAAAATTCCATCAATCAGGGTAGACTTACCAGATCCAGATACACCAGTCACACAGACAAGTCTACCAAGTGGAATATCGACATCAATATTTTTCAAATTAAAAGCCTTGGCTCCAATAATAGTAATTTTTTTATTGTTACCCTTGTGTACCTTTTTTGGAGTAGAGATTTTTTCTTTTCCAGTCAAATACAATCCGGTCAAGGACTTTGGATTTTTCTTTATTTGAGCTGATGTTCCAACAGCTATAATTTCTCCACCATACTCACCCGCTCCAGGACCCACATCTACCACATAATCGGCCGACTCAATCATGGCCTGATCATGTTCTACTACAATCACAGTATTACCTTGATCGCGTAATGTTTTCAGAGTATCTATCAATTTATCATTATCTCGTGGATGAAGACCAATAGACGGTTCGTCCAAAATATAAATAACACCAGTAAGACCAGTGGACAGCTGGGTAGAAAGCCGAACTCGTTGCGCCTCACCACCAGACAAGGTATTTACTGATCTGTCTAATGATAAGTAATACAAACCAACCCTCAACAAATCTTCTATGCGTTTATTAATTTCTCTTACTATTGGGGTTGATATGATCGAATCATTTTTTGAAAAAACTATTGACCCCTTTGTCTTGGTGTTTACCAGTTTAGCAAAAAACAGTCCCGCCTCTTCCACACTCATCTCTACAAAATCAGCTATAGAATAATCACCAATCTTTATATTCAAGGACTCTGCTTTCAGACGACGCCCCTTACATACCGAACACATGCGTTCGTGCATATACTGTTCAATTTCTTTTCTGATATACTCTGAGTCTGTCTCAGCATGTCTCTGTGTCAAGTTTGGCACAAGACCTTCAAAATGTACTTTTTTACTACCCACATCATAGATTTGCCCATCTGTACCATAAAAAATTAAATCCATCACCTTTGCTGGCAAATCTTTTACTGGCTTATTCATAGAAAAACCATGTGCTTTGGAAACTTCGGTCAGTAAATTGTGATAAAAATTTTGGTTTCCCACTATCCTAGTCCAGGGCTGTATTGCGCCTTCGGCCAATGTGAGGCGTGGATTGGGAATAGTAAGTTCTGAATCAACCTCAAGTGTAATTCCAAGGCCTGTACAACGCGGACAAGCACCATACGGGCTATTAAAACTAAAACTTCTAGCCTCCACCGGCTCAAACTTGCGACTACAACTACTACAGAGAGCTGAAGTAGAAAATTCATGTTCTTCTCCACCCTCTTCATCAACTACCATCACCTCTCCATTAGAAAGATCTACTGCCTTATCCACCAAAGAATTTATATCTTGTTTTTTTATGTCAGTAATCCGTCCTAGTAGCAAATCTACTGAGTAAGTTTTTTCTGGATCAATTTTATACTTACTAAATTCCAACATCTTCATTACAAAGCCGTTCAGTCTCACCATATCGTAGCCAGTCTGTTCTAGATGATTTAGCAAATCCCTATGTTTGACTTTACTATTTCTCACAACTGGTGACAAAATCAAAAGCTCACTACTACTTCGCCCCAATTTTCTTACTTCCTCGGTAATCTCCCCCAAAGTATAACTTCTCACTGGGATATTACATTCTGGACAGTGCTGTACACCAATTCTAGAAAACAACAAACGCAAATGATCATAAATCTCTGTCACTGTACCCACAGTAGAACGAGGATTTTGTGAGACTGTCTTTTGGTCGATTGCAATAGTAGGGGACAGGCCAGAAATCTCATCTACATCTGGACGGTCTTGAAGTTCCATAAAACGACGAGCATAAGCTGATAAGCTCTCGGCATAACGACGCTGGCCTTCGGCATAAATAGTGTCAAAGGCTAGAGAGGACTTCCCTGATCCGGAAAGCCCTGTAATAACTGTTAGTTTGTTTTTTGGTATCTCGAGTGATACATTTTTCAAATTATGCACCCGAGCATTTGTAATTTTTATTTTTGACATAAATATCTTTACCTATATATACAAATTAAATCACCAACCGTTTCCAAACCACAATACTATCCTAAATAATAAATTATTATTCCAACAATGATGAAGTCTTCCATAAACCTCCTATGTCAAGAATGGTTTGTTGAAAATCACAATTAGTTTCAAATTGAACATTATTCCAAAGTGTTGTATTATCGAGAGGAGGAAACTCATTTCTTGATATAAAAATATCACAAACTAAACCACTTAATAGTTCGTCTTGGCTAAATAAATAACTAACATAATCCTTACTATTAATTATTTTTTTTACCACGTCGGCATGAGAAAGAGTTCCACATGAACATTCTTTTGGCCCTTGATTTTCACAATCTGGCTCTCGTGACATAAAATATTTAAAGGCAACCTTAGCCAAGTTCATATTACACTTGTGCGAACCAGGAAGACGACCTATTGCAAACCAATCATCTACCCCACTACTAAGCCAATTTGCAGGACAAAAAGGCACCAAACTACCAATATTGCCTTGTTCGTCATTTATTTCACCACCCAAATAAAAACCGACCACACCACCGCTAGTAGAACAAGCCTTTTGAATCTTTGTCTTTACTTCAGGGCCAAATATATATTGTTTTGCCCCAGGTGATAAGTCTAAATGATCTATTTTCTCCAAATTCTTTTTCCAATTAGTATCTTTACAAACTGCCCATAAATCCAGATTATTATCAAAAATATCATAGGACAAATCATCACACATTAAAGCGCGAGGGGTCCCTATGCTACCCCCCAAAATACCCGCCTTACATTCATATATTTCTTCTTTAGTTTTTGGATCTTGCGCCCCGGAACTTAAGCACACAGAATCGTTACAAGTTAGACCTTTACAAGTAGAATCTCCACCACCTTCTATAAAATATTTGACACCACAAACAGTTTCCTTCGGAAGAATTGTAAAAGGACCAGTCTCTAATTTTGATGCTTTCTTGCCTTGCACCTCATTACAATACTCTGGTACTATTCCAATATTATTTACCTTCCATACTTGAGGCAGGCGGAGATTAACCAAATAAGGATTTACAGTATTTAAAATAAAGAAAGATACTACTGCCACAAAAAGCCCCATCAATGCATCGCCAATTCTTTTTTTTGCTTGGGTAATTCTCTCGGGACTACCAGCCGAAGTCACCCACTGCAAACCTGCCACCACAATCATTGTCATTGCCAAAACTCCTGCTATCATTATCCCATAACGATAGATCCACTGAATAAACTTACCAAAATTTTCAAAACTTCTTTTGCCCTCATCAGCACCACCAAAACCAACTTGGGTCTTTGCTGGTCCAACAGAGGTACAAAAACCTATATCTTCGTCTTTGCCAGAAAAATTAACTGTTTCAACCTTACAGGCCTTAATGGTTTCCGAATTTGGACCATACAAAGTACCGCTTTGGCCTGTAATCACGTCCACTGTCTCACAGGCACTCCTGGTAAAACACCTCTGATCAGTAGCATGGGTAGTGGATGGAATAAAAATACCAAAACAAATTAGAAGTATAAATAAAAATAAAATTTTTCTAAATGTTCCAACCATATTTTTAATTGTTATATGCTTGTAAAATAATTTGTTCCCATTGCTCTGCACCCAAAGCACCCTCTACCTTATATCCATTTACAAAATATGTCGGTGTACCAATCAAACCCAGCTCTACCGCATCCGTCAAATCTTGATTTATATTTTTTTGATATTTTTTTGTACCTAGGCAGGCAGTAAAATTTTGAGAGTTTAGACCAATCTTTTCAGCCAAACCAGTAAGGCCTACCTGAGCATGGTTGTTATCTAAAAATAATCCATCATAGTAATCCCAAAACTTGTCTTGTTCATCAGCGCAAGCTGCTGCGTTTGCCGACATCTCGGCTCCAGGATGTAGATTTTCTAAAGGCAAATGCTTAAAAACAACTTTTACTATTGGCTTATATTTGGAAGTGACTGATTTAAATATTGGATAAGATTCTAAACAAAATGGACATTCAAAATCAATAAAACTAATAATGGTTACTGGCTTGTCTCCCTGACCCCAAACAGGATTGTGGTCTCTTATGTATTTATTCAGGTCTTTTTCTGCTATGTCCGCATCACCAGAAATTGCTAGACCTGGATCCTGAGTAAACTTTTCTGTGGAGAATTGCTGAACCAATTTTTCGGCATCACCATACTTTAGTTGCCAAGCATAGTACGAGACAAATCCAGCAAAAGTAACAGATACCAATAAAATTAAGGAGACAAAACCCAAAAAAACTATCCCGACACCTGTCTTATACCAAGGTCTTTTTATTTTATTAACAGCTGTATTTTGTGAAAAATTATCTTCCCCCATATACTAGATATTTAATGAATATTAATAGTATACCATAATTTGCAAATTGTCAACAGGTATCCACAGATGACCAAAACGCACTAAACGATGTCTTCTTTTTTTACAAATCTCCACCTACCTGTTGGCAGAGTACCTAATTTCAAATTACTAATTCTGGTACGCCTAAGACTTAATAAGTCATAACCCAGTCTACCAAACATTCTTCTAATTTGCCGTTTCTTACCCTCTTTCAAAATTATAGTAATAATAAATCGTCTACCCTTATTAAATTCTTTTGTTATCTTTATACCTTGAGCATACTCACCCTCTCCAATATCCATACCGCTCTCCAAAATCTTCTTAACATCTTTTGTTAGTTTATCAGTTATGGTTGCTTCGTACTCTTTTTCGTGCCCAAAACTCGGATGTGTCAATTTATTTGTCAGATCTCCGTCATTGGTAAGTAAAATCAAACCCTCTGAATCTTTGTCTAGGCGACCCACAGGATAAACTCGAAAGTCAACTTCTGGCTTATATGGTTTCCAAAAATTTTCTACATTAATAAGATCCAACACTGACTGCCCTTGTTCACTACTGGCACTACTAATAAAATCAAATGGCTTATTCAGTGCGATATAGACCTTCTTGCTATCCTTTTTTTCAAAAATACGGCTGTCCAATACTTTTACTTTGTCTTTTTCTGGATCAATTTTAATACCCATTTCCTTTACTACCTCATCGTTTACTTCTACCTTTCCTTCACTAATTAATTGCTCAGCTTTTCTGCGTGAACAAATCCCTTGATCTGCAATATATTTTTGTAATCTAATTTCTGGCATATTTTATTTCTTTACTACTTTTACTTTTGTTATAGCCTCGTCTTTTATCTCTGTCACTGTACACACTATATTTTCAAATACTACCTCCATATTCTTTCTCGGAGTCTTTTTGGCTTCGTCTAATATAATCTCAGCAATAGTATCAAGTGGATTTCCAGGCAATCTGATATTAAAAAAATTATTTATATCTCTGATCTGTTCATCACCAGAAACAAGTATAATATTTTTTCCAACTCTTTTTATTATATTATCTTCCACATCATGCTCATCTACTATCTCACCAACAAGTTCTTCTAATACATCCTCCAGAGTAACAATCCCCTCTGTACCACCATACTCATCTAGCACAACAGCCATGTGAGTTTTCTTCTTTTGAAATTCACGCAAAAGATCGTCAATTAGCATCTGCTTAGGGACTTTTAATATTGGTCTAATAATTTTGTTTATTGCTGTGCTCTCTTTATCTTTATTATAAGCAACCAAAATATCTCTGGAATGAACTAGACCTATCACATTATCAATTGTTTCATGTCTAATAGGAAACCGAGTGTGATTATTTTTCAAAATTATACTAGCTGCTTCTTCTATAGAAATATCATCAGCAATACTTTCTACCTGAACTCTCGGTGTCATAATATCTTCAGCATTTATATCATTCATTTTAAATAATCTATGAATCATAGATGCCTCGCCCTTTTCTATGGTGCCTTGTTTTTTGCCAGCTGTTACCATGGCACTGAGCTCATCTTCGCTTACTTTTTCTAATTTTTGTTTACCAGCAAAAATATTGGTCAACGACTCGAATACAATGATTACTGGTAAGGTGACAAGTTGGAACACGTACAAAATAGGAACAGAAAAAATAGCAAACTTTTTTGGGTAGTTTGCAGCATATGACTTTGGAATAATCTCGCCAAAAATTAAAACCAGCAATGTCATAACACCAGTAGTGATGCCCAAAACAGCTGAATCAAACATATCAGACGCAACAATAGTTGCCAGAGACGCTGCTGCAATATTTACAATATTATTTCCTATTAAAATTGCAACCAAAAGTCTTCTTGGGTTTGATTTTAGCTTTCTAATTAGCTTTGCCTTTGGAAGTCGCCTTTTTACCATTGTTGACACTTTGGCATCTGTGAGACTAATAAAGGCCACTTCTGTGGCTGAGAAAAAAGCAGAAAGAATTAGTAAAATTATTAGAATAATTAAATTTGTTAACATAATATGTTTTATTATTTAGACATTGTTTGTTGATTTTTGTCATTGCAAGCAATAAACCTCTGTAAGAAGATTTGTTGCGCGGCAATCTCAGTCTTCCACAGTCCAACATCTGGATCCATTAAAGAATGGGATTGCTTCGTCATTGCTACGCACTCCTCCCTCCAGGGGCGGGCACGGCGCAATGACACCTACCCTCTATCCATCGCTTGTTTTTTTAAATTTTTTGGCATCTTCTCTATCGCATATCTAAGGGCTGTCCTCGGCATTTTATCTTTTCTTTTCACAACAAAATCAAAAACTTGCTTTTGATAAATATTACTAGCTTCTTTCAGTGTCCAGCCATATCCCTTTTGTACCAGATCGTCAGAATCCTGAAGTAAAACATCTGAAACTGCAAAAATATCTTTTAAAAATCTTTTATCTTTTCTAATAGGAAATATAAAAATAATTGCAGAAGCTCGCCTCAACCATCTGTTTTTTGATTTTGACCAAGATTTTGTTTTTAATATTAGCTCAGGAAACTGCAAGATTAATTCACCAAATGCATGTGTACAAAAATCATCACACTTACCCCAATTCGTTACATACTTCTTTAACCAGCTTTCAAAAATCTTAAAATCATTTTTTACATATTCGCTTTTTCTACGAAACAACCATTTAAAGGCCAGACCCGACTCTTCATTATAACTACTCTTTAGTAATTCTTCTACAAAAAGAAAGAAATCTTTTTTATTCATATCCTTCACCTCCGGCCAATACTTTTTACCAATCTCCTTCAAATTACCAGATCTAACGCCATAAATCTTAATTGGTTCTTTGAAAAAATTTATACAACCTTTTTTATAGTCCAAATCAACTTGGAATTTCAAATCTTTTCTGATTTTTAAAATGATTTCTCTCATAATTATATTTTCTATACTGCTCTAGCATACACTATTTTTGATAAAAAATCAACCCCTAAAAAGACCCACCAAACTGGTGGGTCTTTACTTATTTTGCATACTATTTATCTGCTTATTCTACTTAATATCTATAATGATCCGACTTATAAGGACCTTTCTTATCAATCCCAATATAATCAGCTTGATCATCTGTAAGCTCGGTAAGCTTTACTCCGATTTTTTCTAGATGTAATCTGGCGACTTCTTCGTCGAGATGCTTTGCCAATCTAAACACACCGATCTCATAATCATTTTCCCACAAATCAATCTGTGCCAAAACTTGATTTGCAAAACTATTACTCATCACAAAACTGGGGTGACCCGTAGCACAGCCCAAATTCATCAGTCGTCCTTCGGCTAACATATAAATTTCATGACCATCTTTGAATCTATACTTATCAACCTGTGGTTTAATATTAATTTTTTCTACATCACTTCTTGCATTCAAAGGCTCCACTTGAATTTCATTATCAAAATGCCCAATATTAGACACGATTGCTTGATCTTTCATTTTTTCCATGTGCTCTACTGTAATAATATCTTTATTTCCAGTAGTAGTTACATATATATCTGCTCTACCTAATGTATCTTCAATTGTAGTAACCTCGTATCCTTCTACTGCTGCTTGCAGTGCACAGATAGGATCTATTTCTGTGATAATAACTCGCGCACCTTGTCCACGCAATGCCTGAGCACAGCCCTTACCAACATCACCAAATCCACATACCACAGCGACTTTGCCACCTATCATCACATCCATAGCACGGTTAAGCCCGTCAATCACACTATGGCGACAACCATAAATATTATCAAACTTGGATTTTGTGACTGAATCATTTACATTGATGGCTGGGAAAAGTAATTCACCCTTTTCATGCATTTGATAAAGACGATGCACACCAGTAGTAGTCTCTTCTGAAACTCCTTTTATTTTCTCGGCTACTTTTGTCCAACGATTTGGATTCTTTTTATACTCTTTGCCTAGCAACTTCATCAATTCTACAAAATCTGGTTCAGCATTCGTGTCGATTTGTGTTAAGATTTGTGGGTCTTTCTCAATTTCTAGACCTTTGTGCACCATCATTGTAGCGTCTCCCCCATCATCCACAATCATATCAGGTCCCTCGCCGTCTCCAAAATCTAAAGCTCTCTCAGTGCACCACCAATATTCTTCCAGTGTCTCACCCTTCCAAGCAAAAACAGGTACACTAGCTTTGGCAATCGCAGCCGCTGCATGATCTTGTGTAGAAAATATATTACACGACACCCAACGAACCTCTGCCCCCAAAGCCACCAAAGTCTCAATCAAAACTGCGGTCTGAATAGTCATATGCAAAGACCCCATGATTTTTACATCTTTCAAGGGTTGAGTTTTTGCATATTTTTCTCGAATTGCCATTAGTCCAGGCATTTCTTTTTCTGCAATATTGATCTCCTTACGACCGAAATCAGCCAGGCTCATATCCGCAATTTTATAGTCTTCCATATTTTATTTTTAAATTTATGCTTATATTATTTGAAATTTGGAACTTGATTATTGCTTGTATCTTGTTTCTTGTGCCCTTATTTCTTAACCTCTCATTCCAATAAATACTAAGTATGCAACGTATAGTAGCACAAAAACAACACCTTGCCAACGCCTCAGTTTATATCGCTTATGTTTATGTCCCACAAACATGAAGGCAAATAAGAGTGTTGCTGCCAAGATTGCAACCAAAACATCGGTATTAGCTTGTGAATTGACTGGAATAGGAGAAACTAATGGTGTCAAACCTAACACCCAAAACACATTAAAGATATTTGAGCCGACCACATTACCAATTGCTAGATCATCATGATGTCTATAAGCGGCAATACCCGAAGCTGCCAGCTCTGGCAAAGATGTACCAATGGCTACCACCGTCAAACCAATAAACAACTCTGACATACCAAACAATCTCGCAATAATGGTTCCGTTGTCAACTAACAATTTACCACCCAAAACTAAGCCTCCTAATCCTAATAATACAAATGATATTGTTGATGACCAAGAATATGTTTTTACATCTTCTTCTTTTTCTCCCTCTACCTTGGACAAACCATATGTGTAATACATGAAAATTATAAAAAATGCCAACAAAATAAGTCCGTCACCGCGTGTCAAAATATTTATACTGCTCTCACCATTTCCAAAATAAACATCAGCACTTAGAATAAATAAAACCACGACTGCCATAATTCCAAGAGGAATTTCTTTCCAAATTGTACCCTGTTTAACTGAAATTGGATAAATAATAGCCGAAATACCCAAAACTAATAAAATATTGGAGATATTGGAACCTAAAATATTACCGATGGCCAAATCAGGCGTACCCTGAACCGCAGCAAAAATATTAACAACAAGCTCAGCTGCCGATGTACCAAAGGCAACCACAGTAAGGCCAATTACAATGGGTGAGATATTCCATTTTCTAGCAAGAGAGGCTGCACCCTTAATAAAGGTATCCCCACCCGCCAAAAGCATGATAAGCCCAAGTAGTAACAATAATATAGGTATAAGCATAAAATTTTGTTAAGTAAAACAGGGCTATTATACCCTGTTTTAGATTTGAAATCAAGTGAGGTAAACTGCCTGCCTAAAGCTCCAAATTAGTCACTTCACCAAAGGCATTGTTGTACCTTTCTTTAAATTCATCCAAAGTAAACCTGTGCTCTTGCGTTCCGTAATTTTCAATTGCATAAGCAGAAGCAACAGCACCCATCTGCCCACAAGTCTGGTAATCATGTCCTTCTATGTATGATGAAAAGAACCCAGCTCTGTAAGCATCCCCAGCTCCAGTAGGATCATCTACTGATATAGGAGAACACACTCCTACTTCAAAAATTTGATCCTTCATAGTAATAGCAGATCCTCTGTCTCCTAGTGTAGTAATTAAAACTTCTACGTGATTTAGCATTTCATTCATATCCCAGCCTGTCTTTTCTTGAATCAATTTCATTTCATAGTCATTTCCAATCAAAAATTTGGCCTGACCAATCACAGCCATTAGTTCTTGTGGGGTAAACGCTGTAATTTGTTGACCTGGATCAAAACAAAATGGAATTTTCAAATCGTAACACTCTTTGGCATGTTTTATCATGGCATTTTTGTCTGTTGGAGAGACCAAAGCAAACTTTATGTCCTCTTTTACATTGCCAACACTCAAGTTGGTCGCCTCAGACAAGGCACCATTGTAAAAAGCAGTAATCTGATTATCATCCTTGTCAGTTGTAATATGAGCAGACGAGGTCAATCTCTCTTTTGATACTGGTATATGATCGGTATTTATTCCTACTTTTTTCAAATAACTAATATAATCCCCACCATCTTTGCCGATTGGGGAAAAGACAATAGGATCACCACCCAAAAGTTTCATTGTATAACCAATATTACCAGCCACACCACCATAATTCTTATTAAGTTGCTCAACCACAAAACATACGTTCAAAATATGAATCTGATCTGGTAAAATATGATTCTTAAAACTATCTGGAAAATCCATGATATAGTCGTAAGCTAGTGAACCTGAAATTAGGATAGACATAAGAGTTTAGGTTATCAGCCCAAGGCTGATCAGCCTTGGGCTGATAGGTTATAGGTTATAAATTTTAAAAGATAATTTATCTGTGTAAATCCATTTAATCCGTGTCATCCGTGTGCTATATTTTTAATTCTAAAACAATTAATCCCTCAACATGTGGAGTTCTCGGAAAGAAGTTATAAAGTCTAGAAAAAGTAATTTTGTACTTTTCACTTAGTATTTTAACATCTCTGGCCTGAGTAGACAAATTACAAGATAGATAAATAATCCTTGGAGGTTCAGCTTCTATTAATTTCTTGGTTACATTGGGATGCAATCCTGCCCTAGGCGGATCTAAAATAATTGTTTTGTCTTTTGTAATAATCTCTGTCATTTTTTCGGCAGGGATACAGTGCGCTTCGCAATTATCCAGATTATTTAGTTTAATATTCTCTTTTGCATATTGAATCGCCTCTTCATTACTGTCAACAAGCGTTACCTTGGTCTGGTTTTTTGCTAGTGGCAACCCAATTGATCCTACTCCTGAGTAAAAATCAATAATTTCTGTATTTGGTTCAATATGCTCTGTAATATCTGTTAGTGCCTTTGTAAAAATTGGAATATGGACTTGGAAAAAGCTTAAAAGTCCAAATTTTAATTTTGTATCAAGCAAATCAGCAACAAGAAAATCCTGACCCTCGCTGTGAAGTAGTTTTGTTGGTACAGACGCTGGGCTCTTGTGTGTAGAATAATATATTTGAAAACCAAGATTATTTTTGTGAAGCTCTGGAAAATTATCAAACTCAATTTCGTCTTTTATAAACAAAGCTGCAATTGAATTATCCTTTCCATCACTGCGAACGATTAAGGTTTTCATGTTTCTTCTTTCCAGACCTTGTTTATTCACCCAATTAAGAATCTCGGTCGCAGTTTGATTTATTATGGGATCAGCCAGCTCTGATTTTTCTAGTGGAAACTTATTTTTCTTACCACGCTCAAAAAATGCCAATGAAAAAACATTTGGATTCTCATCACTGTCATAAAAACTAAACTCCATTTTATTTCTGTACCCATACTCTTCCTTAGGAAAAATAATTTCTGGATCAACATCTTCAAAGGCTGGGCCACCTAATTTTTTATAGGTCTCAATTGAAATTTCTTTTTTCCATTTGTTCTCTGTCTCGTACGACATTATCTGCCATGGAGAAGTAGAAAGAAAGTGTTTGTCTTTTGGCTCTACACGCTCAGGAGATGCCTCTACAATATTAATTGCAATTGCTTCTAGGTAGTCTTTTTTCTTTTTTACTATTTCTATATCAACCACTTCTCCCGGCAATGCGTTCCATACAAAAACAACTTTCCCATCTACATGGGCAAGCCCCTGACCACCAAAAATAAGCTTCTCTATTTTTACATTTTCTATTTTTTTCATAAATTTATTTTCTATTTCAAACACCCACTATAAAACTTCATCAACTCTTTCAACTCCTCACAAATTCCCTCAAAACCCCCCTCTCCCACTTCTCTAATCGGCACAATTTTACCGCTTGTACTAGTAAGAAATGCTCCGTCGTAATTAAATAGATCATTTAACTCTATGTCTTTCTCAACCACCTCATAACCATTCCTCTTCGCACAATCAATCACGGTTCTTCTCGTAACACCGTCTAAAACTTTTTCAACCGGAGTAGTATAAAGTGTTTTATTTTTTATTGCAAAGAAATTTGATCTTGCTCCTTCTACAATATTATTTTCTTTGTCTAGAAGTAAAACATCATAAGCATCCTGCTCTTTGGCGCGCTTAAAAATCAGATAACTTGGTAGCATGTTTAGTGTCTTGGCTTGTGGTAAAAACCTCTCATGATTCTCTGTAATTACTTTCACACCCTGTTTGTAAAATTTCCTATCTAGAAACTTTGGCGCCAGACATATTATATATAAGTCTGGTTTTTCTCCACCAATAAGTAACATCTTAATATTACAATCTTCTAATCTGTTTTTCTTTATCAACTTTTCTATTGCTGTTTTTATCTCTTCAAAATTAAAATTATGCTTGAGTTCAATCATCTCAGCTGATTTGAATAATCTCTCAACATGTTCGTTTATAAAAAATATTTTACCCTTTCTCACCCGCAAATTTTCATATACCCCAAAACCATAGGTGAATTCAATATTGTCAATGCTTATTTTTGCCTTCTTTACCGGTAATAATTTACCGCTGTGTGAAAAGTATTTTCCGAGCATAAATTAAATATTAGCACCCAAATCAACAAGTTGTTTTTTCAACTTATCAACATTATTTATTTTATCATCAAAAAAGATTGTCTTAAAACCCAGAATCTTTGCAACATCTATATTTTTCTGTGTATTATCTATAAAAATTGATTCTTCTGCTGTCACACCAAATGATTCTAAAGCTTTATCAAAAATAAGCCTGTCATTTTTTTCTGCACCAACATCTGCTGACAATATTAAACTTTCAAACAAATTATTCAATTCAAACTTTTTGATCAACATCTCAAATCTATCTTTTTTATTATCCGTTATAATACCAAGTTTATATTTTCCCTTTAAATTATTTGCCAAATCAAACATTTTGTCATTTTTGGGCGCACTCATGAATGCTTCGTGTAAATATTTGATATCAATATCACACCCCAAGCAACTAGACAGGTCACCCCAAACACCATCAAAAGATTTTGGTTCTGTATCAAAGTCTTTTGTATGTATAGAATAACACCTAGAGAAAGAATCTATACTTATTCCAAATTTTTTATTAAAAAAACTAGAAGTCGTATAGAATCCATTTGGATCGGTTGTAAGCACACCATCAAAATCAAAAAATATTGCTTTAATCATATTCGACTTAATTAATAATGCGGAGAGGAAAAAATGATACCGGAAGATAAATAACCAATTTTATCACACTTTACCCTTTGTAGTTATCGAGAATTAATATTTTTTCACAGTATATATAGTCATTGTATTTTTTATAAAATTCTGTATAATAATATATATATTATTAATAATACATATTATATATGAATGAAGTAACAAAGCAATGCCCACAGTGCAAATCACCATATGCATACCTCCTCCATACGACCATGTATTCATGCCCCGAATGTAGCCACGAATGGAACAGCGCAGAAACATCAGGAGACGAAAATCAATCAGAACAATTGGTAGTAAAAGATATGAATGGGACCGTCCTCCATGACGGAGATACGGTACTTTTCATGAAAGATATGTCAGTAAAAGGATACTCGAAGCCTTTGAAATCTGGCACAAAAGTAAAAAATATTCATCTCACTGATGGTGATCACAATATTGATTGTAAAATTCCCGGGTTTGGTGCGATGGAACTTAAATCTGAACTAGTAAAAAAAGTAATCCTATAAAACACACAGGCAGATTAGAAAAACAAGGTATGATTGCTTTGTTTTTTTGATCTGGCGGAGGTGAGAGGATTTGAACCCCTGAGACCCGTTAAGGTCTGTCGCATTTCGAATGCGGTGCCTTCAGCCACTCAGCCACACCTCCATACTCCTCATTCTATCTCAATACAGTTGAAAAAACAAGAGACGCGATAAATCGCGTCTCTACTTTATTCTAATATCTATTTTATTTCTTTTCTTCAACTTTTTCTTCTTTCTTCTCCCCACCTTCGCTCTTAGCTTCGGGGGACTTCGCTTCGCTTGCTTCCTTGTCCTCCGTAGCTTCAGCGGAGGGGGATTCTACTACAGGCTCAACTTCTTTGACTTCTTCTACCTCCAATACTGGATTATCAACTTCTTCTTTTACTATTTCTTCCTTTTTACCAACAAGTTTCTTTTTGATTTCTTTTAATTTCTTCTTATAAGTACGCAGATAAAATGCTTTACTTTGTTTTACTGCCATCTCACGAACCAATTCGATTTTTTCTACTATTGGTGAATTGATTGGGAAAATCTTTTCTACACCCACACCATTGGATACTTTTCGAACTGTTACAGTTGCACCAGGCTCATTGCCGTGCTTTACTGCCAAGATTGTTCCTTCAAACATCTGAATACGTTCTTTTTCTTCGCCCTTGGCATTGGTTTCTTTTATCTTCTGGTGAATACGAACGATCATTCCAGATTTTAAATTACTTCTGACATCTTCTGACATATTTTTATATAATTTATGAGAGGTTGAGTACTGTTCCCCAACATTCTTTTTCTTTAGTTAAGTAGCTACAGTGTACTATATTTGGCTTTTTTTGTCAATAGTAGAATGTGAACGGATTATATTGGCCACCTTGTCTACTGTTTCCTCAAATTTACCTTGTATATTTACCACCTTATAATCATAATCCTCAGACTTTTCTACCTCATATTTGGCTATTTCTAGCCGTTCTTTTAGTTTTTCTTCGCTTACTCCACCTCGCCCCCTAATCCTCTCAGCCAAATTATCAAAGTCATCTGGAATCAAAAATATTGATAAATGCTCTAATCCAACTTTATCTAGATTATGCTTTCCATTAACCTCTATCTGAGTAAAGACAATTTCATTGTTAGTAAGTGATTCCTCTAATCGTGATTTTTCTATACCATAAAGATTACCAGCATATTCATTATGCTCCACAAAACCATCAGACGATAGTCTGTTTTCAAACTCTTCACGTGAAATAAAATAGTAATCTATTCCTTCTTTATTACCAGGACGAGGTGGGCGGGAGGTAGTAGTAACAAGGCGCGCAGAATTTGGAAAAATCTTAATAAGCTCTCTAATTACAGAATCCTTTCCTCCACCAGAGGTGGATGATATTACGACGAGAAGACCTTTGTTCATAGTATTTATTTCAATTTATCAAAGTATTCTTTTAATTTTTCGGGTAATTCACTCTCAAAACAGACTTTTTCACCTTTCAAATCTTCAAAACACAGCTTTCTTGCATGCAAGAACAATCTGCCTAATTTTTGTTCGGTTCTTTTAATTAGATTTTTGTTAAAATATAAAGTATCACCTACCACTGGACGGCCAAAGGCAAACATATGGACCCTTATTTGATGCGTTCTGCCAGTATGAATCTTTACCCTAAGGAAACTAAAACGTGCCAATTCTTCTTCTACCCAAAATTCTGTCAGAGACTCCCTACCCTCTTGACCCTTACCGACATTTTTTATTTTTAACAAATCTATTTTTGGACGGGCAACCATTTTGCCAGAAACTCCGCGGTCTATATCAAAATCAATTATATTGTGTTCTTTTTCTATATTACCATAGACCAACACACCATACTCTTTTTCTACTGTTCTATTTTGAAATTGTTTTTTTAGATGCTTAAACATTTTTTGAGTCCTTGCTACCACAAGCAAACCAGAAGCTTCTCTGTCTAGACGATGAACTATGCCCGGTCTTACATCTGGCGTGTCACCAACCTTTTTTACTTCCGGGTATTTTTCTTTCAAAAAATCTGCCAAAGTATTTAATTCACCCGCCTCGGTTGGGTGTATCAACATTCCAGCCGGTTTTTCAACCACCAGGTAATCTGGCTCTTCTTTTATAATCTTAACGTCAGATCTCAAATCTTCAGCTTTATCATCTTTAATTACTTCTTCTTCAGTCTTTTCTTCCTCTTTGACTAATACCAAAAAACCTTCCTTTAGTAATTCACCTGGTTTTTTGGGATTTTTGTCATTTATTAGTATTTGACCTCTTTTTATCATTTTCAAAGCCTGAGATCGGCTTATTTCTAATTTTTCGGATAAAAAAACATCAAGACGATTCTTTTGATCTTCCAATTTTACAGTAAATTTTGCAGGATATTTCATATTGTGCTCGCAGATGGTTTTGAACCATCGACCCCAACGTTATATCCCGATGTATCGGGACTAACCCTGAGATTCATTAATTAACTTCTTTCCGTACTTTAAGAGATATTTTTTATAATATTCTCTATTCTTACTTTTTTTCAACCTTTTCTCCTCTTTTAATGCCTCCCT
>JABIBU010000006.1 GCA_018652595.1 Candidatus Magasanikiibacteriota bacterium | reverse complement strand
GGTTACCAAACCTTTTTCTTTTGAAGGTCCACAAAGAAAATCTATTGCCGACAAGGCTTATGCTGAGCTGGCTCGTAATGTGGATACTATAATTACCATTCCTAATGATAGGGTTTTACAAATTATTGATAAAAAAACATCTTTGTTGGATGCCTTTAAGATAGTTGACGATGTTTTGAGACAGGGTGTGCAAGGTATTTCAGAGCTTATAACTGTGCCAGGTCTTATCAACGTTGACTTTGCAGATGTTAGAGCAATCATGCACGACACAGGTTCAGCTCTCATGGGTATTGGTACTGGTACCGGAGAAAATAGAGCAACCGAAGCAGCAAAAGCAGCTATTTCTAGCCCTCTTCTAGAATTGTCTATCGATGGAGCTAGGGGAATATTATTTACTGTTACTGGTGGTAAGAATTTGGGCATGCAAGAGGTTTCCGAAGCCGCAAAGGTTATTACCAGCTCATCTGATGAGGATGCCAAGGTTATATTTGGTACAGTGATTGATGAGTCTATGGGTGATGATATAAGAGTGACAGTCGTGGCAACTGGTTTTGATGGCCGTGAAAGAAAGGCTTCCAGAGCAGAAGAAGAACCTCGTCCTTTGTTTGGTGGAAATAAGGCTTTTTATTCCAATAGTATATTTGAAAATAAAAATAAAAAAGAAAAAGATGAAGAAGAAAAAGATGAAGAAGATGTAAAGCGCCCTGGTTTTATTACTAAGACCGTGTCTGGGTTTGGTGCAAAAAAGATTAATAATAAAGAAGAAAAACATGAAGAGACAATAGTCCCTGAAGAGAAAAAAGATGATCTAGAAATTCCAGCTTTTATTCGAAAGAAGATGGATATGTGATCACTTTAGCACTTAAACACCTTAGCACCTAAATACTTATAAACAAATCCTAAATAGGATTTGTTTTTGTTTTAATAAAATGGTAAAATATTAGTATAGATTATCATTTCTTTGTATTAAAGCATTAGGTGCTTAAGTACTTAGGTCATAAAGTGAATAATGTTATGTACTGTCCAATTTGTAGATCAAAAGAAACAAAAGTTGTTGACTCTCGGGTTTCCAATGAGGGGATGGCAATTCGTAGACGTAGAGAGTGTATAAAATGCAATTATCGTTTTTCTACTTTGGAACAGGTAGAGCTCTTGGATATTATGGTAGTCAAGCGTGATGGCGCCAGAGAGTCATATTCACGCAATAAGCTGGAAAGAGGTATCTTGCATTCTTTGGCCAAGCGTCCATATACACAAGAAAAATTTGATCGTATGATCTCTGCGATAGAAAGAGATATACAAAAGAAGAAAAAACGTGAAATAACCAGTGCAGATATAGGTGAGATTGTAATGAAACACATGTTAAAATTTGATAAAATTGCTTATATTCGTTTTGCTTCTATATATCGCTCTTTCGAAGATGTAAAGAAATTCAAAAGCGAAATCCGATCTCTTGAAAAGAGGAGAAAGACTATATCCACAGGGCGTCCTTCTGTGGGGATAAAAAAATTAAAATAGTTTTTAATAATAGTCAATTATGATAAAAAAAATCAAAGATTCCAAAAAAACAAAAAACGAAAAAGTTGAAGATGTGATACCAGAAGTTAAGCACCATTCTAAAATCGATGTAAATTTAAATACCTCTGATCATGCTAATTTGAAAGAGTTGGTAGAAAAAAATATCAAGTGGTCTCAGGTAATTTATGAGCAGAACAAAAAGATAAAGCGCCGAATGACATGGATGGTAATTGGTAATTACTTACGCCTAGCTTTAATTGTCGTTCCAATTATTTTGGCTGTATTTTATTTACCACCTTTATTGAAAAGTTTGTTTGGTCAATACCAGAGCATTTTGGGTGGTGTTGGTAGTTCCTCATCGCAAATAAATGAATTGTTGGGAGAGGCTTCTTCTAGCCAATTACAAGAAATATTGAAAACATTTGGCAGTCGTTAATATTTAAAAAAAAGTTTCTTATGCAAAAAAAGCGTACCAAAATTGTCTGTACTATAGGTCCGTCTTGTGAGTCCAAAGAAATTTTAAAAAAAATGGTTGAAGCTGGTATGAATGTGGCCCGGCTTAATTTTTCTCACGGTACTTATGAAAATCATAAGATGTTGATAGAAAATATTCGTGAAATTGAAAAAGAAACAGGCGAGCCAATAGCTATTATGCAGGATTTGCAAGGTCCAAAAATTAGGGTCGGACTTCTGCCAAAAGAGGGTGTCGAATTAAAAGATGGTGAATTAGTTACTTTTGACACTTCCTTGAGTGAATATTCTGAAAAAATAATACCAATTGGTTACGCTGATTTGCATCAGTATTTGAAAAAGGGTGAAAGAATGCTTTTGGATGACGGTAGAATAGAAGTAAATATTTTGAGCGTAGAGAATACAAAAATAAAAACTAAAGTTGTGGTTGGTCGTTGTCTTACATCCAATAAGGGCATAAATGTGCCTGATTCCAAATTGACTGTACGAGCGCTTACAGAAAAAGACAAGGCAGATGCTAAATTTGGAGTAGAGCACGGAGTTGATTTTATCGCACTGTCTTTTGTGACTGGTACGGAGGATATTTTGGACTTGCGATACTTGGTAAAACAATATGAAAAAGACCTGAACTTAAAAACTGAACATCCAATTAGAATCATTGCAAAAATTGAAAGAAGTGATGCTGTAAAAAATATTGAAGAAATTTTGGGAGTAGTCGATGGTATTATGGTGGCAAGAGGGGATCTTGGAATAGAGACTCCAGCAAAAGATGTGCCTTTGGTTCAGAAAAAACTAATTGATACAGCACTAGAGTATGCTAGGCCTGTAATTGTAGCCACACAGATGTTGGATTCCATGCAAAATAATCCTCGCCCAACTCGAGCTGAAGTATCAGATGTGGCCAATGCTGTGATTGATCATACTGATGCGGTGATGCTTTCCAATGAGACTGCTACTGGTAATTATCCCGTAGAGACTGTACAGACCATGTCCGACATAATCAGTGGTGCAGAAAAATCAGTCTATGATGATCTACTTGTTCATGAACCAAAAAAGAAGACAAGTAGGGTTGATGAAGTAATTAGCCAAATGTCCCGTTCTTTGGCCGAAAAGATTGGTGCCAAGGTTATCTTAGCGGCATCTCTATCTGGGGAGACAGCTCGCCTAATTAGCCGTTATCGTCCAGAATTGCCCATTGTGGTGGCTACTGGCACAGATAGGGTAAAACACCAGTTAAACCTATCTTGGGGGGTAATGCCGTTTGTTTTGCAGCCCTGTAGGACTATAGAGGAATTGGTGGAGAGGTCTGTCACAGAGCTGAAAAAGCTCGAAATAGTGGATTCTGGTGATAAGATTATTGTGGTAGCTGGAGAGCCTGTAGGTCAGGCTGGACATGTCAATCTTTTGGAAGTAAGAGAGGTAGAATAATAGTCTTATAAAAAAATACAAATAAAAAAAATCGCTGTATCTTTCAGCGATTTTTTTGTATTTTCTAGTACACGTCACCATTTTCTTCAATTTTTGTATCTTCGTATGGTGCTATCTCACGGCGATAGAATTCCAGTTTGGCAGATTCCAATGCACCCATTAATTCATTGTAGTCTTTGTATTTTCCATTGCCTTTTAGTGCAAGTAAGAGTTTGGTAATAGTGTAGTTTAGTTCACCGGCGCGTTGATCTGTATTGATTGTTTCAGCGAGTTCTTTTATTTTTGGATCTAGGCGTTCGCGATCTGATTGTAAGATATATGGCATAGTTTTATATGTTAATTTTTAAAACATCATTTAACGATTTTACACTTTTATTTTTGTGTGTTCGTTCTATCATATCTGCAAAACGTTTTGTCACAGAAATTATTTCCAAATCTCTCAATCCAAAATCTTTAGAGGGGATTGTATCTGTTGTCAAAAAGCGTTTGATTGGAGAATTATTTAGTTTTTCGGCGGCTCCCTCACCTAGATTGGCATGGATAAAACAAGTATCTACGCTTATTGCACCTGCTTGATTTAATAAATATTCGGCATCTTTTATCAATGTCCCGCCACTCAAAGTTTCATCATCAATAATTAAAACTTTTTTATTTTCTACTTCACCAATTACACTTTTTATTTCTACTTTTTCCTCATTTCCGATTCTTCTTTTGTCCATCATGGCGACTGGTAGGTCCAATGCATCAGCATAAGACTCCATCATTTTGGTAGCACCACTATCTCCGGCTACTAGTACATAATTTTCCAGATCCCAATTATTTTTTAAATATACCACAATATCGGGCGAGCCAATTAGATGGTCGCAGGGAATGTTAAAAAAACCTTGAAGCTGTGGAGAGTGCATTTCCATGATCAAAACTCTGTCAGCCCCAGCTTTTTCTAGCATATCAGCCATTAATTTTGCTGTAATGCAAATTCGAGGCTGATCTTTTTTGTCCGATCTGGCATAAGGGAAGTAGGGAAGTACGGCAGTAATTCTTCCAGCTGAAGCATCGCGTAGGGTTCTAATATAAATTAATAATTCTATTATGTTGGCGTCTACAGGAGAGTTGTGAGTTTGGATGACAAACACATCATCTCCACGGACTGGTTCGTCTATTGTAATAAAGCGATCTTCGTTGCTAAAAGTAAATGAAGTACTTTTTGTTTCTTCAGTCCCCAAATGCTCGCAGATTTTTTTTGTAAATTCTTTGTTGCTGGAACCACCTATGATTTTTAGGTTCATAAAATTGAAATTATCAAGGCATCTTGATGCCCTGTGGGCATGGATTATAATTTATATTTTTATTCATAAATCTTCCAATTTGGAT
>JABIBU010000026.1 GCA_018652595.1 Candidatus Magasanikiibacteriota bacterium | reverse complement strand
GGTGGAGTTGGGTACTGTAGGCGTACTATTACTTTTGTTTGTGTTTTTTAGTTTTATCAGATTTTTTGTGGGTGTAATTAAAAGTAAAGGGGTTGGTGTATTGAGTCTAGGAGGTCTTGGCTTACTGCTTACTGTTTACTGCTTATTGCTGTTATTTGATCACTACCTCTATACTTCTTACGTCGGCCTAGCTTTATCAGGTATATATTGGGGAATACTCTCCAGAGATCCTCACAGTTAATCCACTGTTTATACACATTTTGGCTTACTTTAGCCAAAAATTAGTTAATTATCAGCATTGACACGCTGATTTTTTTGTGGGATAATGGATATATAAGCAAATAGACCGACTTTGGGTTTCTGATGCTTGAAACGAAGGAACTTCACAAATAAGTCTCAACTGAAGCTGTAAACAAGCCTAAGGTTGGTGACGGGCATGGAGTATTCGCTAGCGAGTTGGTGTTACTGACAGGCATCATCATCTCAAATCTAGTCGGTACACTAAGCTTGTCTCCTACTTTGGGCTTTTTTGATCCCTGTGTCCGTACGATTTTCTTTTCGAAGGGTTTCGCAACGGTATGATAGGTAGCAATACTTGCCAAACAGTTGACTCTCAGATCTCGATCTGGTAGACAACAGCGGGATTAAGAGGCCCCTAAGGAGGAGACAACTATTTAGAAGTTTAAGTACATACAATATATGCGTAGTTACCTACCTCCTTGCGAGTATTGCACTCGCCTAGACCTCGTCTAGTTTTGCTGTTTTGTCTGGGTCAGGTGTTGGTTGAATTGGACCATAAATCTAATTCTCAGCGAATCTTGCTATAATTAGTAAGAGTATCGCACCTCACTTGTTTTCCTACAGAGTGGGATGCTATATGGCGAGGTTTTTTGTTTTTTAATTAAAAAACCATCTTGACAAAAGGGCAAAAATGTGCTATTATATATTTATAATTAACCTTTAAATAAAAAGTATGAATGATATCATGAGGCGTATTCCTGAATCAGAAGATAAACCTATAAAAATAGATGGTGAGAAGACAGAAGGACCTGAAAAACATGAAGAAGGTCAAGAAAGTACAGAAAGTACAGAAAATGAAGGAAGTTTTGAGGGGCGTTATGAAAAATTATCTAAGGAATTTCAGGGCTTAGAGCGTGAGAGAAGCCTTACTTATTCTATTGCCAAACTACAAAGGGAGGGTTTGCAAACTTTGATTGACGAGTATGGTGGTGATAGTGTTTTGGATACTATTAAAAAATTAAATAAAGAAGATGGGGCGGATATTACTACTTATAGAGTTATCAAAAGTATAGAACCTGATAGTAACAAGAGAGCAGATTTATTTAAAAAAATGTCAGCTGACGCCAGTGAACAGGTTGATAAATTTGACCAACAAAAAGAAGCGGGCTGGACACCAAGTAGTTCAGGAGTTGGTGAGTACGGTAGAAGTTTTGAAATGTCAGTCGATATGAGAGCAAAGTCAATGGGGCGATTGGATAGTATTATTGGTAGGTTTAAGACTGCTTTTGATGGTAGAATTATTCGTTCTCAGATGAGGGAGTTTGCTATTAAATTTGACCAACAAGGAGAAGAGTTGAAAAAGCAATTGATGGAGACAGGGGGAGATACTTTCGTGCTGGTAGAAGAGAGAGATGGTGTGGTTGATGTTAAAAAGGAAAAATTACTAGCCCAGGCAGAAGAATTAATGAGGGGGGTGACAGGTGAAATTGATAAAATCACACAAGAATTAAATTTACAACTCGAGGAGTACCAAGCTGATATTTTACGTGACATAGGCGAAGTTAATGATTTAGATACTGGTACAGAAGAAATGAATAGTGCCTTGGGGGATCTCTTGGTAAGAGTAGAAAATGAAGTAAAACAAAGAGTAGAGTTAACAGAAAATCAGATTACGGAGAGAACAGCAGACCTCGAAAAATTAGTTGGCTATATCGAGAGTTTAAAAAGATGATGATTTTAAAATGATAGAACTGCCCGATGAAATTTGGGCAGTTTTTGTTTGGATATAACTTATTTTAAGTGTATACTAATTATAATTAATCTTAATTTTTATATATGGAAAAACAACCACTACCTCCAGTCCAACCATCAAAACCAATTCCCCCAATGAATCCTCAAGACATAGAAGAAAATAAACTAATTGCTGCGATTGCTTATCTTGGTATCTTGGTCTTAGTTCCATTGCTATTAAAAAAAGATAGTCCGTACGCACAGTTTCATGGTAAGCAAGGATTGATTTTACTTATTGCTTGGGTTATAGTTAACGCAGTTATGATTATTCCTATTTTAGGATGGATTGCCGGGTTTGTGGGAAATATTTTGTGTTTGATACTCATGATTGTCGGAATTGTGAATGCTCTATCGGGAGAAACAAAAGAATTACCTTGGATTGGACATTACGCAAAGAGCTTGAATCTTTAACACTGATCACACTGATTTTTATGGATTACACAGAGGCGATTGTTATATTGATTAAATAGATAAAAATATATACCCTCGGTTGATTTTTGGCCGAGGGTTTGTTATTATAGATAGGTAGAGAAAAACTATGGATGCACATGAGTTAACAAAATCATTAGAAGAACTGAAAAATAAACTCACAGAGATGCGAGCCATTTTGAAATTGGATAAAAAGCAGGAGGATATAAAAAAACTGGAAAAACAAACCAGTGAGCCGGACTTTTGGAAG
The DNA here is from genome assembly GCA_018652595.1 of Candidatus Magasanikiibacteriota bacterium. Taxonomy (GTDB): domain Bacteria; phylum Patescibacteriota; class Patescibacteriia; order Magasanikbacterales; family UBA922; genus JABIBU01. The sequence continues at coordinate 10,759 of JABIBU010000026.1, read as the reverse complement.
GATCAGGAAAAGGCGTCAGAGGTAGGTAAAGAACTTAGTGATTTGCAGGAAGAGTATGCAACTTGGGAAAAATTGGACAAAGAAGTTGGTGATCTGTTAGAGATGGCTCGGATGGATGAGGCTGATAAGGAGGTCGATATGCGTGAAGATTTGGAAAAACAATATAAGTTGGTAAATGCACAGGTCGGCAAATTAGAATTTAATACACTAATGGATGGTAAACATGATGCAAAAGGTGCAATTGTTGCGATTCATGCTGGGTCGGGCGGAACAGAGGCTCAGGATTGGGCCCAGATGCTCGAGCGAATGTATTTGAGATATTCAGAAAAGAAAAAATGGAAAGTAACAATACTAGATGAGTCAAAAGGTAGTGAGGCAGGGATAAAATCAGTGACATTTCGAGTTGCTGGCCGTTATGCTTATGGGCACATGAAATCTGAACACGGTACACATCGGTTGGTTCGTATTTCTCCTTTTGACGCTGAGAAGATGCGCCACACTTCTTTTGCTCTTGTGGAAGTAATTCCCGAGATGGATGATGAAGGAGAGGTCAAAATTAATGAAAAAGATTTACGCATTGATACATTTATGGCAGGTGGACATGGTGGGCAGAGCGTAAACACAACTTATAGTGCTGTGCGAGTAGTACATCTTCCGACAAATATCACAGTCTCTATTCAAAATGAAAAATCACAATTGCAAAATAAAAAAGTAGCATTGAAAGTCTTACAATCAAAATTACAAAAACTGCAAGAAGAAAAGGAAGAGGAGGAGCGATTGAAATTGCGTGGTGAATATACGAGCCCAGAGTGGGGTAGTCAGATTCGTTCTTATGTCCTACATCCATATCATATGGTAAAAGATTTGCGATCAAGATATGAGACGGTGGATGATCAGGCGGTTTTGGATGGAGAACTCGACCCATTTATCGAAGCCTATTTAAAATTTGTTAAACAAAATAAATAGAACGCCAATTTCCACAATTACCATAATAAACCATAATTATAATTTAGGTAAATTGGGGAAATTGTGGTAATTGGCGTGCCATAATTTTTATACTTATGAATGTTTTAAGAATTGATAATTTAAACACGTTAGAAATAGTTGAGGAATTGAAACAAGGTAAGACAATTATTTATCCCACAGAAACTGTATACGGATTAGGTTGTGATGCTACAAATCAAGAAGCAGTAGACAAAATTTTTAAGATTAAAAAACGACAAGAAAATAAATCTGTACTAGTCCTCGTTCCTAGTGTTGCTATGGTGATGAGCTATGTCGAGTGGAACGAAAAGCTAGAAGAAATTTCGGGGAAGTATTGGCCTGGTCCACTAACAGTCGTGATGCAATCCAAGCCAGATTGTGGATTGGCTCGTGGTGTGGTGGCCGAGGATGGGACAGTAGCCTTTCGTGTGACTGGACACCCTCTATCTTCGGAAATTAGCGAAGCATTGAATAGACCACTAGTATCTACTTCGGCAAATATAACTTCTGAAAAAAGCCCGAGCGATATAAAAGACGTGCTGGAGACTTTTTCCACCCACAGCCCAAGGCGTGCACAGCAAGACGGACTTGTCTCGGACGGGGAAAAAGCAGAAACCAAACCAGATATAGTAATTGACGCAGGTGAACTACCTCACCTTAGTCCTTCAACAGTTATAAAAATTAGTAACGGAGGTTTTGAAGTCTTGCGACAGGGTGAATTAATAATTGAATAAAAAACATGAACCAAGATCATCCAAAATTATACTTTATATTAGCAATTGGTTTTTCTGCCTTTTGTCTTTTGGGTGTGGCTTGGTTTTGGTCTGGTACCCTTCATGCTCAAGAGACTGCTTTGTTTGAAAGTAATGAAACAAATCCCAAAACTTTTCTTACTACAAAACTTAGTAACAAAAGACAAAAACCAAATAAGCGCGAGGTAAAAGGATTGTATATTACAGCTTATACTGCCTCTAGCCCAAAGGCATTGGATAGAATTATAAATTTAATAAATTCAACAGAGCTAAATGCAGTGGTAATAGATATAAAAGATTATACTGGTTATGTTTTATATGATAGTAATTTGCTTTGGGTGAATGAATTTAAGACTGATAAAAGTAGATTGGGAGATGTAAAAGAAATAATAAAAAAACTTCATGACAATGATATCTATGCTATAGCTCGGCAGACTGTTTTCCAGGATCCAGTCCTGGCCAATGCTAATCCAGAGTGGGCTATTCATTCCAAAAGTGGTGGGTTGTGGCGTGATCATAAAGGTCTGGCTTGGGTAGACCCTACTCGTAGAGAGGTTTGGAATTATAATATTGCAATTGCGCGTGAAGCAATTAGGTTTGGTTTTGATGAAATCAATTTTGACTATGTCCGCTTTCCATCTGATGGAAATATGAGTAATGTGGTCTATACAAACGGTGATCAAAAGCGTTATGAGGTGATGAATAGTTTTTTTAAACATATTGGACAAAGTTTGGAGAGAGAGCCGGCTTGGATTTCTATTGATATGTTTGGGTTTGTGATGGAAAGACATGATGGAATGTCTATTGGACAGCGCCTAGAAGATGCAGTTGACTATATTGATTATATTTGTCCAATGATGTATCCGTCACACTATCCATCAGGTCATTTGAGGTTGGACAACCCAGCGGCTAGTCCAGGTATTGTAATAGAGAATGGAATGAAAAAAGGTGCTCCATATTTTGAAAATAAAAAAGCCGAGGCTCGTCCTTGGATTCAGGCATTTAATATCGGAGCAGTCTATGATAGTGGACCACTTATTCGTGAACAAATTGATATGGTGGAGAAGTATACCGATGGTGGTTGGCTATTATGGAATGCGGCTAATCGGTACACATCAGCAGGGTTATTACCGAGTTAATTATAGTGATCAAATAACAAGTTCCAATTTCCAAATAAATCTCAAATCACAATTTCCAATATTGTAATTTGAGACCTGGAAATTATTTGTTCCCGTAGAGGGATGCCCTGTGGGTAGAAATTGTCTTTTGGAAATTTTTTATTATGAATAAAAAATTATTTAAACCATCTCATTTAAAAGAACTTTGTCAAAAGTATAATTTAAGTCCGTCCAAAAAATATGGTCAGAATTATTTGATAACTGACGCGCCAATAAAAAAAATGATCGATGTGGCAGAACTTAAAAAGACTGATACAGTAATTGAAATTGGTCCTGGTTTTGGAGTACTTACCTTCGCCTTGGTAGAAGAAGTAAATAGGGTAATTGCATTTGAAATAGAAAGGAAATTAGAAGGGTATTGGGACGACAACAAAACTGATAATTTAGATATAGTGTGGGGAAATGCGCTTAAAGAGCTTACAGCTTATAGCTTACAGCTTACAGCTGGATACAAGGTTGTTGCCAATATTCCATATCAAATAACTTCCAATCTTTTGCGTGTGCTGTTAGAATCAGAAAATAAGCCGGAGAGTATCACTATGATGGTTCAGAAGGAAGTTGCTGAGAGAATTTGTGCCAAGCCTGGAGACATGTCGGTGTTGGCAGTTTCAGTTCAATACTATGGTGAACCAAAAATCATTACAAAAGTCTCTAAAGGAAATTTTTGGCCAAGTCCTAAAGTGGATTCAGCAGTGCTTCACATAAGCACCTTGGCACTAGAGCAACAGAGTACTCGCGAATTTGACGATGGGTTTTTTAAAGTAGTAAAAGCTGGTTTTACAAACAAGAGGAAGCAACTCTGGAGGAATTTGAGTGAGGGATTGAAATTACCTGCCCGCAATGCTAGCACAAGCGTTGCAGGCGGGGATAGAGAAGAAATAAAAAAGATTTTAGTAGAAGTAGTTGGAGATGAAAAGATTAGGGCAGAGGAGCTTAGTGTAGAAAATTGGAAAGAAATAACCAAGATGATTAGATGATTTAGTTTTTAGGTGTTAGGCAAAAGAATACTGTTTGTAGCCTAAAACCTAAATTACCTAAAACCTATTCAGTTGTCCCCAGTTTTATTAGTTCTGCTACCACCAATTCTTTAAATGTGGTATAATATCTATACAATATTATTTCCATAACATGGAAGAACAAGTAGGAAAAAAACGTCTAACCCGCGAGCAAAAGACAGGCTTTGTTTTATTGCTTGTTTTTGCTATTTTAGTTGTCGGCTTGGGAATGTTGCAGATTAGGAATACAATTTATGGACCTTTTGTAATCAATCTTACACAGACCAACTATGACGAAGCGTCGTTATTCCAAGACGAGACTACCAGATTACAAAGCATTGATACAGATCATGATGGATTAAATGATTATGAAGAATTGAATTTTTATGAAACTAGTCCATATTTGCCAGATACAGACTCAGATGGTTTGAGTGATAAAATGGAGATTGAGCAGAGTACAGATCCACTTTGTCCAGAGGGCGGAGATTGCGGTTTGTTTTTAGATGTTCCTGTTATGTCTACTACAACAGATGCTATCATATCACCTTTGGCTGAGATAAGTGATCCAGTGGGATATTTAGAAAATTTTAGCCAAGGAATCAGTACCGAAGACCTCTCAGAATCTTTTAAAGATATGGAAAAGATGAGAGAGTTATTATTAAAGACTGGCATGATAGATGAGACAGAGCTGTCCAATCTAACCAATGAGGAATTGGGTGTAATTATAGATGAAATTTTGATCAGTCAGACAGCAGGTAGTTTTGGTGAGGAAATTTAGTTTTGTAATTTAGAGTAAATTATGTTCGAGCTTGCAAAAAAGAACAAAACCTTATTTAGAGCTTTCATTGGACTCTTTGTGTTTATGGAGCTTTTTGGTACTTTGTTTTTTGTGAAACCGGCAAATGCTCAAATCACTATTGTTGAAAGTATACCAGCTAAGACCGAGTGGGGATGGGCGCAGATCAAAACAGCTCTTACTACAGCAGCCATGGGGTCTCTGCTTCATGCGTCATCTTATTTTATGAGAAAGATGGCTTATGATGGTGCGACATATATAGCTAGTGGTGGTAAGGGGCAGGGTGCGCTGGCTTTCAAAGATGGTCCAGCTTCTTATTTTAAAAAATTAGCAAAAGATTCTTCGGCAGACATGATAAATGAGTTTGGTAAGCCATTTGGTCTCAATTTATGTTCTACTCCAGATTTACAACTTCAAATATTTTTACAAATAGGGTTGCATAGCTTATATTGGAAAGATGAAGCTGGTGCGGGTGGTGGTCCGAGCCCAAGTTGTACCTGGCAACAGCTTGATAATGCTTGGAGTGCAGAAGCCTTTGAAGAAAAATATGGCCCAGGTGGTAGTAAGTTTATAGCTGAAAATTTTACCAATGCTCTCCGTTTTGAGGATAGTGATTTTGGTATTGCTCTAGGAGCAAAAGCAAAAATAGATAGAAATATCGCCTCCGCAGTTCTTGGTGGAATACAAGAAAGAACAGAGGGGCAAGGTTTTAAACCTCTCACAAGTCTGATAGAAGGAAAAGTAAAATCTCCAGCCCAGGTGGTAAAGGAAGAAAGTAAAGTAATCAGTAGCAATCAGCAAGGAGATATGACATCTTCACAGCTTGCTGGAGTCTATGGGAGTGGTTTTTTGCAGGTGATACCAATGGCAGCATCAGTATTTTTGAATACCTTGGTGGGAGAGGGTTTGAAGAGAGCACAAAAAGAGCTATTAAATCTTGGCAAAGACAAAGGCGGTGGCGGTAATGCCTTTGAAGCACTCACATATGAATCTTCTGGTTTCCAATCCAGTAGAAAAAAAGCCGAATCAATTTTCTCAGATCTTTTGACCGTTGCAATTACACAAGTAAATAGCTACGGGCAATTAGAAGAATTTTCTTCTTGTCCTGATTATCCAGTAAAGCCTGGGCTTAATAATTGTGTGATGGATAGTGGTTTGCGACAAGCTCTAGAAGAGTCAAAATTAGATGAACCTCTGACTATTGCCAAGGCTTTGGAAAAGGGTTATTTACATGGTAGCTGGCCATTGCTTTCGCCAGATAGGACAGCAGACAATTTGGATAGGGGTTGTTATCAAAAAGGCTATTGTTATCCAAACATCCAAAAATTAAGAAGAGCTAGGATATTACCACTAGGTTTTGAGATAGCAGTTACGCTGGCAGATCCAGATGACCCAGAGGCCAATTGGACACTAAAGAAAGTTGTCGATGGTTTTTATGATTGTGCAGAGGTTGGTGACGAAATTGTAGAGGATTTGGTCAATCACCCATACTGTCATCTGATTGATCCAAATTGGATATTAAAGATGCCAGAGGCCAGGTGTAATGCTCAGGTTTATGCTTCCAATTTGCTTGATGATAATAAGACTGGGGTTAGAAGTCAGGAGTGTGTAGATCCTCAAAGTTGTCTAAAAGAAAACGAAGATGGTAGCTGTGAGTTTTTTGGTTATTGTACAAAAGAAAAAAATGTCTGGCGTTTCAATGCTGACAAGTGCGAACCACAATATAATACTTGTACCACCTTTGTTTCTTCTGAGGGGCAGGTAAGTTCTTATATTGCTAGAACATTGGATTATGGCGAATGTAGTTTTGATTCTGCTGGTTGTAGGACTTATAGCACAGAAAGAAATGGAGATCCTGCCGTGACAAGCACTACATGGGTATCTAGCTCTGGCGGAGTAAACAAGAGTTTTGAAAATTTGGGTAGGAATCAGTCTGTATATTTTAATCAAAATATAGAAAATTATACAACCAATTGTTCTAAAGATGTAGATGGTTGTTCCGAGTTTTATCCGGTCAATGAAGATTCTTATGAGGATCCAATTTATTTACAAAAGGCTCCAGATTATTTGAGTTGTTATGATACGAAGCCAACCGTACCATTTCCTGGTCCTGCTGATGAGTGTAAGGTGGTAGGAACAGAGGGTTGTGAAGCCCAATGTACAATTGATGTTGGTTGCCAACAATATTGTATTTCAGATAACCCAAGTGAAAAATTAAAATGCATAACGGATAATTTTTGTGATCCAGATGATCTGAGTTGTATCAATCACTGTAGTGTTGGTTCTTGTGATTTTGCGTGTACTGACAACGATTGGATTCAGGATAATTGTTTGGATCAGGTTTGTATGAGTGATTACGAACAGTGTGTAGTAGAATTTGATAGTTGTCTAGATGTTTTGGCAGAAGGAATGACTCCTACAGAATGGTATAGTAGTTGTACTAGTGACTGTCTAGATCCTAATAATATGTCAGGATATGCTGCTTGTGCAGACGAATGTAGTGCTCATTTTGGTGAGTGTAAAGATCTGCCAAACTGTACTGATGAGTATGGCACGCTTGGCTCCAGCTGTTTTGATGAACAGTGTGCTTTACAGGGTACAGATCAGGCTTGTGTTGTGGAATGTGAATATGATACTCAACCTAAACCTGGGGCAGTTAATCAGATTTGTCTCGGGATCTGTTCTGGGGTAGAAGATACCGATTATTTTTGTGGAGTTGGATCAGAGTGTGGATTGGGAGATTTGAAATGTAAAGAATCGTCATGTAATGATAACAAGGATAATGATGGTGATGGTGCTGTTGATTGTTTGGACAATGATTGTTTTGGTAAGGATTCATGTGGAGACGATCTTGGTATTTATGTCTACGGAAATTCTACGGAAATAGACTGGCCACAGACCAAAGCAGATTTAGTTGTTTTGGGAAATAGACCAGAGGTTTGTGAAGATTATGCTCAAGTCTGCTTGCCTAGCGAAGTGGGTTGTGACGCTTATACTCCAGTCGCTGGACCAAATCCAGTAGAAATCCCTGGTATTGTTGGAGATAATTATTGCGATGCTTCTTGTGCAAATTATGAAACCTTCCGCCAAGGGGCTACTTTGTTTGAGTCGGGAGAATTCCCACTGTACTTTATACCAGGCGAAGCTACACAGTGTAATGAAGTTTTTAGTGGTTGTGATGAATTTACAAATATTGACGAGTTGTCTAGGGGTGGAGAAGCTTTGGAGCGCTATACCTATATCAAATATTGTGAAAGACCGACTGATAATAATGAAAAAGTGTTTTATTCTTGGGAAGGCTCGTCTCAAGAGGGGTATGTTTTGAAATTACATGATTTGAGACCAATAACACAAGAGGATTATGGCTATTTGTCAAGTCTGCCTTTGGATTTTGGAGAGGGTGTGGATGTGGATGAGATTTTTGTTGAGGGCTCACCTGCCTATGCATCAGATAGCGCGCTTAGTTTGCAGAGTGATTACGATGCTTGTAACCAGACCAATTATAATAATCTTATAAATAATGTTGCTGGTGATACGGCTTTGACTGATTGTAGAGCTCTCTATGACAAAGATGGTAAGATTTATTATCGCTTACTATCAGATACTATTACAGTCTCAGATGAGTGTCATCCTTTGCGCAAGACTGATTCTGATTTATATGTGGATGATAATATCATAGATTCTGAAACCTGTGATGAAAAGTATGGAGTATGGGGTGATGTGGCAGAAGATGATCCCAATGAAGGTGTTGTTTGTCAACGTTGTTATGCGGGCGGTAGATATGAGAATGGTTCTTGTATTTATTGGGCCATGTCTGGGGCTGATGAGTCTACAGCTTGTCCAGCTACTGCTGTTGGTTGTCGTGAGTATTCTGGCAATTGGGCTAGTAATTTGGAGGAAGTATTTTTATTAGATTTTGAAATCTTTGATGAAGCCGGAGAGGACGCCATAAATGATGCCAAATCTGGATGGAGCCCGGCAAATGAAGTGTCTATATCGTCGGAGTCAATTCAGGTTACAAAGGAGTCGCTAAAGATAGTTGGTGACGAGGTTTATTATGAATTTGATAATGATTTTGTGTATCAAGACACATTTGAGCTAAGTTTTTGGGCTAGGGGTGAGAGCCAAGAGCTTAAAATTTATTTTGAACAAGAAGGTCAAGATGGTCCTGATTACTTTACATTCAACAAGATTACTGGAGAGATTGTGGAGATCGGTGTTGGGCCAGAGTGGAGACAGTATCGAGTGGGTCCAGTAGTTTTGTCAGATATTACATCTGACAAAATAAAGCTCGTGTTTGATAGCGACAAGCTGATAGGCAGCCCACTTTATTTTATAGACAATTTGAAACTCGATAGGGTGAGTGACAAATACTATCGCATAAAAGATTCTTGGAAAAAGGCTTATGACAGCAATTCTGGGGATGAGACAATAAAGGATGTCCCTGGAGTTTGTGACGAGACACCAAATGACCCTTATCCTGGTTTGGCTCTTGGTTGTCGTCAGTATGAGGAGGAGAGTACTGGTAATACTGATATCTACGCCACTGGATTTGATACCATGTGTCGTGATAACGCCATTGGTTGCAGGGCTTTGTATGATAGTAATAATAATTCGCAAGTAAATACAGTGATTTATAATTTGTGGTGCCAAGATGGTGAAAAGGGCGGAGATGATAGGAAGTGTGAACTAATGTTTGATCCGGATGATGAGCAAGACAAGGTTGTCTTGGGTAGCTGTATTGTAGACGTTAGTGCTGGTGAGGTAGGCTGTTTTGTAGACGGTCCGATAAATGGTGATGATAATTATATTATTCAAAATGTTGATAATGATATTGAAAATTCTGTTATAAAAAAATCAACTGTTATAATACCAGGAGATAGTGATAGTGCAATATTTTTGACAGATAGGAGTGATTTTAGATGTAGTGAAAAGAATAAGGGGTGTCAGGAGATTGCTTTGGAAGAAGAGGTTTTGTCGAATATCCAAGATGGTAATATCTATGCTTATGATTATATAGAATCATTTGTATTAAATGATCCAGACCATTACGAAGAGACTTTATGTAGATCTGATTTGGTTGGTTGTGATGAGTTTGCAGTAGACAATGAAAAATATTTTTTCAAAGATCCAAATATAACTGGCAGTAGTCTTTGTGAATACAAAGACGAAGTTAGCATTGATGAGATCACATATAAGGGGTGGTTTTTGAGGGACTACGGTGTTTGTGGTGGGGGAGATTCAGAAGACTTGTGCAGGACAGGTAGTGACTGTGATGAGGGTGTTTCTTGTCTTGGGCAGGGGACAATTCCTTGTTATGACAATTATCTATTGGCCGGTGGAGAGTATGGTATGTGGTCCAATAATTCTATAAAATATGGTGGTTTGGTCGGCGTATGTTCTGAGGATAATAATGGATGTCGTGAGTTTATTGATCCACAAGATACTTCTGCACTCTATGAAGATGGTTATCCATATTACTTGATTTATAATCAAAAATTAATTAATCCAGTGAGTGAGTGCGAAGGACAGGCTAGCCTTCAAGAGGGTTGTGTGCTCTTCAATAAGACAGACTATCCTAACTTGTTATATAATACAAAGGCAACTTATGATGCTAGTGAAGAGAAAAATTTTGAGCCTGTTAGTTTGGTATCAGATGGAGAGGTCAAAGATATTGATTCTAATATATTATTAAAGGTAGTCCGAGATAGAGAGTGTGCCGAATGGCTGTCTTGTCAGGGGTATGTAGAGGTGGCAGATACTCAGTCAGAGGGAGCAAAGAGGAATGTGTGTTATGCTGTGCAATCTTGTGAAGCTGGGACAGCACTGGACTGCTCTGGTCCTGTAAAAGAAAGTCTGGATAAGGATGAGATCTTGGATTTGGGGCTTTATATAAAGAGAAATATATCCTGGCAAGAAGGCAGGGAGTATTCTGGATTTTCTCTGTATAATCAGTATCAAGTAGGTGATTTGGGCTATCTACGAGTCAAGAATGAACTTTCCAATGATTTGAAAGAAGACGAAGTCTTTATCGCTTTTATAGACAAAGAAAAT
>JABIBU010000024.1 GCA_018652595.1 Candidatus Magasanikiibacteriota bacterium | reverse complement strand
GCCAAAGGATTTACCTGATCCATAAACTGAGATAGCTGAGAACTCATAAAAAACTCACGGACAGATCCAATCACTGGACGAGCATTGATAAGTTTGTTTGGAGTCAAATTGTCTATCTCATAAGTACTCATTCTATCTTTTACAATTCTTTCCATACGAGATAGGCCCACTCGGAAACGATTTTGTACCAACTCACCAATAGCTCTAATACGACGATTGCCAAGATGATCAATATCATCTGGTTTATCTTGAGTCACATTTAGGCGAACAACTTCTTTTATTACGAGCATTACTTTTTCTGGTGACAGTACTCTATTTTCTTTATCTTCAAAATCTTTTCTACCCAGACCCAATTCAAATTTTGTGTTAAATTTGTAAACACCAACACGCCCAAGATCATAGCGATCAAAGTTGAAGAACATTGAATTGACCAGACTTCTAGCATTGTCAGCCATAGCTAGATCACCCGGACGAATACGCTTGTAAACTTCAATCATAGATTCATCTTCGCTAACAGAGATATCTTTTTTCAAAGTGTTTTCAATATAATCAATATTTGGATGATTGTTCACATCTGCAAATTGTTTTTTTATTTCATCTGTAGAATAACCAAAAGCTCTTAGAAGTGCAGTGGCAGCTACTTTACGTTTTCTGTCTACCTTGATCCACAATACATTGTTTTGGTCAGTCTCTACTTCGATCCAAGCACCACGATTTGGAATAATCTTGGCACCATAAAATCGTCTGTCACGCAAAGTCTCTGCTGTAAAAAATGCACCAGAACTACGAATAAGCTGTGACACAATAGTTCTCTCGATTCCATTTACAACAAAAGTACCGCGAGATGTCATCAGTGGAAGATCGCCCAAATAAATTTCTTGAGTATCCACTTTATCGTTTTTCTTATTAACAAGCTTGGCATTTACACGAAGTGGTGCCTCGAATGTAATATTTTTTTCACGACAAGTCACTTCGTCAAACTTTGGCTCATCAATATAATAATCTTCAAAATATAATTCCAAATCACGACCAGTAAAGTCGGTCAAAGGAGAGACTTCATCAAATAATTCTTTGATACCGTCCTTCATAAACCAATCATAAGAAGTCTTTTGCACTTCTACTAGATCTGGCATTGGGATAGCATCCTGCTTATCAGTAAAAAACTTTCGTTTTTTCTCTGTTGTGGCCTGGCGTTTGAACACTGACATAATGTATATAGATTAATATTTTTTAATAATTTTATTTAGATATACACACAATCTTTGAATTAATATTGTATAGATATCTAAATATAATTATAGGGGCAACAAAAAAATCACCCTCAAACAAAGGTGTTCTTACATTACAGACTATTTTTTGTGAAGTTTTTTGCACGCATGTCTTTTGGTACGGACCCCTATGACCCCTTGGTAGGAAATCTAGGAGTGCACGAACGCTTATGTGACAGGAAGGACATTTAGCCGGTGCAGAGAAAGCGTACGTCTTTAGTCCCAACAAAGTCGGGATAAATGACTTAACGTAGAGAAATTTTGCCAAAAACGGCAAAAATTAGGATGGCTTAATAATACACCAAAAAAATAGATTTGTCAAATTAGACATGTTGATAAGTAATCTGTCAAGTTTGGCTTATCTTAGCTAAATTTGGGGTTTTTTGGCTAAAACATAACAAAAGTTATCCACAAATACTGTTTTAATTAAAGAAATATACTTTATCCCCTCCTTTCGAAGGAGGGGCAGGACACGTCAGTGCCGGGGTGGTTTGCTTATATGGGATTTCCAGTATCGCATTAATGCGAACACCACCCCACCCGTTCTGATTGAGATCAGAACGAGGTGCCCCTCCTCCACAAGGAGGGGACAAAAAAACCGCTCCATTTCGGAGCGGTTTTAAATTTATTCTAATTACTCTTTAACGAGGGCAAAAGTTTATCAAACCAGCAATTCTAGCTTGCTTGATAGCCTTTGACACTCTTCTCTGGTGAGTAGCACACAAGCCACTACGCCTGCGAGGAGCAATTTTGAAATAAGATGAAACAAAACGACGCAATGTCTGTACATCTTTGTAATCAACTACTTCGACATTATTAACACAATAATGACATGGTTTTGTTGTTTTCTTTGACTTTGCCATACTTATATTTTCTGCTTCAATCGGCCTATTATTGCTTCAATCAGCGCTTAGATTAAAATGGAATATCTTCAACCTTGATTTCTTCATCCCCACCCATATCAGCTGGTGGAGGTGGAGCATCGTCTGAGCTACCTGTTGGAGCAGAAGCACCACGAGGAGCATCAAGCATTATAAAGTTATCAACGATAACCTCTGTTCTATATCTTTTTACACCATCATCTTTGCCTGTCCAATCTCGTGTTTCTAGTCGTCCCTCGGCGTAAACACGACGACCCTTGCTCAGATATTGGCCAGCGATGTCGGCTAGCTTGCCCCACAATACACAATTGTGAAATTCGGTTTTTTCTTGTTTGGCACCAGACTGATCTGTCCAAACTCTTCCAGTGGCAATAGTAATATTGGCCACACTTTTTCCTGATGGTGTAGTGCGTACTTCTGGGTCACGAGTTAATCGGCCCAGCATGGTTGCTCGGTTGAGATCCATATTGTTTATTAATTAATAGTTAAAAAGATAAAAAAAGCTGAAAGACTAAAGAACTGCTTTACCCTCTCAAATCCTCTCCTACCCCCTTCTCTCTTTTTAATATTATACACTATACATTGGAAAGGTCAATATCCAAAATTTCATCCAACTTCTTGTCAATATCTTCCATATCAACTTTTTCTTTCTTTGTTTCTTCTTTTGGCTTTTCTACCTTCTCTACCTTAGCTTCCTTGTCCTCCGTAGCTTTCTCGTCCGCCATAGCTTTAGCGGAGGTGGAAGCGGAAGGGGATTCTTTTACTTCCTCTACTTTTTCTTCTACAGACTTTATTTCAGCAACTTCTTCGTTTACATTTTCCTTGTCCGGCGTAGCTTCAGCGGAGACGGATTCTGCCTTCTCCACCTTTTCAACCTCAACAGGTTTAGCTTCGCTAACTTCCTGTGCAGGTTTTTCTTCTTTTTTAGGAGCAGTTCTAGTTGTGGTTGATCTACTGTCGCTATTTCTACGAGGTGTTACTAAATCGTCCTTATTCTGCATTGGTAGACCAAATTTAATTGTTCTACTTTTTTGAATAGTAGGATTGTGCTTTTGTACCAAAACCCTAAGTAGCTCTGGAATCAAAAGTAGTTTATTCTGGATAGCTAGCACTGTATCTGGTTCGGCCTCAAAATAAGCCAAATTGAAATAACCATAACGAATATGCTTAATTGGATAAGCAAGACGTCTTTTTTCTATTTTTTCAACTGACAAACTTGTACCGCCATTGTCTTCAATGACTTTACTAACCTTTTCTACCAAAGGATCTACCTCGTCTTCTGACAAAGTACCTGGTAAAATCAATAATAGTTCGTAATTTTGCATATTTTATTTTATTTCATTTTCCGAAGGAACAGACCCAAAGCTCTTGGCTTTTTTGGATCAATCGCTATTTCGGTGATTG
>JABIBU010000002.1 GCA_018652595.1 Candidatus Magasanikiibacteriota bacterium | reverse complement strand
CTAATTACTCTCCAAATCAACGCTCACAAGCTTACTCACACCGTCAGACCCCATGGTGACGCCATATAGGGCATCGGCTGTGTGCATAGTAGCTCGATTGTGAGTAATTAGAATAAACTGTGATTTCATTGAAAGCTCGTGTAAAATCTTACCAAAACGCAAAGTATTGGCTTCGTCTAGTGCTGCCTCCACTTCGTCCAAGACAACGAATGGTGACGGATTGGTATTAAGAATTGCGCAAACTAGTGCGATAGAAGTCAAAGTCCTCTCCCCACCCGACAAAACCTGAATGTTTTTGATTTTCTTTCCTGGGGGACAGGCTATTACTTCAATACCTGTCAAAATCTTTTTGCCTTTTTTCTTTGGCTTAACATCTTCTTCATCTAGACCAATATCAACCCCCTCTTCTCTTTCAGATATTTCAACATCTTCTAATTCCTCTTCTACTTCTTCTGTGCCATAAACCTCGATTAAGTCAGCCTTACCGCCTTCGAATAATAGACTGAAATAACGCGCAAATTCTTTTTTAATTTGCTTGAAGGCTTTACCACGTCTTTTTTTCATTACTTCATCAAGCTCAATAATCATCTCTTCCAAATCTCCCATTGCTGATTTCAAATCATCCAATTGAGTGGATAGACCATCATGTCTTTCTTTTGTCTCTTTATACTCCTCTACTACTTCTTCATCAATTCCACCAATAAGAGTTAGTTGATATTTTAGTTTTTGTATTTCTTGCTGTACAGAGTCTAACAGATCTACACTGGCACCAACGACTTCTCGCTCAAGCAGATGATCAAAATTACAATGCAACTCTTGGTAGACTTCATTACCAAGATCTTCTTGTTTGGTTTCTAGTTTTGCAGCTTCAATTCTTTTTTGATTTCGCTCATCTACGATTTTATTTAATTTTACTTGTTCATCTTGCATCACCTCTTGCAACGCAAAAATTCTTTTCTTCTTTTCTTCTTCTTTGTCATTAAAATCTTCTTGTTTTTTTTGTATCTCTTTTATTTGTTTTTCAAAATTTAAAATATTTTTATCCAAATTTTCTTTATCATTTGAAATATCTTTCATGCTTGCACTGAATTCTTCTGGGCTCATGGAATACAGTGATAGCTCTTGTTCAAATGTAGCCAATTCTTTGTCTACTTCTTGTTTTTTGGTAGCAGAGAAGTCTGCTTGACTAGAAGCATTGTGTGCCTGAGATTGTAATTCTAGCAAACTCTCTTGTTCTTTTTGAAATTCTATTTCAATACTGTCAATTCTCTTTTTTAATTCTTCCAGTTTTTCTTCGGCATCTAGAATATTTCCTTGGATAAAATAGGGTGAACTACCTTGAGAGAACCCCATTCCTTGGCGACGGTTACGGTTACGATATCCACCTTTCATACTACCACTGGTCTCCAAAATGTCACCACCCAAAGTAACCATGCGGACTCTGCCAATCCCAATTTCTCGAGCCACATCAATATCTTCTACTATGAGAGTATTACCGAGTGCATAAGAAAAAATCTCAGAAAATTTACTATCAAATTTTACCAGATCAATTGCCAAACCAACCACTCCGGATTTACTTGACAGCTCTTCCAAGTCAGCAGACATAAATCTGCCCTTGATTTTGTTTATTGGCAAAAACGTGGCATAACCCAATTGATGCTGGCGCAAATACTCTATACAACTCTGAGCCGTACGATCACCGTCGACTACCAGAGAAGAAAGGTGTCCGCCAGCAGCCACGTCGAGTGCCATGCGATATTTTTCATCCACCTCACCCAGCTGTGCCACTGTACCATACACATTTCCCAGGCGATGGCGCTCTTCCAAAATAGCTTGCACAGCCTTGAGACCTGAATACTGCAAATACGATTGCTCTCCGCGCATCTGAGTCACTCTTTGTTCAGAATTGGAAATCTGTCCACGGAGTTCAGTTCGTTCCACTGTTAACTTTTCTACTGATTGCTTTTTGTCCAAAATATCTAAGCTGGTCTTATCCAGATCACTTTCAACTTTGGTCAGATTGTCATCAGCCTTTTTTTGTTCAATTTTTAATTCCTCTACTTTATTTTCCAACCAACCAACATTTTGCTTGCCAGCCTTGGAGTATTCAGTCTGCAACTTTCCTTGCAATACCGCGCGATCACGTTCCAGAGAATTTTTTTGTCGTTGTAATTCTTGATATTCTTTTTGCAAACTTTCAAATTGATCCTGTCGCGAACTCTCACGTGCCAAAGTAGCTAATTCTTCTTGGGCAACCAGCAATCTTTCATTTACTTGTTTGTATTCCTGCTCGATATCTTCTAAATCAGAATTTACTGCATCCAACTGAGTTTTATTATAATTAAAAAGACTAATATAATAACTCTCTTGAGATTCACGAAGTTTTAATTCTACATCTTGGCGTTTTTCTAATTTTTTTACTTGCCTAGACAGAGTCTTGAGTCGTGGGGATACTTCATTTAATAACAATTCTGCCTGATCAATATTTTCTCCAGTACGACGAAGTTTAAGAGCAGCTTGGTGACGCTTGATCTGAAACTCCTTAATACCAGATGCTTCATCAAAAAAATCTTTTCTTTCTTGCGGGGTTTGCAATAATAATCTATCAATCATCCCCTGACCAATAACGCTATAGGATCCCTGTCCAAACTGAGCTTGGGCTAATAAAATTTGCAAATCAAGCAAACGAACAGTTTTGCCATTTATCAAATATTCGCTATCACCAGAACGATAGTATCGACGAGTAATAGATAATTCATCAAAATCAATTGGTGCTCGCCCATCAGAATTATCCATAATCAGTGTAACGCTGGCCATGCCCATCTGCCCCTTTACTTCTGAACCAGAGAATATCACATCAGCCCCCTTCTTGCCACGAATATGCCTCATGCTCTGCTCACCCATAACCCAACGAATAGCGTCTGAGATATTACTCTTGCCAGAGCCATTTGGCCCAACCACGGCCGTGATACTGTTTTTTTCACTCTTTGGGGCCAAAAAATCCAAAACAGTCTTTCCTGCGAAAGACTTGAAACCATGAATTTCTATAGACTTTAAAAACATATTTAACTAAAAAATCCGCAATCCGAATTTATTATATATATTATACACTTTTTGTATACCCTTGACAATATTTAGTATATAATATAGAATACTGAGTTATTTATTACTGAATCATCCAATTACTGTATATTTATGCACCGAACAGCCAAACACATACACAATGAAATAAAGAAAGCTGATAAGATACTGCTTATCTGCCACCAAAACCCAGACGGAGATGCTCTTGGGTCTATTTCTGCATTGGCACATTTTTTGGATATTGTTGGAAAGCAGTATGAGACCTTTTGCCTTACCGAATCTTCAAAGCACCTGTCTGCCCTACCACACATAGTAATCCCTAATGCAGATAGGTCAATTTGGCAAAATGCTAATCATGACTTAATTATTGTGCTTGATTCTGGAAATCTAGAATATGCTGGGATAGACAAATATATTGAAAAACTAAATCATGAGCCAACTATTATAAACATTGATCATCACCCAACTAATAATAAATTTGGATCTTATAATCTGGTTATAGAAGAAGCTTCTTCTACTACGGAAATTTTATACTTCTTTTTCAAATATAATAACATTGAGATAACAAAAAACATGGCCATGGCTCTTCTTACCGGTCTTATCACTGATACAGAAAACTTTTCCAATTCAGGGACCACAGAAAATTCTCTAAAAGTTGCCAGTTCCTTGATTCATCGTGGAGCCAATTTTAATCAGGTAAAAACCTGGTTTCTAAAAAACAAACCTGTAACAACATTGAAACTTTGGGGAGTAGTGCTGTCTCGCCTTACTCTACATGAAAAAAGTGATGTTATCTACACCTACATCACCCAAAATGACATAAAGAGCCACGGAGGAGATGAAACAGAAAGTGAAGGAATAGCCAATTTCTTAAATAATTTGAGCGAGGGTCAAGCATCCCTATTCTTGAAAGAACAGGTGGGTGGAAAATTTAAAGGCAGTCTACGCACTACTCGTGATGGTGTAGATGTCTCGGTCATTGCTGAGCAACTTGGTGGTGGTGGCCATAAAAAAGCTGCTGGATTTAGTATTGATGGACCAGTAGAAGATGCACTAAACCAAATCTGGCAGACTGTTGAAAGTTTGGCTTAAATAATGTAAACTAGAATTAGTACCTTACAGGATATCGAAATGTCCTGATAACTAATAACTTTATTATTATGTCTGATATAAAATCCCAACACCTAATTCCAACCGTTATTGAAAAAACTTCTCACGGAGAACGTGCTTACGACATTTACTCTCGTCTCTTGAAAGATAGAATAATCTTCTTGGGCAGTACAATTGATGACAGTGTAGCAAATACTGTAATAGCCCAGCTTTTATTTTTGGAAAACCAAAATCCTGAAAAAGATATAAAAATATACATCAACTCCCCTGGTGGCTCTGTAACTGCTGGAATGGCAATCTATGATACCATGCAATACATAAAACCAGAGGTATCGACTATTTGTATTGGGATGGCTGCCAGCATGGCTTCTGTGCTTTTGTCAGCTGGTGCAAAAAACAAAAGATTTTGTCTAGCCAACAGCGAAGTAATGATCCACCAAGTAATGGGTGGAATGCAAGGCCAGGCATCTGACATAAAGATTCATGCTGAGAGGATATTAAAAATCAAAGACCGCCTAAATCATATACTGGTAAAACACACAGGAAAAGAACTAGCGACTGTAGAAAAAGACACTGATCGTGATTACTTTATGAGTGCCGAGGAAGCTGTTAAATATGGTATTGTTGATAAGGTGATAGAATAAAGCATTAATTCCACTAACTAAAAAACTACAGATAAACCCTCGGCAAAGTCGAGGGTTTTATATTTTAGTTGAATCAGTTCAAAATCTGTGTAATCAATGTAAAAATAAAACCAGCCCCAAAAGGGGCTGGTTTTGACATGATTGTTGAGGACCAAAGGCCCAATGCTGCATCCAAAGAGGTATACCGTAGGAAAAGACGAGCCGGAGCCTGTGCTATCCTATTATATACCTCTCCATGCTTGTGGATACAGAAGGATGTCGACCTACAGTCAAAGTTAGATAGACACTGCTTCTAGACCCTGTAAACCCAGCACTAAAAAAATATAGCTGGTCAGTGAGATAAAAATATGCTACTACTTAAATACTTTATGCGACAAAACGTTAACCCAGTCATTCAATGATTTTAGTTAGTGCTAGGTAAACGAACTAAGCATAATACCACAATACCAAACCTTTGTCAAGAGCCAAATGTGGAAAAACTAAAAAAATGGCTCAACTAAGCCATTTTTCTAATTGAAATAGATAGACTAATCCACTGTTTCTTGAGTAGAAGAAGACACCACAGCACTTTCAACAATACAGCTCTCATCGCCATCCTCACACCCAACCTTTTCTTCTATTCCCAATAGACAGATCTTTGGTAGGGGTCGATAATGACTCTCGAAGACAGTTTCCTCATTTTCTTTATCTTCAAATTCGCGCGTATAAGTAAATGATGAATCAGCACCAACAAAAGCACTTTGGCATTCCTTTTCTCCTGGTTCTAGCTTGGTTGTTTCAATTATCTTTTCCTCTCCATGCGGAATCCAACGCTCAACAACTGGATGAGTATAACTTCCCTTGCGCCCATCATTGGTACCCCAGATAGTGAAGTATAATTCTTCACTCGAAGTATCCATGTAGGCTTGGACCAAAATATAATTTTCTGTATCATTTCTAAATTTAAAATCTGGCGCTGGATCATATATAGTTGCATCAGTTCCTGGTTTGCCATTAACTGGATCATTATAATGAAACACAACCAATGAGTGATTTCTACGCTCCACAATTTCCATAGCACTATTCATGGCCATACGAAATAATGTAGTACCAATTTGGCACAAACCTCCGCCGATTTCTGGTTTTACCTCATCACCCTTTATTACCAACTCTGGCAAATAACCACCTTCCAAAGTGTAAGGCTTGGTATGATCTATTGTTGAAAAAATTTCACCGGATTTTATTAGAAGACCATTTAGTTTATTAACAGCATTTTTAATATTACTAATTCTATTGGATGGACTACGTGAATAATCAGAAACACCCACACCAAGCACCTCGGTAATGCCCAAATCATTTACATCACCGGTCTTAACTAATGGTTCAACTTTTTCAACTGTCAACTGAACTGACTTGGTAGTAGCCTCGTCGTGCCAAGTCCTTTCCAAAATAGCATTATTTAAATCTTGATAAACTTGATTTTTGTTCAAACTAATACCAGGACGAGATCCCTGAAATTCTAAGACTTTTCCGTTTTCTTGATTCATTTCAAATTTGGCATTACGAGCCTCAACATCCACCTTTGGGCTCACATCCAAATCAAGATATTCCAAAACCATTTCTTCATCTAAACCAAACACAAAACTCGTCTGATCATTCTCGTCTATATATTTTTGAATTTCTAGCCAACCTCTTATATCATCTACACTTATCCACCAACCATACTCTAAGCGGGTATGTGGATCTGTGTAGGTCAATTGCAATCCACCATCATCAAAGATAGAGGGCAGACGATCTTCAATTGTCTTTACATCTTCGATTAAGACACTTGGGGTGACGTCATACTTATTTATCTTCAAATCTACTATTTTTAATTCTGACCACAACATCCTCACTTCGTTCATAAGCCCCTCATAATCATATACCACACCCGGAGTAGAGCTAACAATTTCATATTTGAGAGGGCTTATCGATGCAACTTTAATATTGGCATCTCTTGGTAGTGTTTGATAATCATCAATAGTATCACTTATTCTACTCAACAAACTTGCCTCGTCTATTATTACATTCTCCAATTGCATTTCTTGTGGATATATACGAGCTTGCACAACACTCCAAGATTTCATCCAAAAACCACCGCCTTTCCCAAAACTTAACAAGCGTTCAACTTCTTTTTCTACATCTATATATGCAATCTCAATAGTACTCTCTTCTAATACTACAATTGGATAAATAATTAGAGAATCATGTGTGCCATTTATAGGATATTCAAATTTAAAACCTTCGTTTACTAGCTTGTCTGTCATGTTTTCCAAAAATGTTTTCAATTCTTGTTTTTCCATACCTCCGACTGGCACATCCCCAATTCTAAGCTGAGGAAAAACCTTGTCTTTATATGAATAACCATATGCAATAATTGAAACAAAAAATATTCCCAAAATTACAATCGATACCAGTGACCAAATCCAAAAACGACGCCAATTAAATAGGGTCTTAAATTTTTCCAAAATTTTATTCAATTTTTCTTTCATACAACTTAATCATCTACCACAACCACTTCTATTTTTGTATCTGTTTTTTGCTTTGGAATTTTTATTGTCAGAATCCCATTCTTATATTCTGCCTTTGCCATATCCCCCTTTACATCCACTGGCAATACTATGGTTCGAGAAAATTTCCCCCAAAAACATTCTTGATGAAACATATCTACCCCAGGCAATTCCTCTATCGGGGAATGTCTCATTCCTCGAACTGTTAAAAGATCGTTATGAATATATACTTCCATCTTATCTGCCATAGCACCAGCCATAGTAGTGACTAATATTACCTCGGTATCTGTCTGCCCCACATCTATAGCAAGCTGGCCCTCCATATGCTCTTCATGCCAATTTTGAGGCAATTCAAAACTGGATGGCTGAGCCACTGCTCTAGAAGGCGCTTCACCAGCAGTTTGCAAAAGCATCTCAAATACTTGTGATTCTTTATTTTTAGGTATTTGTCCCATATGTATATATTATACAGAATTTAGCGAAATTAGTAAACTCAGCACAGCTTTTTTCAAAAAAAGTAACGCTAAGTAAACAATATTGACTAAAATCCATTTTTCAGGTATAATAGTTGCGTCATTTACGGAGAGGTGCCTGAGTGGTTGAAAGGGGCACCCTGCTAAGGTGTTAGTTGCGCAAGCGACTCGGGGGTTCGAATCCCCCCCTCTCCGCCAGACAATTTAATATGGAGAGATGGCTGAGCGGTTGAAGGCAACGGTCTTGAAAACCGTCGTCCGTGAAAGCGGACCCAGGGTTCGAATCCCTGTCTCTCCGCCAGAAAAACACAAGCAGATAAGCTTGTGTTTTTGATTTAAATAATAACATTATTATAAAACTAAAGGGATGAGAAGTTTACCCGCCATAGCTTTGTGAAACAAAAGCGTAGGCGGGAATCCCTGTCTCTCCGCCAGAAAAACTCCCAATTTGGGAGTTTTTGTTATCCTCTAGCGACAGTAAACCCGATCACTTTTTTTGCACCTCCCTCTTTCAAAGCTTTTGCACACTCCTGTAAAGTAGTACCGGTAGTAAACACATCATCAATTAATAAAATATTTTCATTTAGACCACCCTGAACAAAAAACGCGCTACTTACATTTTTTAGTCTGTCCTCTCTCCCTAATTTGGCCTGTTGCAAAGTATGGCGGTTACGAGTTACAATCTCACGACAAGGTTTTTCAATCTCGTGAGCTACCACTTCAGCAATTAGTTTGGCTTGATTAAAACCTCTCTCTACAAATCTTTTTTTGTGAAGAGGCACTGGAACAACCAAATCAATCTTTGAAAATAAACCTTTATTTTGTTTTATAAAACTACTTACCAATTCTTCAATAGCGCTCAGCACATCTTCGGCGTAACTGTATTTCAAAGTCTGAATTACCTTACCAATCAAACCTTCTTCTTTATAAGCAGTAATTGCAAAGATGGAATCTAGCGACAAATTCTCATTGCAGCCCATGCAATAATCGCCTACCTGAGTATTCTTGTGACAAGCTGGACAACAAAATACACCTGTGATATCGATCTTATGAAAACATTTTTCACAAAGCCACTCTCCCTCCTCACGACAGCCCAAACAGTAGACTGGAAAAATATAATCTTTGATTAAATTTAAGACCTCCTTTATGTTCATATATGGCTCTATAAAAATGACGAGCCAAGCTCGTCATTTTTTAAAATATCTTCATCTCTAAAAAATTTAGTTCCAAAAAAATCCATTCACTTTCCAATCACTACCAGATCGAACCAAGTCCACCCTACCACTTTTGTACTCTACTATTTCTGATCCATTTTCTCTTATTGTCTGTTGTGCATCGAGTAAGACAGTCGCAGAATTATTTTCTATCTCACCAATACTACTAGCAATAACTTTGGTAGTCAAACCACTGTATTGATCACCCCCCTCTAGCTCCTGCGTCTTTACCCATTTTTCCATTGAAGGTGTTAGCAGAGTGAGGACATCTTCTATGTGTTGGTTATCATTTTGATTGGAGTATGTAAAAAACCTTTCTGTAAAAATACGAGAAATCTGTTTAGCATAAGTCTCATCCGCATCTTTTTCTACAGGCGCACCAAACTCATCAGTAATTATAGCCTTAGGTTCTACTTTTGGAATAATGACCTGCCCAGTAACTTGGTCAACCGCAACACTTGGTTGTGAAGGCGGTAAAAAACTTTCTTCAACTTCCTTATTGAATACAAAAAAGTATAATAAAATAAAAACTAAGATGACCGCAACAACTGCGCTTATAATTATAAAAATTCTTTTTCTTAGATTCATCATAAAATTAATCGTTTAAAAAATTAATTGGAGCATAACTACAAATTAAAAATCTATACTCGTTAACGCGCACCCATATCTTCATCAAATTCTTTTTTGGCTTTTTCAATTTCCAGAAGCTGGGCCGGATCAGATGTAATTAATTGATCCTCTGTATAAGAAGCAACCACTTTTATTGCAGCATGCTTGAGACCAGCAAAAAATATTCCCTCACCTTCTGAACCTTCCAAAAGCAAATACTTTTCACCCTCTGTCAATAAGAAAGTCTTTTGTATAGTATCAATTGCCGATGGAGATTGGCGCAAGAGAAGTTGCAAAGCTGAATTATTTACAATTGCCTGACCATACTGAGAGCGCAAAAAGTCATTTACATCCTGAGTAATTGTAGTTACCCCCAGATAATACTTTCTACAGCGTTTTACTAATGCATAAATAAACTTGGCACTATCCTCGTGCATCATTAGCCACCAAGCCTCGTCAATTACGAGCAGTCTCTTCTTTCTCTCACTACGCACTATATTCCAAACATAATTGACCAATGTATAAATAGCCATAGGCCTAAGCTCGTCTTCCAAATCACGCACACTAAATACCACCAACTGATTGTCCATGTTTACATTTGTTGGTGAATTAAATAGTCCGGCAAAAGTACCTTCTGTATACTTTCTAAGTTTTAAGACCAGTGTGTCTGCGCCTTCCATACCCTCCAAAACCTCTAACAAATCTTGCATAATTGGAGGCTCAACAGTTGTCAGGTCCACAGTAGGAGTAATATCTTTTTTGGCATAAGTCTCCAGTAAAGCCCTGTCAACAATCGAGTCTTCTTGGGGGGTGAGACTACCAAACATAATACGAATCAAACCCTTTGCAGTTATTACAGCGCTTCTAATAATATCCTCAGTAGATATCTCTTGACCAACAGGACGAGGCAAATCAAATGGATTGACCTTGCTCTCTGATGCTAAGGATATATTGACATAAGTACCGCCAACAGCCTCCGACAAGTGAGAGTATTCCATTTCGGGATCTATAATAATCACGTCCACCCCTTGCATTATACTGCGCAACACTTCCAACTTCACTGCATAAGACTTACCAGCACCAGAAGTAGCAAATACTACCATGTTGGCATTTTGCAAACTAAACCGATCAAACAAAATTAAACTATTATTATGACGATTTACTCCGTACAAAATACCATCGTCAGATGTGAGCTCTGCGGACATAAAAGGAAAGGAAGCGGCAATTGGTGAAGAGTTCATGTTAAAAGAAATATTCAACTCATCAATACCAATAGGTAGTGTGGAATTAAATCCTTGTTCTGATTGGAATAGCACATGTTTGGTATAAATAAGTTTTCCACCAAACATATTTTCCATTTCTTCTGTTGTTTTGTCCAGCTCTTCTTTTGACTTCGCATAAATCGTGAGATAGAAAGCAAATTGAAAAAAATGTTCCACACCTTGAGTAAGGTCATCACGCAACTGCTCAATATCACGCAAGGCTGTCTCACGCAATGGATCTCTTGGTGCGCCCTTTTCAGCGTCACCAGAGAGCTGGGCCTGCAGAGCGCCCACCTTTTTCTTTAATTGTTTTAAAATTATACTGGCCTGTACTGGATAAAAAAACATACTTACATCCATTGTACTATTCAAATTCAAAATTGGCGCGTTCCAACCAACTGATATATAACGTGGATAAGTAACCACAAAAATTGTACGCAAAAAAGTATCACCCAACTGCACAAAATTACTCTCTACGCGAAGTGCAGATGGTGCTATTAAATCCCTTATAGAAACAACCCCCGCTCTATAAACTTTTTCCTCTTCCAAGGTAATCAGCTGTTCCTCTACTTCCCTTTTCTTAACAGCTTGCCCTTCTTTTATCTTCTCTTTGGGTTGTTTTCGTAATCCTAATGGCTTAAAAGGCATAATTATTTAAATAATAATTCAAAAATAATAAAACTAAAATTCCTCAATCTGCAAATCATTTATTGGTTGCAGTTGTTGAGCAATAGATATATCTGGATTGTAACTAGAATAATATAACTCTATCAAAGACTGTGTATCGAGCTGGACTACTTCCAAGCTCATCCCTTGCAGACCGCTGAGGACCTTTCTTACTCGCTGGTCAAGATCTTCTCTTCTTTTTTGGAATCGTTCATCCTTCAGCCTAACTGATATGGCTGGTCTAGCAACTTCTTTTAGTCGTGACCAAAAACTTTTCTTTCTGCTAGAGGCAGGATCGTATGGGACAATAACAAAAAACTTCTTAGTCATGATTTGGCCAATATCGACCAACTCACCCACAAAAGCTCGGTAATCAGCAATCTGAGCTCTTAGAAGTTCATTTGGCTGCTCTTTCTCTAATTTAACCAGTTTTTCTAAATAGGGCTTGATTTGCAACTGTCTAGACTGAACCACAATCTGCATTGGAAAATCCAATGAATTCAAAAAACTAACATAGGAGGAAATCAGAGCATTCTGCTCGTCTTCTGACTTCAATGAAAAATTAATGCTAGAAGTTAAAAGCACAGACCGCAACGTTCCGTCTTTTAGTATGACAACACCGTCCTTTATCTCCGAAATTGGCAGATAAGTCTGCGCAGAAGGGCGTTTACTTTTTTGTTTTTGTGTTTTTTTAGATTTCATAATATATTTGTTCACTTTTATCAACTAGACACCGAATCACCTAATCACTTTTTATAGATATAAATTTTTCAGTTGCTTCTATTTCTGACCAAAGCATTGCCCCTATTTCTTCTGCTAAAACCATGGCTTGACTATACTCTTCTTTTTGGATCCAGTCCATATCTAGAGCAAAATAATAAAGGTATCTCGATTCACCTAACGAACCGTAAGATATTTCATAAAAATTTAATCTAACTTTTGGTCTTCGGCGACAATAACCCTCTACATAATTTAAGACAATTGATAATGTGGCTCTTTTTAATTGCGATACTGATGAATATGTTTCATCTTTAGGAAATTTTTTAACAATATTATACGTATACTTCACATATTCGTGTGTCAACTTCTTTAGCTTATTTTGAAAAGGAGTCATTGTCTTTTCTAACATACAGACATAATAGAACAGTGATAATGTGATTCAGTGATGAATTGTTAAGGTGATTAATCCTCTTCTGGTCTATAAAAACCGCCGGTATTTACAATCAAAGCCAAATCTCTAATACGTTCTGGTCTTGCAATCTTTATAATTTCTTTTTCGGCCACCTCTTCAATTTCTTGTTTGCGTAAATAATTTAATTCTTTATCTGAGTAATCCTTTCTCCATATACGCAGAGATGGGTGACGCAATGTCTGAATAATATTTAAGATTACATAGTGAAAATCTTGACCATTGACCCTAACAAATGCAAACATTATTGCAAGAAAACCCAAAAACAAGGTGATTACAACAAACAAAGTAAAATCAGCCAATTTGTAAGAAATAAATATAAGTAGACCTGTTGCCAACAAAATTAAAAATTGACGAACTGTAATCGGTCCAAAAATCCTATCTTCTACATCAATAAATTGTGGCACTACAAATTGCTGCATAATATAAATTATTCCAACTTACGACCCATTTTAACAATCCCCTGAACCTCTTCCCAGGTCATACTATCTCCACCGACTGAGAGATCCTTTAATTTTGAACCACTGTCTACTGCTTGAAAAATTAAATCTTGATATTGATTATAAAGCGGACTCTGATACCAGGCTTGCAGTGCTTCGAAATATAAAATAATTGATTCTTTTTTCAACACCTTAAATTTTTCTAATAGTTTCTTAAGGTTATCATCTGGTTTATTGCCAATTCTTCGCAAATCCAACAAAGAAAAATTCTTTATTTCTTCAACCGGACCAATCGAATGTTTTTCTGGTGATTGTGGACCATCTTCACTAGTCTGCACTTTTGGCTTTACAATATCGTGCAACATTGGTTTTCTCTCTGTACTGTTTCTAGGCAATGACACATTAAGTTTTGTAGATTGTTTCTTTACCACTTCTGGCTTCTTTATCTCTTCTGGTTTTTCTTTAGTTTCAATTTGCTTGCTTCTCCTCTGATCCACTATATGCCAAACATCTTTTACTGTTTGCAATAGTTCTTTTGACTCTACATCCCCCAGACCAATGCCCCCAGCATCTATTGAGCGCCCGACATAGGATAAGAACTGTTCATCAGTTCTTATTTCCTTTATTCGTGAGGTTATCAGAGAGTGCAATCTAGATTGCAAATCATCTGGAACTGGAAACTTTATTTTTTTCAAAACCTCTGTAAACAAGTCGTCTTTTTTATCTGGCAAGACTTGAAAAGAATCATGTTCTTTCAATTCTTCCATACGATCCTCCAAAGGTGATTGGTGATCTTCTTTTGTCCATTTCAGACTTCTTTTCTCAGGTGCTTTGGTGCTTTGGTGCTTTGGTGCTAATATGGCAACAGCTTCGTCCACAAAAATATTCTTTACCGGTGTAGTCGTGGACAACTCATGGTGCTCATTCTTCATTGGTAAGTCTGTTTTCTGGACTTTGGACTTTGGACTTTGGACTTCTGTTTTGTTTATTTCTTTTTCTTTTGTTTCATTGTCCTGAATAATATCTTCCTTCTCCCCCTCTGCCGGAATATCCACTTGCTGACTTGCTGACTTGCTGACTTGCACGCTATCTTTTGTCTCAACTTTTTTAATTTCTTCAACATCGCTTTTCTCCTCCATCGCTGGAGTGCTCTGGTGCTCTGGTTCTGAAGTGCTTAATTGTTTTTTGTATTCCTTAAACTCATCCATGGTCATACGAACTTTACTACCATCTTTTTTTTTGACTAATATAGTTGATGCCATATTTTAGGATACTAAATCTTTATTCCAATGGAACTGACCATCTTCTTCATGGAATTCTACTATGTCTTCAGCCTCTTTTAGTATTCCACCTTTTTGCAAAAAAGAATTAAATTTCATAAACATTTCTACAATTTCTTGATTTTCAATATTAAAAGTATTCATGGATTGGTGCAAAAAAACCGGCAACTTCACAATTTTATTTTTCGACTTAAAATAATCAACTATATTATTCCATCTACTCTCTACAAGAAACCAAGTATACAAACTTACCAAATCAGAATTATATTGGACAGACTCATTTATCTCATAAATTGGCTCTTTTATGATAGTAACTGTCTGTACATGGAAAAATATATAATAAACTTCCAAAAGCCAGCTCGTATATTTATCTCTGCCCGGAATATCTTGATAAAGACTTTTTGCATACTCCTGTTGCCCAAAACCACTAGTAGCCTCTTCACCTTCTTTTGTCTTAAACTTACTCAAAAGCTCGCTCAAAGCCTTATATGTATTGTTTCTCATGTCTACTAGTACTTCCTCTTTACTATTCTCCAAAGCATCTACAATAGTGGCATGCCTGAAAATATAATCATAAATCTCTCTAGATTGATACATATGGTATTGAATATGAAAACGAACCGCAGCACCAGCAACCAACCCTCTATAAAAATAATTTCTAAGTAATACATCCCTATCATCAACATTAAGATAAGGAAAATGAACCCAAGTTAATTGTATAAACATTGACAAAAGCAGTGCATCTTCCCACTTCATATCTTTTTTATCTATTACTGGTCCTAGGGAAAGAAAAGTTATTATTGCATCGAGATAGTGTTCTGTCTCCACGGCTTTTATGTCCTCTCTACAAGTATAGAGCACCCTAGCTATATCATACTGTTTGCCCTCCTGCCCCAACACACTAGTAAACTCATCCGGACTATACGCATATACTATCGCCAAACCAAAACTAGCTGCGAGCAAATAAACTTGTCCATGGATTTCTTGTAAAAGTTTTTTAGACTCTCCTGTATTTAAGTCCATCTTTAATAATCTTCTGGCGTGACTAATTTCTAACATTGACACCATTGCTTCGGCTGATAAACGCCTATCTTCGACTTCTTCCTCATCAATATACTGAACCAAAAGACCAGAATAGTGCACTATATCATCAATTTGATTATTCACCTCCTCTGAGAGACTACCAGACTCTTCTAATTTATTTAATTCCAACAAGACCTCCCTTACTTCTGCCCAAGAGTGTGTGAAGTATCCTGTAAATTCTCTTAATTCCTCCAGCATATTTTTATATTATTAAATACCAGAACCCTGTTCCATCTCTTCATGTTGCGCTTGATCAGCCGATTTTTGTTTTGGCCCCTTTGCCATATATTCTTTTTCAGTATTGTGGAAAGCAGTTGCCGTCTGTGTTAGTTCTCCTAATAATTCTTCCATTTCTACACTAACCTCTCTATCTAAATTATTCTGAAGAGCCATTATCTGTTCTTTTAGTCTAGCCTTTTGGGCTTTGTCAGTTTCTTTCTCAAAATCCGCTTGTAATTCAGTTGATAAAATATTTCTATCCTCTTTATTACCATATAACATTATATTCTCCCTAACCTGAAGTGTTTCATTAAAGTCCAAATTACCACTATCCATCTTGGCTCTCAGAGAAGCAACAACTTGAGTTTGCTTATTCTCCAAAAATTTCTTTATGTTTTTTGCAAAATCTTCTGTACCCTTAGATTTAAGTTCTTCGGCAAATTGACCCGCCAAAGTCATCTTAGCACGACCATTTTGGGCAGCGATACTGTCTTGACCAGTCTCAACAGCTACAGCCAAAGCAGTATTATTACCACCACCAACCAGAGACTGACCAATTACTTTAAACAGTTGGTCGTAGGCCCCCACTAACTCATCACCAAAACCCCTACCCTCTAAATATTCAGAGCTATCACCCAACATAGCAAAACCGTCATCATCAGTTTGAACCTGCTTTGCTCTGTTTGTTCCTAAAAATACACAACGACGCATACGATCATCTGCCAAACGCTGAAAATCTGTAATGGTCTTAGCAGAACCAAGTTTGTGAATTCTCATATCTTCTGCCGAAACATAAAGCTGTCTACCATTCATATTATCATAACGTCCAAAACCCTGTGGATTTGCTGCGGCCGAAGCATCTTTTGAAAGGGTGCCAGCCTTGGCAGCAGTCTGTTCATTTTTTGAATTCAACCTTACCATACCAGTATCACTATCAAACATTACATTAAAACCAAGTTGTGTATGGCCAGTTTTCTTACTGTGTTCTTTTCTAGACTCACTAACTGATCTAAAAATATCTTGATACTCTGCGTACCTACCCATTAGGTCTTTATAATTTTTTATACTTGCCCTTTCTCCCTCTGCCTCTATCTCACTGGCATTTTCTTGAAAATACTTTTCTGAAGCTTCTTCTAAAGACAAATCCTCATTGTTATCCCTAATCTCATTTATAGAATGTGCTCTTTCTACCAATTCCAAATCTCCGCCAGTATTCATATAAAGCTCGAAGGTTCCACTAGCCTTGGCATCAGCATTATCAGTCCACACCATTTGACCCTCATTATTCACTCTCTTTTCTGCCCAATTAAATCGGTTGGCCATATATTTTAGCTGGTCCCAAGATTCTCTATCTTCTGTAATACTGTCTATAGTTTTTTTATTTAGCCCAGCGGCCCTTCTCTCGTCATCTGTTTTTTTGGAATCATAAATATCCAAAAGATTCATCTTATTAGCCATGGCAGATATTGCATCATCCACATTTCCATTGAACTGAGCAGACTCATAGGCAGCGGCAGCAAACAAAGACTGCTTACCATCAGCCTTTTTACCTTTTACGTTTAAACCAGAAAGCATCAATACATTGTCGGAAACTTTTTCACCACGCTCACCCTCTCCCATAAGATCCATCTCTCTTTTGTACTCTTCGATAAACTTTTGTACCACACCAGAAGACAAGCCAAACCCCCTAAGGGAAGGATCGACAATTGAACTACTTACCTCTACTACAAACTTATCTTTTTCAAGCTGTTCTAATAATTCATCATCCTTACCCTCTCTAGCCAAGACTGCTGCCTTTACCATAACATTTTTTTGTACCAATTGTTCTAGTGTCAGATCTCCCTCCCCCCTAGAAGCCTCTTGTATTTTATCTTTAACTTTTTTATATTTTTGTTGTACAGTCTTACTCTTCAAACTCTTCAAGGCATTGTCAGCCATATTACCAAGATCAGCGTTTACTTGTCTATCAAGTGAATCCAAAGCTTTTTGTGTACCCCAAAATGATGTAGAAAGCTGGCTCCTGGCTGATTCTTCTTTGGTCTTGTCCTCCTCTGCCAATTGCTTGTAATATACATCGCTGGCATAGATATTGGAGTCAAGAAAGTCTTCCTTGTCTCTGGTAGCCGCATCTATTTCGGCTTGTAGTACTTGTTTTTTCTCTTCTCTCGCCGTGTCTGTCATTGAAAAACGTATATCAAATTGTTCTTTACTTTTTTCATGGTCAGCTTTTTCAGTCTTAAGAAGTTCTCTTGCCTCTTTTATCTCTGGGGTCTCACCCCGTAAAGAATCTAACTCTTCTTGAGCATCATTAACCTCTTTCCTTTGTTTGTTCAATTCCGCAGTGGCTTCGGCCATCTTATCTTCTCGAACCTGCACAGCCTCATTATGTTTTGTACTTCTATCTTCTAATTTCTTAAGCTCGTCCTTTTCCTGAGATTCTGACAACTCTCCGCTCTTAACCTTCTCAGCTATTTCTGCCGCGGATCTAGATATTGCATTTCTTTCTTCTTCCAAAGGCTTACTAGATTCTTCTGCTTCCTTTACATATTGCTCTTGTGCAGTGACTAACTCTTGCTTCTCCGTTTTTAGTCTTTCTACCACCAAACTTGCCTGTTCCTGGTTCTTGGGGTCATTTTTGACCCTATCCACTCTTTCATTGATCACGGCTTGATCCTCTATGATAAGCTGACCCTCATGTGTGATGCTAGCCTGAGCCTGTTCCATTGTCATACCCTCAAAAGCCTTACCAGCATCTTCTAATTTATTAAATTCAGCTTCTTTTATTCTAATAGCATCATTTATAGTCTCCATTTCAACACTAGCCTGTGCTGTCCTCTCATCAGTCTTACCCATAGTCTCCATGTAGCTAGCGATACCTCTCTTTGCCACATCACCAGCTGCCATCTTCTCTCTGGCAGTCCTACCATCTTCACCCATCACTTCTCTGGCAATCTTTTTCTTCTTCTCTTCATCATCTGTCAAGACACCTGAATTTTCCAAAATCTTAGCCAAAGAGTCCTGTGCGTCAGCATGGGATTTTGTGGCCTGATCTCTAGCGGCCGCAGCTAGTTTGCCAGTAGCTTCGGACTCTTCGGATTCGTGTATTGCAGATGCATACTTATTTTCTTCCAACAAGTTCTTAATGGCAATCGGATCACCCTGAGCCTCTGCCAATTTATCACGGGCTTCTTCAAATTTCGCCTTTACTCTAGTATCTTTTATTTGTTTTACAAAATCCTCACCAATCTTGGCGCCTATTTCTGCATCTTGCATTTTTTGAAATAGTTCTTTTCCTACATCAGTCTGACCTAGAGCCTTGTTAAAGTCGCTTCTTGCCTCTTTGGCCCTGGCTTCTTCCATATTGGCACGATGTTCCATATAAATGGAATTTGCAATTGGATCATCCTCTATTTGTTCTTTTACTAGCTTATCTCGAAGCTCTTTGGCTTGTTCGTCTATTTGCTCTGTAGACCATTTTTCACTACCGTCCTTATTTTTTTCTAAACCAAGTTTTGTTCTCAATTCATCTACTTCACCATTGGCCTCATCCTGAGCATCTGCCACCTTTGCTTCTGCTTTATTTACTTCATCGACAGTATACATGCTTTGAAGCATTTTTATTCTGTCAGCAGCGGTACCCTTTGTTAGGCCGGCCTCTGCACGCCTCTTTATCAAACCATCAGCAGACTCTACATCCATAACCGCTTCGGTGCTTTTACTCTTGGCCGCTTCCAGCTCTTCTCTAAGTGTATCCACTTCTTCACTAGTCCAAATAGCTCTAGCCATATTTCTCGTGGCCATATTTTTTCTACTGGTAAAGAATAGCTTATTGGATTTATTAACAGCCTTCATGCCCTTTTTACCATTAACTAGCTCGTCAGCCTCATCTGATTCATTAAATCTATTTCTAGTCTCATCGTCGCTCCACAACTCTTTTCTTTTTTCTGCCAAAGCTTCTTCATCGTTTGTGTCGATTCCATCATAAAGACCTTCTTTCTCGGCCCAACCATCAAAGGATTCGTTTTGCATGCTTACAATTAACTCAATTGCTTCTGTGCGCAACTCTGCTTCATTAGCTGCCATTCTCATCTGCTTATTCATTGGACTACGCATATCTATAGCAGCCATATAATCCTTTTCAGACGCATCTCTACGAGCGGTAGCTGCCGACAACCCAAAACCACCTTTTTTCCATTCATTGATATCTAATTTGTCTGCCAAGGTCTCATCACCCATTTGTATATTACCAGCTGCGGCTGCTAATTTCTTTGGTAGCCAATTTGTAACTGCACCAAATGCAGCAGAAGTAATAGGTTCTCCAGCCTTCCCCATATTTTTCAAAGCTGTTTCTTCTTTCATCTTTGAAGTCTTGTCGGCCCTATCATTCATTTTCTTGTTCCAAGTCTCTCTATAATTACCCAAAAATGGAATGCGTGACAAAACTGGATTGTATTTGCGAGCATCTTGAATTCTCTTTCCGGCTCTCTGCCACATGTGCCCACCACCAGGCATTTCCATAAGAAATTTTTTGGCACCCTTTCCTGCCACATCCTTGCTCTTTCTCCATGCAGCACTACCAACAGCCCTAGCAGTATTATAACCTGTAGCATAACCAGCGATCTTCTTCGCCATAGCCTGCCCACTCTGGACCAATCCACCACCAACTACACCCATCTGCGTGACCACATTCATACCTACTATCATTAGAGCAAGGGGAATAAAAAAGCTAGCCATATTTGCCCAAGTTGTTGCATCACTAAGAGAAGTTGCTACATCACCTTTTAGTCCGGCACCTATACTAACACTTGATTCTTCTGTGCCCGCCCCACCCACATTCAATCCTATGCCACCCTGATCAATCGGACCTTGCACTCCACCACTGCCAACTGTAGCAAAAGTAAGCCACAGAAAAAATACCATTACCGGCGCAACCAATACCTGCTTCATAAACTTATCCCACCACTGCTTGGCATAAGATTGAGTGCCGGGCAAAACTTGAAGTATAAAAGCTAAAGGTGAAAAAATAACCAAAACCCACAAGGCTACCATTCGAGCCAGCATAATCATGGCATAAGCAGCTATGATACACATAGCCAAAATAGAAAAAAGCAGAGACGCCAATGCCGCCACCAATAATCCAATACTAAAATCTGTGGTAGCATCAACACTTTCGGGCTTGCCTACGAGTTTAAAAAGTTTTTCTATATTAAAGGCTTGAATAAAATTACCACCAGCTGTAGCTGAAATAGCATTTACAAAAGTAATAGTAAAAACATGGGCCGCATCTATAAATATTCCACAAATCAAATTACTAAAATTGATAAAGACGGCAGCCAAAATTAATTTTATCAGAGTCTTGTTCCACTGGTATTGCTCTATGCCCAATATAGTACCAAAGGCAATAACAAGCAAAATGACCACAAAAAACATATTGGCCACATCACGTACCATAGTCCAACCAAGCATCACAGTAGCCACATCTAGATAATTATTCCACTGAGCAATGGCTATAAAATACTGCAAAAAGAAAATAGCCATCTTGATAAAAAAAGACGCCATCCCCATAAAGGCCCGGGTAATCAAATCGCCGATATAATCACCAATTTTTTCAATGGTTCCTTGAGCATAGCTAGGCTCGGCATACAAAACAATCCCCACAAAAACTATCAACAAAAACAAAAATACAGCAGATCTTTTATGACTGATTTTCTGGGGTAAAGTTTTTTTCACTATAGAAAAAAGCTGAGTAAGTTTTTTCTTTACCAGAGTTTTCATGGTAAATAATTTTATGTGCTTATTATACCATATTTTGTAATAAAAGTGTATAAAAAATAGGTAAACTGGGGACAAAATTACTGAATCACCCTATCACTAAATAACTAAATCACGTGTGCGTTGTTTTTATGTTATTACAAGGTGATAAAGTGATAGGGTGATTAATTGATCTAGTAATTTTATCCCCACCCACCTCTTGACAGATATCCAAAAATTAGCTAAACTCAGCTGTTTGTCTTGACAAAGTGCAATCTAGCAGTATATACTAGATGTGTAAGTGTCATTGCGAATGATAAATCTCTGAAAGAAGATTTTCATGTGGCAATCCCAGACATTGGCGTACTGATGTATGGGATTGCTTCGTTATCCAGTATTTCATCTGGACACCTCGCAATGACTTTAGACCGCTCTTTTTACTCTTTCTTCTCTTCATACTTACCAAAGCATGAATAGAGGAATACTACTGGTTGGAAAATATATAACAATCTCTGTTTGTTGTAGTTGGTAGTGTGGTTGTAACCTTCGTGTCCCTCCCCCTATGAGGGGGAGGTTAGGTGGGAGTTAAGACGAGTGTTGGAACAAGGACAAATGTTTTAGTTCTTTCACCGCCCATAAGATACCTCACCCTGTCCCTCTCCTTGTAAAGGAGAGGGGACGTTCTAAGTTAAAACAACCCTACCACCAACTACGGCAAACCACGGAGGTGTGCCATGCGAACTTTTTTCAATATCGTGGGCAAGGTTGCCCTTCTCGTTATAGTCGCTCTCATCTCTTGTGGGTGCGACTCGGACCAGGACATCCCTGGAAACAGCTTGTCCGACACTGTCGGCGACCATGACTCTGGCAACCAGCCGGACACCACTGATCCGCCTGGGGACGCATTGGAAGGAGACTCCGAGGATGATACCGACGCTGACCCTACCCTGGACGAGTTCTGCGGACAGTTCCTTGGTTTCTGGGACTGTACCGCGGTCGAAGGGCACAATGTCGGGTTTTTCGTGATCATCCTCATCGAAACCCTCGACGTATTGGAGCACCAACACACTCTTTGGGCGGAATATGTGAATCCTACGGGACTGCAATTCACATTCCCCTGCAAGGGCTACTCGCCCGCAGAGACAGGAACAGGAGTCTACTTCTACGCCCCTGAAGAGGATGTGCTCGTCTACAAGAGGGTTCACCCTCTATCCTCAGACTTGTCCTCCACCATGGAGTGCGTCCCCCATCCCATCTCCGACTGATCCACCGAACTTCTTCCAACCGGCCCGGCATCACCCTGTGATGTCGCGCCCCCCCTAAGTATTTTTTTTAACAAGAATATTTTGGAGAAACAAAAAACTCTCATGATGAGGGTTTTTTGTTTTTATGTGTTTTATTTTTATGGTGCTACTACTATTATGTCTGAGTATGGAATGAATCTAAGATTATCTTGGTCTGGATCCTCACAATCACTAAATTCATCATTAAGATTATAACAACCGCCCCTCTCATCATAATCACAACTCCCAGTACACCACCCCCAATTATCTAAGACTTGTACTCTTGGCTTGAAGACGCAGACTAAGTCGTTGTTTTTATGTCCTTTGGAAGTTAGAAGTTCTTTCCACTGTGTTGCTGATCCAGCAGGTGCAATCTCATCTATGTCAGATACACTATAGACATATGGTTTTCCTTCTAGACCACCATGATCAGCATCTGCCTCCACATCATCTTCACCATAATCTACCTTGTCCTTATCTGTAACATCACAAGTATAGTTCCAGACCAGACTTATTGGTTCGGTGCGACAGGTTTCATTTAGTTGATTTCCATAAGCCACTGTCATCGGCGCCAATACACAGCTATAATCAGACGGACATGTCTTATTATTTGGTTCGTCACCTTCTTTTGGTATACAAGTAAGTCCTTCAAATAATTCTTCAGGATCATCGGGTTCCTCCCCAAAATCTACGTTTTGATCCTCCCAATACTCCAAATCAACATCTTCAAATGGCACATCCAACGAATTCGCATTGAAATCTGTCATACACTCATAGTTAAGCCCAACATCACAATACGGTTTGGCATTCATATAGTACCCCATGGCCTCGCCTGATATAGTACCACTCTGCTCTAGCCCCTCTTCTCGCCAATCCACCATAATACGACGCAGAGCCATTTGATTGTGATCTGCCCAAGCATAAAAACTTACATTAGCATTTAGATTTCCCTTGCCATAGAGTTTGTTGTCTACCTTTTCTGCACCATTTACAGCAAATTTGTCTTGGTAATAATTCCAACCTAGTTTGAATTTTTCTGCTGGATAGAATATTGTTGGCGGTCTACCTTCGTCAAGGGCAATATCTTTGTATTTGTATGAATATTCATCATAATCGTCAGTAGATGTCGTTGGGCTAATACTATCATTAAATTCGTCATTAAAGAAAATTCTTCCAGTAAGTTCAGAATCTTTTACTTCGAGCCTACTGCGAACATTGAAGACTTTTGCAAAGAGCTTCTGCACAGTAGTCTTGGCAAGATCAATATTATCTTTATCATTGAGCAAATCGCTTGTATTTAGAATTTCTGAGCCAACAGAAGCACCATCTATTCCAGGATAAAAATGGTCCACAAGCAAAGTATAACTATAACCTAAAGGATTTTGGGCTCTTTGGCACTTACTATGAATTTGCAAATCATTATCTTGATCATCTTTAAAATAGAACTGGTCCACACACAAGGTCGGTCGACCAGCATGAGGAGTATCGCCAAGTTCGTAATCTGGCAATGTAATAAACCATTTATCATTAAAATCAGAATTAATTGAACCAAAAGGCAATGCTGGAACATCTCTAATCATATAATGAGGGGTAATATCAATATCATCTTTTATGTATAGCTGATTATAACCACTATCTTTCCATAGGCGATTGGTCCAAGCCTTACTATTAACAAAACTACTATCATCTGGAGCATCATCATACACCTCTACAGCCTCCACACACATTGGATTTAATGTAAATACAACGGCCATGGAAAAACC
Source organism: Candidatus Magasanikiibacteriota bacterium (assembly GCA_018652595.1). Classification (GTDB taxonomy): domain Bacteria; phylum Patescibacteriota; class Patescibacteriia; order Magasanikbacterales; family UBA922; genus JABIBU01. Next base: position 2,340 of record JABIBU010000002.1, on the reverse strand, counting down.
TAGTTCGGATTCTCCGCCAAATGTACTAATATTTCTAGACCTATACCCAGCAAACTCCCCAGAATCTTTATCAAACAAAACCTCTAAAGCAATTATGTAATTACCTTCTTTTTCGTTCCCACCAACATATTTTTCACTTACATTAATTGAAAACGGATTTTGCACTCTACTATCCCAACCTGGAATATTAAATTTTGAATACTGATTTCCATTATGGCTTATCTCATTTACTCCAGAAAAAGGATCTAGTGCCATCCAAACTAATATATATCCTTCCAAATCTTTTGTTGTACCAAAATAATCATCATCTTTATACTCTGTTTCCAAAACCCAATACTTCCCAAAATCTTTTGAATTTGACTGGGAAGAGTGGCCCAAATCTTCTTTGGCAATATTATCAGCATCACCATTTACACTCTCATAATCAACTCCAAAATCAATTGTTAGAGGCACACCAATCATTGGAATCTGGACAGCCTCAATATTATCACCAGTACTATTCTCAAGTACCCAAAGTGGTACAAATGAAACTCCTTTTACAATATCTTTGGATATAAATGATTCAATTTTATTAGGCCTGTGTCTTGTTACACCACTATCATAATATTCACCTACATCTAAATTTGGCACATCATCACCACCCTCTTTTCCTAATGTCTCTCGTTTCGTTGTCTTTGGCGACGCATATTCTGTTAACCACTTCATGCTGTCTTTTTCCAAATCTGGTAAAAGCGGAGCTACCATCTCACCATCATAACCCTGAGTAGCCATAAAAGAGACTGTCCACCTGCCCAATATCTTAAGATTAACATCATTTATTAAAGCCCCCCACTGGCCCCCATTCAGAGTAGCGGTGTCGTTTTTTCCACTCTCAGGATCTAAACCCGTGTCTACTCTAGAAATAAAATGATTGCCAGGATTATAATAATTCAAATCTGTTTCGTAAACTTGCACCAGACTTTCATTTTCTACCTTACCCCATTTTATCCATTTATCATCAGAAAAATAGCCTTCTCCTGAATTAATATCCGCCTCTGACAAAAGCATCTCATCATGATGAAGAATTTCTTCTTCTACATTTTGACCAGCGATAGTATTTATAAAAGCCCAAACCAACTCTTGAAATAAGCGAAGTTCATATTTTTTAAACATAGCAGACACACCAGTACCGCTCAAATTAAGCGCACCAACAGAGCTTGGTTGCGGTGACAAAACACTCCATACATTTTCCATGGTCACTACATTATATTCTTCATCCTCATCTGCATCATTTTTAACTGTATATTGTGTATTATGTAAGGAAAGATTTAAACAATAACTTTTTTGTAAAGAGGGATCCAAATGATCATAACCATCAGTCAAATCACAATCGAACTTATGAGGATCAAAAGATGGAACCAGACTATCATTGAGAGAATATAACTCCATATTCTGCCACCCAACCATTTCTGTACAGTAAGCCTTGCCACCTGTAATACCGCCTGTCACTGGAGGAACATAACCAATACTCTCATCAGCATTATAGATATCAAAAGCACCTGGCACAAAATCTAGTGGCATCCAAGTAAGGCAAGCAAAAGCTTCGTCGGCACTATCTATCCTACCATCAATGTGATGACTATAATCCCTTTCTAGACAGTATCCCTTCCAGCCGATTCTTCTATTTTTCTTTACAGCACCTATGGCAGTAGTTGCATCAGAACCGGTTGGGCATGCTTCTAGCTCACCACCACAGTATTCACCATCATTGTCCCCTCCTTGTATTATTTTCAAACTGTCTATCTTTATATCTTTTATCAAACCTTGGGACTCATCATCTCCATTGATATAATTTGATCCAATATTACCGTCTAGTTCAAAAAATCTATCCTCTGTTGCTTGGCCATTTTGGCCATAACCAACTCGCAGATAATCACAAGAACAATCTTCTCCCGGCTGACAAACATTAGAATTGGCATAACTAGAATTGGAAAACAGAGGTCTCATACCAAGCCAACTCTCTACAATAGATCCATTGTTATCCATAAAAGGACTGTCCAACTCTGGATACCCACGGCAGTCTTGATTGTACAATTGTTTATAAAAATCATCAGTATTCAAAAACTCAGCTCCATCTGGGGGATAGACACATTTTTGATCATAACAAGTACCCAACAAATCATCGCCACAACTATCACCAGGGATATCACACGGTTTATCATTTTCTTTGTCTATAAAAGCGATAAAGACTTCGTCTTCTTTCAAATCATTGGAAAGTTCATTCTTGACTCGTAGATAGCCCAAATCACCTACTTGATACTGATTATACAGAGAAAATCCAGAATACTCCCTGCCTTCTTG
>JABIBU010000003.1 GCA_018652595.1 Candidatus Magasanikiibacteriota bacterium | reverse complement strand
GGTGCCTCAGTCTCATCGTAGTTGAGTGGCCACATTCCTGTGAAGGACCACCCGACGATGAGAACTGCAAGCGCTGCCAGAACCCACAGCCAGCGCTTCTTCCGCGGAGCAGCGGGGATGATGGGGGCAGGACCGCGACCGGGACCAGGACCGCGGCGGGGAGCTGGTATGGCCCAGAAGGCGACCACCTGATTGGCGACCATCGGAATGAGTGCTGCGGGAACGCCCGCGTTACCCAAAATGGTCTGAACTCCGGCGTTGTCCGCCGAGTTAGCAGTAAGACAGGCGTGAACCTGCGTGGCCACAGCGGCCGGATCGTACGCAGCGGGAGCGCCGGGTACAGAGACAAGAATCTGGATCTGGTTTTGAGTCATGGGCATGATAGCCCTCCTTTAATTTGTCCCGACTCAGTCGGGAAGTCAAAATTATCCACATCAGGAGTAGTGCCGGAACACTCCGACAAAACCCCTAAGTGGGGGTTTCCTAGTGCGGAAACAACACAGCAATAAGCTAATAAGCAGATTAGGCAGATTAAGCATCTTGTTTAGCATATATTTACTAAATTAAGATACTTAATCTGCTTATTGCTTATTCTGCCCTGCCTGCCGGTAGGCAGGTTACCTGCTATAGCTATTTTCGCACTAGGAAAAACTTTTTCTCTAGCCTTAGTTTTAATGAACTAGTGACTATTTTGCCACGTTGCTAGATTGCTTTTATCAAGCAATATAACAATATAACAATATAGGCTAAAACAGTGTTTTTTATAATTTGATACTACTTACCCTATTTTGATTTAACAGAGAATTATAGCATATTTTGGAGATCTTGTCAAGTCCCACAAACCTTAACACGAATCCACACCAATCGAATTTAGCAATATAACGACACTTTTTACCTTATTTTAGCGAATTTTACCCAGAAAACACCTATACCCAGATATCCCCAATTCTTTATTTTTAACAATATATTATAGCATATTTTAACTGTTTTGTCAAGTGATCTGCAAGAATATATTTGTCCCCTCCTTGTGGAGGAGTGACACCTCGTCACGACCGCAGTCGGGACGGGTGGGGCGGTGTTCGCATTAATGCGATACTATTTGCCCGCAGAAGCAGACCACCCCGCCACTTCGTGTGCGCCCCTCCTTCACAAGGAGGGAACAAAAACAAAAACCACCCAGACACATTGCCGGAGTGGTTTTATTATACTAATTGTCTCTACTCAATAGATACTATAGGTTTTATAACCCAAGTTTTTGTGCAAAATCAGGCTCTAAAAAATCCTTTATACTGTCTGGAGTATAACCATCTATTTTCCTTGTCATACTCTTCATGTGACCCAATAAAGCCTTGGAGGCATCACTGTCTACACCTCCCTGTTTTACTGCCACCTTGTATGCTTCAGCATAAGCATGTAAAGTTCGCATATTATCTACAGCAAATGGTGAATGATATAATTTTTCAGGTGACTTATCACCAAAAAATTCCTTAAACAAATCTCTATCTGATAACATTTGCCCCCTACTAAGCATCTTTACAAATAAACTTCCATCTTCTGTCTCACTACAATCTATTATCACACCTCCCTCAGTTTTAATCCTTGTTATACCATCTTTTTCTTCTGCTTTGTCTGGTAGTGTCTCTGCTTCTATTTCTTGATCTGCTTTATCTTTTAAGGTCTTCATCTCTTCTAACAATCGACTTACTTCTTCACTATTACCCTGACTATGAGCCAAATTAAATTGATTTTTTAGATTAACAGCGGCTAGTTGCTGACCGGGTTCTACATCAGATATCTGACCATTAGCAGCACTATTTAGCCACAAAAATACTTCTTTATTTTCTGGTACATCTACTATTTCACGAAGGTCTATTTTTTCTACATCATCAGTATCAATTATTTCACTAGCCACCTCAGAACCTGTTTCTGCAATCCCACCTGGCACTTGCATTGTTTCTGGTATACCTAGTGGCCACCAACCTTTAGGTACTCCTTCGTGTGCCACACCATCATCACCAACATATCCTATCTTGGTGCCGTCCTCGTCAAAGATAACACTAAATTTTTCATCATTATCTAATAATACAGTCTTTAAAAAACTTCCTTCCTCATCAAAAGGTTCTGCCTCTAAAGCATTATTTTTTACTACCCTGGAACTATAATCCGTCTCTTCTTGAGAACTGGTCACTTTTCCCTCTGCTTTCGACTTCTTTTGTTGTTTTGAGGCTTCAACTTTAGGTGTCTCAGCTTTTTTCTTAGATTTTGCTTTTTTGACCTTTTCTGTTTTTATTGAGTTTTTTAATACCTTTACCTCTGGATCTTCATCATCACCATCTTCCATCTCCTGTATTTCTTCATCTGTAGTGCCTCTAGTAGACCTTGGTTCTTCGACGTCTCCTTCCGAGTCATATACCGGTTCTACATTCGGCAAATCTACATATTCGCCTGTAGGAACTAAACCCGCTTCATCTTCTAGTTCTGCAACATTTTCGTCTGCTGGAACTCCAAGCTCACTATCAGTTTCATCTGGTGAATCTGGTGCTTGATCAAGCCTTTCGCTTACCTCTTCCATAGTCATTTTTTTCTCCACATCTTTATCACCACTCATGGTACCAAATGCCACAACAGCTGTTATTGCAATCGCCGTTACTGCTGCTGTGGGAATCTTCCAGCCGACTTTTTTGAAAACTTTTTTGACTGCAGATGGAATATTTTGCTGTACTTCTCTATTTACATCTTTTTTTCTTCCATCCAACTCCGTCATAAGTAAACTAAGATCCTTGGCAGCATTGCGCTCCCTTTTTATCTCTAGCATATCTGCTTCGTATACATAATTTTCAACCTGTTTTTTTATCATTGGATCATTGTGTATAGCATATACAAACCAATCTGCAGATGCATTATCTACTGACTCACTTATCAAAGCTCTCTTAAACTTGGAAGCCAATCGATCAAGACGACCCCTTTGTCTATCATTAATATGCCAACTAGCAGCAGTAAGCAGATCTTTAAGCTCTTTTATATTGTTACCTACTTCCAACAGGCCCCGCTCTTCACCTCTTCTCAAAAATTCTTCTTTGTCGCGCATAGGAAGCTTGCCTACTCCAGGAGTGGCAGATGACCTACTCTCTGCACCACCAGTAGTATAAAAATCAAGACTTCCGGCAACCATCCTGGTTAGCCTAGGATCTACACCTTTTAATTTTTCTGCGACCTGCATCTCAGTACCAGTCTGCAAATCAAATAGTAACAAAATTATATCACGTCTTTGCTCTAGACTAACATTCTCACCCTCAAATTCTAGCCTGCGTATTGCCTCTCTATAGATCCTCTTAGCATTAGCATCTAGATTTTTTAGTACTGCAATTTCATCAGCATCTTTGGTGTCTGCGCCCTCTGCTGTTAATTCACGGAGTGCCTGTGCAACAACAGCAGAAAACATAACAGAAGTTTTGTCATCGAACGTACTATCGTTTGCAAAATTATCATGTATGGTATCTCTAATAAATTGCTGTCTTTCTTCTTTATTCCATTCACCCTGAAATCTATTGTCTCCCTTTCCCCTAATCTTACTCCACAAGCCTGTAACCTTCTTTAAAATACTTACTTCCTTGCGGGCGGTTTTCTTGGCCATGCCTATATTTAGCTGTGTCTGAGCCAATTCATTTAGACTAAGGGACAATTGATCTCCCAACCTACCATCCAATAGCAATTTGAAATGATCCCAGTCTTTTATACCATAGTTTTTTAGTTTTTTTTGTATATACAAATCAGGAGCTTTATCAAAAAGACCCTTAAGAGCACCCTTTATTTTTGCTTCAGCCATTGTGTCCTTACCGATAATATCTCCGTCTTCACTCCTTTGTAATATTGAATCTGTATAGAGAGACTCCATCACTCTCTGCACCTCACCCTTTCTATCCGATAGAATATCATGCAACAAATCCTGAGGTACGTCTATATCTCGTTTTTTTAATTCTCTAGTTGGTCTCTTACCTTCCAGTGTCTTTTCATAAATCTCAACCTCTTTGGCACGAAATCTCTTCCAAATATCTAATACCTGCTCCCTGATATCTGTGTCATTTTCTCTCAACTCTCCCACTTCATCCAATAAATCACGAAAGTATTTTTTTTCTTTTTCAATTAAATTATCTGGGAGAGTCCTTTTGAAAAAAGCAATCTTCCTCTCCAAATCTCGTACTTCGTCTTGGAAAATAAATTTTGATTCGATTTCATCTACAGATAGTTTTTGCCTTTTTAGAAAAACAGCGTCAACAGCCTTCACTGTCTCCTCTCGAAAGCGTGCACGAAGCTCTTCATTCCTTGGGTCCCCATTACTACCAGGAGGAAAATCATCACCTGTCCCAGATCTAGTTTTTGCAAAATTATTTTTTCTTTCTGTTACGACCTCTGCCTTTAGCTCATCACCATCTGCCATTGAGTCAAAAAAGTTCATCTTTTCATCCACTTCAATACTTCTATCATCATCTCTGATGGGCTCTTTGGTTATTTTTCTACCTTTTGGTTTTTGTGGTTCCACACCTGGCTCATCTGGAATTTTCTTGTCATCCCCACCAGCAGCTGCGGCAGTCTTTGCCTCGTCATAGACTGTTTTTGCATGATCCCACTCTCTTTTTTCTTTATTATACTTTTGCCAAGCTTCCCAGGTCTTTGTCTGTTTTTCGAAGCTGGTCTGGGCATCTCCCTGCTTTTTGGCTATGTCCGCACTCAAACTAGCTTGTAAATTAGACGATTCCCCTGCTTTATCTTGAGATCCTGTCGCTTTATTCAAAAACTCTATCTTATCTTTCAATAGTTGCAATTCGCCCTTGGTATCTCCCTCTCCTGATATTTCTCTTTCCAAAACCCTTACTCTTTCCACCACATCTTCCAAGTCTGTTCTTTCTATCTCACCCCAATCTCTAGCAGATCCAATAGTGTCCAAAATCTGCCTGACTTTTTGTTGTAAAAGAGATTGATCCTTTAATAAATCTTTTTTCTTAAAATCAGAAATACTAGCAACCTCAGCAATAGCATCGTTTATCTTCTCGGCTGTATCCAACCCTCTCTCAGTGGCAACAATTAACTCTGCTGGCACTCTCTGGATTAATTTTTTATCAGCTGGATTGGCATCTGTACTCTCTAGATCATAGACCAGATTACCCTCCTCATCCAGATTGTCGTCATCAGTATATAGAGGATCAAAAGTGTACTCCACACCATCTACACTAAGAGAAGAAATCGTAGGTACCTCCAATTTTCTCGGTGGTATCTTGGACTCCACACCAGCCCCACCCACAGACATGCTGACCTCACTACCTCGTATCTCTGGAGGACCATCCAAAACCCCAAAATGCCAAGAACCATCTTGGTAATAGCTAATCTTGTCATCAGCCGCAAATTTGGACTGGTCAAAACTTTCAAACTTTTCAGGTCTTGTACCCCTAGAAGCTGCTTCAGGCATATTAATATTTTTTAATTATTACTGTCAATTATTTTTTTGTAAACAGACCTTAGATTTACTTGCCTCCAAACTTCGTTCAATTCAGCGCCCAAGATTTTTTGTTTGTCTTCCAAAACTCTAGCTTCTTGTAAAAACTTCTGTAATAAAAAATTAAGATCATCCCTATTTCTTTTGGCCTTGGTGGCCTGATCGGCGATTTGTTTTATTGTTCCTCCGGACATAAAATTATGAACTCTTAATTTTTGATAATAATTCTTTTACCTCAACTGAAAAACCTTCTAAGGTCTTTTTTATTATTTCAGAAAAATCACTGACATTATCTTGCCAAAACTTTTCCCATTCCTCTGGTGTAGTACTTCCTTTCTCTGTCATGTCCACCATCTTTTGAGCTGACTGTTCATTTAGTTTTGGCAATAGAGATGCGCCAATCCTAGTCTCAGCATGAGCCACTAATTGAGGAATAAATTCTTGTTTTACATCATCTGACAAATCATTATAACCATTTTGTTTTAGCACATCTAATATATACTCGTGTAAAAAACCAAATTGCTGTTCTTTTGCCATATGTTTTTTAAATTAAAATTAAACTTTATAATATTTTTTTATAGTAAGTCCGACCATCACTAGTACACCGAGTAAAAATCCTAAAATTGCATTTACAACTAGATTTGGCTTTACTGGCCATTTGGTTACGACTGCATCATTTACCACCTTTATTGTAACATCTCCACCGACATATTCCCAGCCCCGCGTTACCAATGCACTAGCCACGGCCCCAGCCAATTGCTTGGCCTGTTTTTGATCTTTGTGGTATACATTTATGTTCAAAACTCCTGTGCCATAGACAACAGAAGTATTAACAGTCTCTTGCCAAAGCTTTCTCTTTTTTCTCTCGGTCAATTTTTCAAACTCAGCCATGTCTAGACTATAGCTAGTTTGCAACATTACCTTTTGATAAAAGTCATTGGTCTTTACAACCTGAGAGATGTTTTCACCTACTCGTTCGGCTGACTTGACCACTGTATATGGATCTACTCCATAACGAGATTTGGAAATAATAAGAACCTGAGCATCGGCTCGATACTTTAGAGGAAAGGCAGCGGTAAGCAACAAAGAAAATAACGCTACCAATACACCAGAAAAAATAAGTAATTTCCAGCGTTTTTTAATTAGTCTAATCGGGTCTTTTTCTAGGAACATATATTTTGGTTATTAGATAATTTATTTATTAATATTTTCCCTTATTTAACGACGTACTATAGCACATTTTGACCCTTTTGTCAAGTTAGAATACCTTTACCTTGTTTACCTCGATTTCTAGCTCTACGCCCTCTCTCCATATGGATACTGTAAGGATATCTGGTGCAGAAAATATCTGTTCAGCCAAGAATTTCTCTTTTATTGGACTATTATTAATTTTTAATATTACATCTCCCAAACCAACGGTAGATGTCGTAGCCAGACTATCTATATCACTAATATAAAATCCACTTAATTTTTTCCACTTGCCCTCAAATTCTACACCATCCACCATATAACCTCGCCAATCCAATCCATAGTAAGTTATTCTACTAAGATCTAACAGCGAATTTATTCTACCTTCTACTAACCAAGCTGGTCGAAGCATTTTTTCTCCGTCCACCACACCCACCAAAGAACCCTTGCTATCAAATAGCATAGAGCCCTCGTCCAAGTCTTGCCAAACTGAATAAAAATACTGAGGTCGCCATACTAGCTGAGCACTGGCTTTATTAATTGGAATCAAATCCATGAGTGATACCTCTTGCCACCCATCACTGCTGAGCGCCCAATAGTTATTTCCAATTGATAGGTGAGACCAATCTGAAAAAGAATTTAATCTAAAACCCTGACCAGTAATCTTTATATATAGAAGTTCAGAGATAGAATCGTATACAGTGCTTTCTACACCGTAGTATGAACCCTGACTATCTACTACTTCCCAATTTTTTTCAGAGCCAACAGTGTATTGGGGATAGTAAGCCACTGCCCAACCGTCTGAACTTAAAATTGCAGAACCAAACAACAAAGAATCTTTATCATAAAAATTTTTACTAATTTTTTTATTCTGATCATAAATTTTTAATACCTTTTGACTAACCTGATGCTGAAAGAGGGAGTCAGGTTTATTTGTGCTAATGGGATGTGGGTCACGGCTAGTCGGGTAGTAAGAATCTGGCATAACAAAAGCTGGTGCCAACCAAGCCACAGACGACAAAGCCGCTGCGGTACCGCTAATAAAAGCTACAAAAATCAAAAACACAGTCCACCTAAGACTTCTGAGTCTATAGTGAGTATCTACACGACAAGCACGTGCTGGCAAATGTGGTGGATCTTTTTTCATAATTTTATTAATATTTTGTTTGTATTTATTATATCCAACGAACAAATAGAGATAGGATTAGAAAATATAGGACCAAATTACTAATTAAAAAAACTATCTGTCTTTTCCAAATTATACCCCTCTTTGAGAGGTGAAACCTAACAAACAATTGGATCAAATACCAAAGCCAGACGACCATACCACCTAACACAAAATAACCAAGAGGTAGAAGATGTATTACCCACATCACTTCCCAGATTATAAGTGTAACCAAAACAGCTCTCAATAAAAAATTCTGAACTGGTACATTGAAATACATCTTCCAAACCACTATTGAAATATATCCCATTGCTACACCGACGAAAAAACTGATTATCCAAAAGTATAGGCTAGGAAAAAATATACTTAGGGCAAACCCAAATGTTATTAGTGCGTACCCATTAAACACCCAAAGCATCATCAGCATTCTACGATATGGTTTTTCTTCATAGCTCAATAGCACCTCTTCTTTTTGTAAAATCCGCATGAATAAAAAGAATAATACAAAACAAGCAAAAACCATCAATAGATAGCGCAAATAAATAGGCTCGAGCAATGCAATCAAGACCAGGAAAGCCAGGGCCGTACTAACAACTAAATACAAATCATCCCAAAAATTTACTTTTGCCTTGTAGACAAAAAAAGTAAGCACCGCAATCCAAACGACACAAACGGGGAGGAAAACCCAAACAAAAGTAAAGCTGTTTATTGCCCACAGGCAAATCAAACTAAATAAGGCAATACCAGCACTAATTAGATTCCTTTTCATAATATAAATCAATTTTTCTTATTAATTCATCCAACAAAGTTAAAACTTCTTCACTACTCCCCTTTTTTTCTTTTATAGAATTAATTTGTAAAAATGTTTGCAAATGGTGATCCAACATTTCTTTTGGAACTTTTACAGAGAAAAAAACATTTTCCAACAATTTGAAAGTTTTTGTAGAATCTACTGTCACTGCAATATCATCGCGAAGATCTGACAAGTCTTCGGAATATTTTTCTGCAATCAATAAAGACGAAACCTTTGCTGGTATGTAATTATCAATCTCATCCTTTACTGGTTTCTTTAGGTCGTCCACCTTATTCAAAAAAACTACTAAAATAAATACCACTGATAAAATAATTAAAAAAGCAATTGAACCAAATATGATGAGTGAGTAATCTTTTTGTTTATTTTTGCAACAAAACATAGTTTAAAATTAATTTTTCTTTTGTAATAAATCTTGTAATAAAACACTAAGTGCTGTGGCTACTGGTATAGCGATCAAAATCCCGAGAACACCCGCCAACTGAGCTCCTGCTAATAGCACAGAAATACTAATTATCGGATTCAAGCCCACTGCCTTTTGCATTACCTTTGGCACCAAAAGATGATTTTCCAATTGTTGTATAATTACATACATCAATAAAACGAATAGCAACTTGACTGCACCCCCCATAGAAAATGCCAAAAACAAAGCTGGTAAAGATGCAAGTACAGGACCAACATAGGGAATAAACTCTAATAAGGCTGCCAGTATTGCCAGTACTAATGCATATTTTATACCCAAAACACTAAGGCCAATAAAAACAAGGACACCGATAATGAGACTGAGGACCAACTGTCCACGGAGCCATGCGCCCAACTTATCTCTCATCTTTCTCATCATTTTGGAGCACCAAGGAATATATTCATCTGGAATTATAGAGCGTAAAATCTTCTTCAAAGGATCTTCTTGGACCACCATATAAAAAGTCATGACTAGCACCAAGACTAGAGAAAACACACCACCAAAAAACCCAGAAATAGTAGAAAAAACACCAGAAATAGTACTCTCTACACCGCCGGAACCAGCCGCCACTGCCCCATCTTGGGCACCCAACCCATAAGAAGACAAGGAAGTCTGCAAAACATTTACACCGCCAACCAATTTTTGCCAAAAATCATTATTTTGTAGATCCGACCAAAACTTTTCCATATTCTCTAACAACTGAGGTAGGTCGTGTGTAATTACCGGAGCAAGCAAAGCAACAGATAGAGACAAAATACCAAGTAAGACTACATAAATAAGCAAAACTGCCAAAGCCCTGGGTATTCGCTTTTTTTGGAACCAATCTGCAAATGGATCAATAAGGGCCGCCAATATAAGGGCCACAAAAAGAAGCACTACGATATTCCAGACTAGGTAAAGAAAATACAAAATAAGGCCTATACCCAATATTTTGAATATGGTCTTTGTGCTAATATTTATATTAATATCAGACATAGTACTTGAAAAATTGTTGAGTTTATTATACACTATAACCTAAGATAGAGCAAAATTTAAACAACAGACAAGATATCAGCCATAGACTGACCAGCCTATGGCTGGCATGAAATAATGTAGAAATATGAGCACTTACGCTGTAAACAAAAAAGCAAGATTTGACTATGAAATCCTGGAAACTTACGAGGCTGGCTTGGTATTGGAAGGACAAGAGGTAAAATCCATCAGAAACGGTAATATTAGCATGAAAGGCGCTTTTGTCAGTTTTCACGGCGAAGATGCATTTTTGACCAACACCCACGTATCAAAGTACAAATTTGCTGGAAATGTCACAGACTACGACCCCGAACGTAGCAGAAAGCTACTTCTAAAACGCAAAGAAATTGACTATTTAAGGGGAAAATCCCAGGAAAAGGGCTTGACAATCGTCCCACTTTCGGTGTATACTAAGGGCCGTCACATTAAGGTATCTATAGGTATTGGTAGAGGTAAGAAAAAGCATGACAAAAGAGATACCATCAAGAGAAGAGAACTGAAGAGAGAGCTAGACAGAAAGATGAAAGAAATGTAAATTTTTGCGACTACTTAACAAATAATCTGTTTCTTCCACAAAAGGAAAGGACTAAAGGCCCGCCACGAGGACGCGACCATTCTATGGTGTGTCAAAGGCCACGTAAAAGCACTATCGTGCTCACGTGACCACTCAAAGTCGCTCCTACTAGTCGCGTCTTTTCGTGGGGGATGACAGGGTTCGATAGATGGACCTAGTTATCTTTTATACGCATGTCGAGGTTGTATTCTTTTCCTCGTAAATACCAAGAATACACGATATAAGTGCAAACTTTTTATCAAGAGTGAAGAACACTGTAGCTTCGGCTTTCAGCGTACCTTCATTCGCATCTGTAGTGGTTTAAGTACTACTACCATCGCTCTCATGATACTCAATAGTGAATCAGCGGTGTCAAATCATTGAGTGTAGGGCGGGGCCCCCTCCTGTGGGCCTTGTCTGAAGTCAATTCAGGATTACTTAGTATCTTTTTGCTAGTTTCAAAAATATTAAGGAATCACCAAACTAGCTAAACATGTAGACTATTGGGGTAACCCATTTAGACCCGGGTTCAATTCCCGGCATCTCCACTTAATTAGGTAAAAGTAGAAAGTAAAAAGTCAAAAGGCACTTTCTACTTTATACTTTCTACTTTATACTAAATTTATGCGAATATCTCGTAAAAAAAGACCAGACAAGCCACTGATAGCCCACTATCGACTAAATAACAAAATTGTAGCACCAGAAGTGCGCTTACTTGATAATGAAGGTGGTAATTTGGGTGTATTTTCTATCCAAGAAGCACTTAGAATGGCTGAAGAACAGGAAATAGATCTAGTAGAAGTAAATCCAAAAGCCGAACCACCAGTATGTAAAATTATTGATTTTAGTCATTTCAAATATCAGAAAGAGAAGGAAATTCGTAAACAAAAACAACAAGCTCACGATACAGAAACCAAAGGAATTAGACTATCTGTAAGGATTAGTGATCATGACATGGAAGTAAGACTAAACCAAGCCGACAAATTCCTAAATCGTGGTGATAAAGTAAAAATAGAGCTAACCTTGAGAGGAAGAGAGAATATAAAGCCTACTATAGCCTTTGAGGTGGTCAACAAATTCCTTGGGCTAATAGAAGGAAAAATGGAATTACGCAAGGAACAACTGCCTACTAAACAAGGTAACAGAATCACAGCTATAGTTGCCAAAAAGTAATCAACAGCCTAAACTTGACTAAATTTACAAAATAGTCTATAATCATAGCACTTTAAGAAAGATACCCATCTCTGGTACAGTGGGTAAAAAATATCAATATGCCAAAAGCAAAAACACATAAAGCAACAGCAAAACGCTTCAAAGTAAAAAAGGGTAAAAAAGGTATCCAAATTATTAAGCGTACTTGCGGTCAAGATCACTTCAATTCTCGTGAATCTGGAAATACCAGAAGAAACAAAAAAAGTGATACAACCATGTCAAACACCATGAGAAAGACGATTACCCGTGCTATTAAGAATATCTAAGACCTATAACCTAAAACCTATAACCTAATTATTTATGCCAAGAGTAAAAAGAGGCGTCGGACATGTAAAGAAACGCCGCGCCCTCCACAAACGAGTAAAAGGTTTTGAAGGCGGTCGAAAGACTCTCATCAAACTTGCAAAAACAGCTGACACCAAAGCTGGTGCTTATGCCTATAGCGATAGACGCAAAAAGAAAAGAACAATGCGTCGTCTATGGCAGGTCCGCATCAATGCTGCTGTCCGAGCATTGGGCACTACTTACAGTCACTTCATTGGAGATTGCAAGAAAAAAGATGTAGAAATTGACCGTAAAGTACTATCCCAGATTGCCCAAGACCAACCAAAAGTATTTGAAAAAATTGTAGAATTTGTAAAGTAATTATCTAAAAATCTAGAAAAAACCACCGTAAAAAGGTGGTTTTTTATTTTCTACATAATTTTTCACTTGATAACTAAATCACATAATCGTGTGATGAGGCGATAAAGTGTTTTAGTGAAATAATTTTCCCCTTATTTTAGCCAAAACATTTTGTCCACAATGGAGAGACTTGACTTTTTTTTAAGTCTGTGCTATTATGTCTTCACAATCAAGTAATGATCAAAGACTTTTAAAGTGTTTGGTTGATGGCGGAACACCCCCTCCTTTGTTCCAATACCATCACCGAACACTTTGAGAGTCTTTTTTAATGCTAATATACAAATTCATACTAATAATACGAATGTCCTTCCTAAGTAGGGATTCGTATATTATTAGTATAATTCGCATGCATTCGCATATTAGCATCGCATTTTTTATGATATAATACTCTTCTATGTTTTTTAGATTATTACAATCAAACTACCAACGATCCAACTCTATAACAAAAATCAAATTCCCTGTTTCTGATAGGGCCTTAAAATTATCCGACAAACTTTTGAGAAGCTCTACCGAGGAAGACAGGCAAACTCTTGGAGATTTGCTATTGGATGAATTGGCCGACCTAGCTAGAATTGATATTGTAAAGCTAAAAATATCATCTGCCAATCAATCTCACAAAAGACATAAAGGTCGTATTGTAGCCAAACAATATGGATATTACAAGCCTGGTAGTCATTACATCTACATTACAAATAGAACTGCCGCCAGAGGTCAGTTTTTGGCACCTAAGACCTTCTTTGATACCCTCTTGCATGAATGGATGCACCACTATGATTTTAAGAAGCTAAAGATAAATTCTATCCACACATCTGGGTTTTATGCACGGCTGAAGGATTTGAAAACTAAACTAGGATATTTTAATGACGCATAGTACGACACATATAAAAAAAATAAAGAAACAAGTCCAAAACGGACTTTTTTTATTTAAAAAACAATAAATAATTCAGATTAGCCTTTCAGGCCTTTCTAGCATTTCAAGCTTTTTAAGCCTTTCCTACTATTGACAAAACCCTAAAAATATGCTATAATTCTTGGTTAATTTAATAAAAAATGCCATTGGCATTAAAAACCCAAGATCATATGAATAAATTAAGAAAACAGATATTTTTAGGGCTAATCTTAGCCATATTACTGTCTTCTGTGGGGGCTATACCAACCAAAGCATACAATATTAACTTTTTTGCTAATTTGTCCAAAAATAAAATGGATGATGTAATGCTCGCACTCCTAGTAAATGCAGGAAAAATTGAAAATGAGGTTGTAAAAAAAGATGTTAGATCACAAAAAATTAATAAATATTTTGAAGAAAGAAACATGCCTTTGGAAGGCTATGGTAAGCAGTTTATCAAAATAGCTGACAAATACGACCTAGACTGGAGATTACTACCTGCTATTGCTGTGCGTGAATCATCTGGTGGCAAACACTTGCTAAACAACAACCCATTTGGTTGGGGTTCATGTAAGATTGCTTTCAAAGATTTCAACGAATCTATTGAAGTAGTTGGCATGAACTTGTCTGGCAACAATCCTAATACAGCCAGATACTATGCTGATAACTCGGTAAAAGAAAAACTGTACTACTACAACGGTACTGTAATACCAAGCTATCCAGATGAAGTAATCCACATCATGGGAATGTTTGAGGATATTGAACTTTCATAACAAAAGACAGTTAAAAAATCCTGGTATTTATACCAGGATTTTTGTATATTCGCATAATTGCTACACAGACTAAAACATTTGTTAAAACTCCCCTCTATTGACATATTTTTTAAATTAGTGTATTATATTAGCACTATTAAATACTAATACCACTACTATGGGAATGAGAAAACGAATAAACGCTATCACTAAAATTGAAAGAGAAAAAGCTAAGATTAAGCGTGATAAAAAGAAGCTTAAACGAAAATTAAAAGCTGAGTCTGAAGAGAAGAAATAAACTTGAAACTATGAAAAGATTATGCTATAATCTTTTCATCATACGGACCGGTAGTTCAATTGGTTAGAGCACCGCCCTGTCACGGCGGAAGTTGCGGGTTCGAGTCCCGTCCGGTCCGCAAAAAAACAAGGTCAAAATCCTTGTTTTTTATTATTTATACTTCGTGTTGTGCTTTATATATGGTATAATAAATACATAGTTAAATATAATAATTAACTCTCATTTTATGTTACCAAATCAAATGCCGATAATCAAAAAAACTTGGTCCACTAGGACAAAAGTTTTAATAGGATTGGGAATAGCAGTTCTCCTTGCTATATTCACATTCTTAGTAGCCTTTTATACAACAGATAGAACAAATCCTATTCAACTAATCCGTGGTGCCCAAGAACCAGAGGTAGAGATACTAACTACGACTGATGAAGCAAAACCAGGAGATATATTCGGTGTAGAGGTGAAGACTGATGAGGATAAAGAAGTCACAAGTGTCAAATTCTTTGTAGATGGAGAACTAGAAGGAACCTGTGAAGGAGAGGCTGAATGTAGTTTTACATCCGGTCCTTTTTCTGATGATGATATTGGTGGACACAAATATGAGACTGAGCTTACCTACTCTGATGGTACTTCTTACAAAAAGTCTGGTACCTTTTCTGTGTCTGAAAAAAACGGAACAGTGGAAGAAGAGGCACAACCAGAAGAAGTTGAGACTAGCGAACCAGAAAACGCACCAAACATAGAATATTTTTATACTAGTAATATTTATCTGTCAGAGAGTGAGCTACTCGTGGCTTCGCTATCAGTGGCTGATATAACCAAAGTTGATTACTTGGATATTCAGATTGACAACGAATCAAAAAAGATCTGTTCTGATTCTGCTATCTGCTCTCTAAGTTTTATAATTCCAAAAAATTTAAACCTAGGAAAGCACACTATTACTGGTAGAGCAATTGGAGTAAACGGACTAGTTTCTTATATTAATAAAAACTTTTATATAATAGAAGAAACAATACCAGAAGAAGTGTATGTATCGCCATCAATCAGCATAAGCCCATCCAAGACCGAGGCTGAAGCAGATGAGACAATTAATTTTTCTGTAAATGTAAATCCGGGATCAAAGACACTAGAAAAAACCAGGATAAATGTCGGCTTGGTAACAGTACAGGAATGCAATAAAGAAACTTGCAACTATACTGGTGGTGGTCCTTATCCACAATATGCTGGACTATCTCTCCCCTACCATGCCATTGCTTACTTTACTGACAACTCTTATATCAGTACTGGTTTGCAAACAGTAAAAATAAAATCACAAGCAATTCCCAATGACAGTGGATCTCAGCCAGAACCAGAACAAGATGAACCAATAGATGAAGGCGACACTGAACTACCTACAATATCAGTCGAAATCAATAAGGCTAGCATGTTTAATACTGATGAAGCAACAGTTATTGCTAAAGCTAGTGACAACGAAGCCGTTGGAGAGATAATGATATTCGTAGATGGTCAAATAGTAAAAACATGTCAAAATGTGACCACCTGCTCTACTACTGTTGGACCGTATCCTAATTTTACTGAAAATAAAACAATAATATATGGTGCATATGCTTTTGACAGCTCTGGAAATGACAACTGGAGTGGTTATTCTAGTATACAGGTAAACATACCAGATCAAATAATCGAACCCACACTTAAATTAATTTTGAAAAAAAATAATTTTAACACTGATGAGACCCTCATCATGATAGCTGACGTAGATCCAGGATCAAAGGAATTAGACTACTTGAGTATCTGGATGGGCATAGGAGATGGACTTACTTTGAAACCGTGTTTTGGTAGCTGTACAATAAATTCAGGCTTGACTAATTTGGGTGGACAGACCATCCCTATCATTGCCAAGGCATTTTTTACAGACGGTACAGACATTACAACAGAAACACAGACGATTACAGTTAATGCTCCAGAAGTTCCGGAAATTCCTGCTGAACCAACTGTCGACCTAAATCTTAACAAAAATTCAGTATCGGAGGGAGAAGGATTCAATATGACAGCAACAGTTGATACAGCTGACAAGACTATAACAAAAATTCAAATTACTAACAACAGTAATACTGTTTACAAAACTTGTAACAATATAGTTACCTGTTATTATGATGCCAGTTCTAAACCATGGATAGTGGGTGTTCACCCATTCAGAGCTATAGCTACTTTTTCCGACGGAACTATTATTAATTCTGGATTAGAAACAATTAATGTGTTTGCCGCCGTAGAACCGACAATAACGATCGGCTTCTCTCCCAACCAAGCAAGTGTAACTGCTGGCCAGAATTGTACTATTAGCTCTGTGGTTGATTCAAAAGGTAAGACAATATCCAGCCACAAACTATACGGTGAATTAGGAGAAGTAAAAAATTGTACAACAGAGACTTGTTCTTTCACTTCTCTAGCTTATGAGCTGTTGGGTGGCAACTCCACACAAGATTCTGGAATAATAGGCTACAGCTCAAAGGTGTGGTTCACTGACGGAACATTTCAAACAAGTATACTCGGTAATATAGTGGAAGTAACAGCAGAAGGACCTGTGGCTAATCCAACAGTTGAACTAACAAAAGACGTTGCATCACCTGTGGCTGGAGATATCGTGAATATTACAGCTACTGTTGATCCTTCCAACAAGACAATAAGTAAGGTGGAAATAAAAATACCAAATGGACACATCCTTGAAACTTGCTACAACACTCTAACATGTACTTATACTGCTACACACAATACTGGAGGTCTCCCAGTGATCATTCAATCCAAAGCAACATTCACAGACAATAGTACTGCGAGTAGCTTTACACTATATTACACTGTTGGATTTCCTGCGGAGCCAATAGTGGAACTTACCAAGGATAAAAGTCCAGTCGTCGTAGGAGATGTAGTAGGTCTTACAGCAACAGTTGATCCAGCTGGAAAAACAATCAGCAAACTAGAGATACTAGACTCTAGTAATGGAGTACTCAATAATTGCCCTAATAGCTTGACCTGTACTTACAACCAAAACCATAGCCAAGCGGGGATACTCCTGATACGAAAAGCCAGAGCAACCTTTACAGATAATTCTACGATACTAAGCAATGTTCTCACTTACTTTATTGGCGTTCCCGCAGAACCAACGATAGAAATCAATAAAGACATAGGATCGGTAGTTGTAGGAGATACAGTGAATATTACAGCAATTGTTAATCCTGAAAATAAGACTGTTCATAAATTAGAGATAATATTTCCACTTACTGGTAGCACTTATATAACATGTCCTAGCGCCACAACCTGCACACACACAAAAAACAATGTTTCTTACACTGGACTTCCGGTCCCTTACCAAGCAAAAGCAACTTTCACAGATAGCTCGACTTTGCTAAGTAATTCTATTAGCTACTTCGTTAGTATTCCTTCAGAACCTACTATAGACATTAGTTTTAGTCCCCAAAAAAAGACTCTTGGAGTGACTGCTAGTGAAAATTGTACTATCAGTTCCACTGTGAATCCTAGCAACAAAGAAATTTCTTATCACAGGATCTATACTGAAGGAATACTAAGAAAAACGTGTGGTTCAGATTTTGAAGAGTGTTCGTACTCTGCGCCAGCATCTACTATGTTGGGTTATACTCCATCTAGATCATCCGCAACCCTAGATTATTATTCATCAGTAGTCTTTACTGATGGAACATCAAAGATGGTACAAGGAAATTCTATTACAGTAACCGCAGACTAGATATAATAAAACTAAAAAACCACCCTTATGGGTGGTTTTTTTGTTTTATATTAATACTATTCCTCTATGATATTAGCAATACTAACATCTACCATACTACCATCATCCATTTCTAATTCAACTATTTTTTTCCCTTCTGCCATCTTTAGAGACACCACTTTACCCTCTTTTGTCTCACTAGTCTCTAGATCAACAAATTTCTTTGTTGCTCCAGCCGGAAACTCCTCACTAGAAAAACCTCTTTCAACTTCTTTTTCAACCTTTGGGGTAAATTTGGAATGCCTAGCAACAATACTATCTTCATTAATGATAGTACCAAAATCTCCTCTATAAGTAACCATCTTAGCTATTTTTCCACCGTCTATTACTATCTCCTGCACTGCTTTAGGGTCACCACTAATCTCTACACCTTTTTCTGAGCAAAATGTTTGGAAGTCATCATTATCAACATCCCCCATCGTAATTCTATCAAACTCTCCTTTGGTCAACATTGGTACCCCCTCTGTTTCTCTTTTTTCTGCCATAGATTAATTTAAAAATTAATTATTATTCTTTTTGAGATCCGTCTGGATTAAGCGCTTCAACTTCTTGACGAGGAATAGTCTTAGTTGCAGTCCCACCAGATTCGTGAGCAAACGCAACATTGACATCTCCAGTTTGATCATCAAAAGAAGATATTACTACTTCTTGTACTTCGCCAGAGCTTCTCCTTATGTTAATTCTTTCACCAGCCATCAACCTTACTTCTCCACCACCCTCTTGCCCACCTTCTTTTTTGAGCAAGCCTTCTGGCACCTTAAATTCCTTGGCATGTCCCCAATGTTCTGGTCTTGCTCCATCTTGCCCCCCCTTACGCAGACCTTTTGGTAGCGTGACCTCACCAAAGTGTGCGTTATTCCATTCTCTTGGTCTTCCTTCTCCCATATTTTTAAAATTAAAATTTAATCACAAACTTCCCAACTATCTGGCACATCACAAGGTGTACCAAACATTTGGCAGTCTGAATTTTTATCTTGCCTCGCATAAGTAATCATCTGCACACAAATACGTTTTTCTTTTACATCCCAATGTGTCAGGGCTCTATCTGGATTATCATTTTTTGTAAACTTCAAAGTAGCCAAAATATCTTCAAACCTGTCCGTTTTTCCATTTATCTCCAAAGTGATATCATCTAAATCAAACTCTACTATATAAAATTCACCATCCTGATATTGCTCACCTTTCTCACCATTAATTTCAATACTTTTTGTTTCATTGCTTGTCGCAGGATGACTGACGAGTTGCTCAAAAATACTAATATATTCTTCTGTTTCATAGTTTTTAACCGTCACCCCACCATTCCAGTGCTCCACAGCCCAAGATGATGGATATTTTATTTCAAAACTTGCAAAACCGTCTTCTTTTAGATCAAACATTTGAGCGTCAAATTCTTTATCTTTTGCACTCATAACCTTTTCCCTAATCTCTGCCGGTGATAATTCTTGATTATTTATTTTTGGTGCAGTATTTTTTATTACCTGATTGGTGCACCCAGCACCCAGACTCATCACTCCAAATGCCAAAATACCCAAAGTAACAACCAGACTTAAGAACTTTGGACTGGTCTTTTTTCCTTTTTTACCAAGAGTCTTTTCGGCATAAGCTATTCGCTCTCGAGTAGAAACAACAGTATCGGGATTTAGTGAAATACTATCAATTCCCTCACGAACCAAAAACTCAGCAAACTCTGGATAGTCACTTGGAGCCTGTCCACAAATACCGACTTTTCTTTTGTTTTTGTGAGCAATTCTTATTACATCTTTGATCAACTTAGTAACGGCCTTGTTCTTTTCATCATATACATGACTAACCAGACTAGAGTCACGATCAACCCCCAAAGTTAATTGGGTGAGATCGTTGGAACCGATAGAAAATCCGTCAAAGATTTTTGCAAATTCCTCTGCTAAGATTACATTGGCTGGAATTTCGCACATGACATAGACTTGCAGACCATTCTTACCTCTCTCCAATCCAAACTCCTTCATAGTCTTCAAAACTTGCTCGCCCTCTTCTGGAGTACGACAAAATGGAACCATAACAATTACATTGGTAAGTCCCCAAACGTCCCGAACTTTTTTAATTGCTTCACATTCTAATTTGAAAGCTTGTTTATATTCCTTTGAGTAATATCGACTAGCCCCACGCCAACCAAGCATTGGATTTTCTTCTTCTGGTTCAAATTCTTTTCCACCAATCAAGGTTGCGTACTCATTGGTCTTGAAATCTGACAACCTTAAAACTACATCGTTTTTGTAAGATGCAGCTGCAATCCTAGCAATACCCTCGGCCAGCTTATCCACACAATAATCTGATTTGCGTCTGTAACCTTTAGTCATCTCTGCTATTTTTTTCTTAGCTTTTTTGTCTTTTAATTTATTGTAATTTATCAGTGCCAAAGGATGAATACGAATAAAATTGGAAAAAATAAATTCCTCACGAGCTAATCCGACTCCATCATTTGGTAAGAAAGATAGCGCAAAAGCATTATCAGGATCCCCAACATTCATCATTATCTTAGTTTTGGTCTTGGAAACTTCTTTTATTTCAGTTTTTTTAACTTCAAAAGGTAGTATTTCATTATACACTACACCTTCATCACCTTCAGCACAGCTAACTGTTATTTTTTTACCAGTTTTGAGTAACTTTCTGGCATTCTTGGTACCAACTAGACAAGGAACACCTAATTCGCGCGAAACAATCGCAGCATGAGAAGTTTTGCCACCTTGCTCAGTAATAATAGCACTGGCTATGCGCATGATCGGCTCCCAATCTGGATCAGTGATGCGAGTAACCAAAATTTCTCCTTTTTTAAAGCTTTTCATCTGGGCTGGCTTTTCTATTACTCTCACTTTTCCAGCACCAATCTTTTGTCCAACAGCAGTACCAGTTACTAAGACTTTGCCTTTTTTATTTAATTTATAAGTTTCAATTACAGAGTGACTTGAACGTGCCTTTACAGTCTCTGGTCGTGCTTGAACAATATAGAGCTTACCAGTCTTACCATCCTTTGCCCATTCTATATCTTGAGGTTTTTTGTAATGCTCTTCAATTTGCATCCCCCATTTTGCAAGTTGCAACACATCGTCGTCAGAAATTGCAAACTTATTTTGATTAGATTTTGGCACAATCATTTGCTTGGTACCACGAGTCTTGCCATATACCAGCTTCACCTCTTTGGAGCCCAAAATACGGCTAATAACGGCCTTTTTACCTTGCTTTACACCTTCTTTGAAGACATAGTACTGGTCTGGTGTTACTTGCCCTTTTACGACATATTCACCGAGGCCATAAGAAGAATTAATAAGTACTACCCCAGGAAAACCAGACTCAGTATCAAGTGTAAATAATACTCCGCTAGAACCCACATCTGATCTTACCATCTGCTGAACAGTGACAGATAATGCCACATTCATATGCTCAAAACCCTTTGCTTCACGATAAGAAATAGCTCGATCAGTAAACAGTGATGCTACGCATTTTTTTACAGCCAAAAGCAAATCTTTATCGCCAACTACATTTAAATATGTTTCTTGTTGTCCAGCAAAGCTAGCGTCTGGCAAATCTTCGGCTGTAGCAGACGAGCGCACAGCTACTGACAAATTTTTTGTTTTGCTTTGTTTGGACAATTCTTTGTAAGCTTTTATTATTTCTTTTTCTAGCGACTTTGGAAAGTTTGCGCTTAAAATAAAACCACGGACTTTCTTACCAACTCTCGCCAACTCCTTCACATCGTGTACATTCAAATCTTGAACTTCTTTTTTAATTTTTTGTTCCAATTTTGTGGATCTCAAAAAATCCCAATAAGCCTTGGAAGTAACAGCAAAACCATTTGGAACGCTAATACCTTTTTTGGTTAATTTGGAATACATCTCCCCTAGTGAGGCATTTTTACCCCCTACCAAAGGCACATCTTTTATTTCAATTTCCTTGAACCAAAGTATGTTTTTTTTGTCTTTATTTACTTGCATAGCAAAAAATCCCCCTTAATTTAGGTATTTAACATTATACCACAAAACAAAAATATCCTCAAAAACATGAGGATATTATGTGTAAAACTATTTTTATCAAAAATAAAAAAGGGTTTTTAGCCCTTTTTTTAAATCATAGGTGGATAACTTTTAACCCTACAAATCCTCTCCGTCAGGATAACCTTCTGTGTTATCAATAGTAACAATTCTATCCCATCTAAAATTAAGAGATTCAAAAGTAGGTTCGTCTGTTATCCAACGTTTTACTTGGGTGTTAGCATCTTCTGGATCAGGTTCTAGTCTGTATACTTTAGAGCTGTCTTCGTATTTGATTAGGGTGTAGTTTGGGTGGTGATTAGTATAAGTAATTTCTGATCCTACAGTATACTTATCTAGTAAGCCAGTGGCAACATCCTCTATCCAGTTCCAAGCATAGTTTAGTGTTGTGAAGACTGTTTCTGATGTGATCCAGTATTTTTCTGTTCCTAAGAGTAGATATACTTTTGGATCAGTTACAATTTTAACTAGAGCCCCGTACTTAGGGTCATATTTAGGACCGTATGGCATAAAGCCTAGTGTATCATCTGTAATACTGTCTAATTTGGTCTTAGTAGTAGTCATAACGTCATCCCAAGAGTCAAAGTAAGTGAAGAATACGTCTGAACGTTTGAAAGCACGCTTGGTACAGTCTTCGGTGATGTAGTAGACTGATGTGGATTGGGAGTGTTTGTATGATTGTTTTTGGGTTAGAGAGCAAATGTCAGTATCTACATCAGTTATTGGGGCTGTTTGTTCTTGCACAGGAACGTTAAGTTCGATATTATCAGATACGAGTATTGTACCACCTGAAGCACTTCTGATCTTTGCATATACATATTTAGTACCATTACCAGAGTCTAATGTCCAATCTTTTGCATCTTCATAATCTTGATATTCTACACTATCAAATGATTTAGAATTAGATATTGCAACTTTCTCAGCATTTTTAAAATTGAAATTTAGAGTTACTTCTATGGAGCTTGCTTCTTGTACATCACTGTTGATAACAAAGTCCTTGGAGTCTTCGTTCATCTTGCTTGGATAAGTAATATTGGAGTATGTACCTCCCCCTCCACTACTAGATGCAGCCACATCATCGTCAGTGACTGTAGCTACCACATCTGAAATGCTAATGGCATCATAATTTGTATCGTCACTAGTGGCAGTATGAGTAATAGTAACAGTTTCTGATAATTCTACTGTGCTGTCGTCTGTGGCTGTTACTGTCACAGTTACTGGAGTATTCCAGTTCGCACTAGTGAAGATAATTGATGATGTTGAAATACTAGCATCTGCGCCAGAGGCTAATAGAGCAATAGTTACATTATCGGTTGGCTCTGATGCGAGCACCGCTGTGTAGTTATCAGTACTACCACCTTCGGTGACACTCATGGTAATATCTGAAATAGTGACTCCGGCAGTGTCATCATCGGTTACAGTTACAGTTACATCTGAAATACTAATACCATCATAATTTCCATCGCCACCAGAAGCAATATGACTAATAGTAACACTCTCTGAATCCTCATCCAAACTATCATCTACCGCAGTGACAGTGACGGTTTGTGCCGTATCCCAATTAGCCGTAGTAAAAGTAAGAGTAGTAGTAGAAAGAGAAATATCTGCAGTGCTGGTGGCCAAAGTAATAACAACACTATTTGTTGGTTGGGTGTTTAAGACCATTGTATAACTACTAGTTGTACTACCTTCGGTAACGGCAAGGGTAGTGGTAGATTGTGTTATGCCAGCATTAAGCATAACTAAACTAAATGTCTGATTGACAGAACTTAGATTAGACGAGGTGGATGTCGCATAATATGTTGAGCTAGCAGCCGAGGCGACAGTAAATGGATTGTAACCACCATTAGTAACAGCTACAGATGAGCTAGACATTGTCCAAGCTAATAAATGATCGGTGTATGAAGTATATCCAGTGGCAGTGGTAGTAACCGTCTCAGTAACACTCTCGTCAGCACTGGTAAATGTAACACCAACACCAGAAACTGCAGATGTACTACTATTTGTTACATATGCTCTGGCTCTTTCGTAAACATTAATTAGACCATCCCCTTCAAAAGTGGTCGAGGCAGTAGAAAAACTAGTATTTTTAAAATTGTTTGTACCACTATTTTTTACATAAATATCACTGAGAATATTAGCAGTAAATACTGATGAACTCACAGTATTGTTTGCTGATGTAGTCTTAAAGTGTATTCCGTGAGTATTATTTGTACTAGTTACATTTTCTATTGTATTATTACTAGATCCATCTAGTCTTATGCCATAATATTCAGTTGCGTCACTCTCTATATATGCTGGATCTTCCAAAGCTCCGTACATGGTAACTCCCAATCCAGATAGAGTTGCGGCATCATAAGTAAGCTCTGAACCATCGTTGGAAAAAGTAGATGTAACCCACAAATCTACTGTTAGACCAACACCCGAACAGGCAGACGCAAAATCTGCTGAACTAGTGACAAGTTGGTTCGGAACAATAACAGTCACAGACTCTCCGCCAACATCACTTAAAGCCAAGTGCCAGTCATCAGTACCCGATACCAGGCTTGTAACATCTACATCATCTGCAGTAACATAAATAAAGTCCGAACCACCACAAGCGGCATCCAGAAGTACCATAGCTGCCGAAGGTGGACCACCGATATTGCCCGTATCTATATAATCTGAACCATCATATGTATACATTGCGTGTGAAATAGCATACGTAGTAGCAGATGAAGATGCATTTTGCACCACCATATTAGAGATAGTAGATGTATTAATATTTATTAGATACATTCCAGTTTGATTGGCCGGTGTTTCAATAATAGTCGTTGCGCCAGCACCATTAAGAGTAAGATTGCCAGTAAGAGCTGGGGAGCCGGTCAAATTAACAGACCTGTAAGAACCGGCTGCAAAAGTGAAAGTATCTCCCGTCTTAGCAAAATCCAACAAGTCAGTACTGGTGGCGTGGACTGTAGAATAATCCACCGCTCCATCATCATCGATATTAAAAGATGTTCCTCGAGCTGCACTATACGCACCAATATCTTCGCTAACATTCACATCCAAATATTGACTAAATGGCGCAATCTCCATATCATTTGCCGTGTCAACATCTAATTTTTTAAAATTTGGATCAGAAGTAAGAGTATTATCACCAAAAGTGATAGCAAAAGAGCTGGTAGCATCACCAGACAACTGAATATAATCATCAGAGCTATCCAAACCATACCACCCATTATAATCTTCATAAAGAGTTCCACTAAATGTGCTGGTATTCCACTCAACGGAAACCCCTTTTACACCCGGATCACTAACAACATGTTCTGAATAAAATATATTATATGTGGATGTTACATCAGCATTCTGATAACCAACACCATCATTACCACCGCCAAGTGATAACATTGTAAAAAAAGTAGCCTGACTTTGAACCCAAAAAGTGTTGTGCAACAAATTTAGACTCAAGGCACCAGAGGCAGTACTCGGCTCAGCGATAATAGCAATACTATCTCCCCCAACAGGATTGGACCCTAATTTAAAATAGTTACCCTGAATAGTAAAACTACCCCCAGGTATAACAATAGCCCCCGGATCAGCTGACACACCATCAGCCTCATAATTAAATGTATTACTACTAATCACTATATTTGAATGAGGCCCAGCCAACTCATTAAACTGAATCATAACTTGGCTAGAAGTATTACTACCCCAATCATCATTAAAAATATTATTGGTGACAGTGATATTTGATTGATTAAATCCAGCATTGGATGCGTCGACTATGGCCAATGTGCTTGTCGTACGATTAAAAACATTGCCGGTAATAACTGTGCTACTGGCTATAGTAAGTTCAGTATTATTGAAAGTACAATTTTGAAAAGTTGTACTTGATCTTTCATCCATTCTAATTTTGTATGCAGCAGTACTGGTAACACCACCAATCTCTACGTCTGTACTGGAGCAAATATAGGTTACACCTGGCCCAGGAAAAGCAATGGAGTATTCACCCCCCTCACCCAACTCCCAAGACTCTGTACTAGAATTATATGTGGATTGAATAAATACCGTATCTCCAGAACTAGCAGCCCCAGCAGCAGCAAGAATAGTAGTATGATCACATCCAGATGCACACACCGTGAGACCAGCCGCTCTTGCATCTTCTACACCACCATACAATGTCGGTAGCCACAAACTAAAAAATCCCAAACATAGGATTATTATTGTTAAATAAATATTTTCAACTGGTATATTATAAGACCTACCTTTAAGTTTGAAAGACATAATAATAATAATTTAGATATATATTATAGCACAATACCAATAAACAAGAAACTATCCTTTTTCGGAGAGCTGTGCACAACAATAAATTCTCCTACTCCAATATTTCCACCCTATCCACGCCCACCAAATCCTCAATTTCTACTAAAACATCATCATTCCAATCGACCAAAGCTTGGGTCTTTATAGTTTTACCCTCAACCTTAATAAAAACTTGATAATCACCCTGATATTTACTAAATATTTTTTTCAAATCATCAGCACCATCTTGTAGTTCTTTTTTGGTTAGATTAATTACAAGACTTTTTTCTTCTGTCTGAGTACCATCTTCAATAGATGTCTTTCCATAGGAAAATTGACCACAAATCTGCTCTGCATTTTCTTTTGTTAAGGTAAAAGCCTTTTCTACAAAAATCTTATCATCCCCGTCTTCTTTTGGTGTTTTACCAACTATACAGACTACCTCACCTTCTACCCAGATATCTTTTGTAGTCTCATAAGTTTTTGGGAAAACTAGTAGTTCCATTTTTCCGGTAATATCTTGGATAGAGACAAACATCATCACCTTACCTTTTTTTGTTATTTTTTTCTGAGTGCTATCTATTACTCCACCAACCACCACCCACTGATCACGATCGGTTTCTTCTATAGTATTTAATGGCACAAAAACATTACTAAATCTATCATTATAGTACTTGAAGGGGTGTGAAGATACGTAAACACCTAGCAATTCTTTTTCCCAAACCAACCTATCATCCATTGTTGCTTCTTCGGCGTCCTTGAGTGTGACCTTACTGTCCAAATCTATTCCAGTGCCGGCAAACAATGAATCTTGGTTTGTTAGGTTCTTTTCTTTCAGTTGCTTGCTAAAAAATAATATATTTTCAATATTGGATGTTAGTAATCCCCTGTCTAATTCAAAACAGTCCATTGCGCCAGATTTTATCAAGCTATCCAAAGACCTCTTATTCAAATCCTTATCTTGGGCCCTTTCTAGCAGATCCTCCAAACTCTTGTAACTTCCATTCTTTTTTCTCTCAGAATAAATGACATCGCAAATATTTTTCCCTACATTTTTTATGGCATTGAGACCAAATCTAATTATACCAGGCTCTCCCGGCTTGGAGACCATAGCAAAATTGCGAAAACTCTCATTTATGTCGGGTGGTAAAATCGTGATCTTCATCTTACTACACTCGTGAAAAATCTCTGCAACCTTGTCGGAATCACCAAACTCAGCCTGCAAGACAGCTGTCATATATTGCACTGGATAGTGCGCCTTCATATAAGCTGTCTGATAAGCCACAGCACCGTACGAAGCCGCATGAGCCTTATTAAAACCATACGCAGCAAATGGCTCGATTGCATGCCAGAGTTGGTCTACAATATCTTTTGGCACCTTGCCATAATTTTTACAACCATCATAAAACTTAATTTTTTGCTTGGCCATTTCCTCAGGAATTTTCTTTCCCATAGCCTTTCTAAATTTGTCTGCTTCCATCCAATCATAACCCGCAAGCTCAATGGCGGTAAGCATGACGTCATCTTGATAAACGAGCAAGCCATACGAAGCATCCAAAATCTTTTCTAGTCGCGGATCCAAAAACTTCACGAATTCTGAATTATACTTTCTCTTGATATACTCTGGAATAGATTCCATCGGACCAGGACGGTAGAGTGCCACCATGGCCATAATATCTTCAATTCTATTTGGCTTCAACTCCTTTAGCCACTTGGTCATACCAGAGCCACCGAGCTGAAAAACCCCCATAGTCTCCCCACGAGCAAGCATTTCAAAAGTGATGTCATCATCTAGTGGTAAAGCATAAATATCTATCTCATCACCCGTAGTCGCTCTCACAATCTCCACTGAGCGCCCTAATATTGATAAATTCCTAATACCCAAAAAGTCATATTTCAAAACACCAGCAGACTCCACTGATTTCATTTCATACTGGGTTGTCAAACGCTCTCCGCCAGTCTCGTGCTGAACTGGAGAAAAATCTGTAAGAGGGGTAGGTGAAATCACCACACCAGCTGCATGAATCGAGGTGTGTCTAGCGCAACCCTCTACTCTCTGTGCCAAATCCAAAAGTCTTTTTACATCTTCATTTGTTGTGTATAATTTTTTCAAATCTGGCTCTTCGTCTATTGCCCGCTTTATTGTCATTGCGAAACCTTGGGAGCCCATTGGAATAAGCTTGGAAACCTGATCGCAAAAACTATAGGAAAGACCTAGTGCTCTACCTACATCACGCACACTACCACGAGCAGCCATAGTACCAAAAGTAATAATCTGTGCCACCTTATCAACTCCATATTTGTCAGTAACGTACTTGATCATGTCGTCGCGTCGGTCATCAGCAAAATCTGTATCAATATCAGGAGGACTAGGACGAAATGGATTTAAGAAGCGCTCAAATGGAAGCTTGAACCTAAGTGGATCCACAGTAGTAATCCCCATTACATAAGAAATAAGCGAGCCGGCTCCAGACCCCCTAGTAGTTTCTACAATACCATTGTCTTTTGCATAGTCTACATAATCAGCCACACAGATAAAGTATGGCGAATAACCTTTCCCACTAATAATTCCAAATTCATACTCAATTCGCTCTTTGATCTCATCAGTTATAGCTGGATAAAAATTTAAAACCTTTTCATATACCAAATCATGCAAATATTCATCTGCAGTCTTACCTTTTGGCAAATCAACTGGCGCAAAATGCCAATTGTCTAATTCTATCTCAATATTTATTCTGTCTCTAATTTTAATTGTGTTTTCCAAAGCATCTGGTACATGACGAAAGCGCGATATAATATCAGACGCAGTATTGAGAGACCTGTCTACATGACGATAGTCCTCTCTATCGGTCTGATTTACTTTCCAACCATTACTAATACAAGTCAAAATATCTTGAGCCTCAGCATCATCAGTATTTAGATAGTGCACATCACGACTAACCACCATTGGGACTCCCGTGTCTTTTGACAGTTGAATCATTTTTGTATTTACGTCTATTTGTCCTTCAATTGCTGGGTGATCTTGTAATTCTAAATAAAAATTATTACTCCCAAAAATTTCATTATACTCTAGGGTCACTGCCTTTGCCTCTTCTGTTTTATTTTGTTTCAAAAGCTGTGGCACCTCGCCTCGAATACACCCAGACAGAGCAATTATATTTTTTGAATATTGTTTTAAAATTTCTTTATCAAGCCGGGGCTTTCCATTAAAAAATCCATCTAAATGGCCAAGTGATGACAATTTCATTAAATTCTTATAGCCTTCGTAATTTTCTGCCAATAATACCAGATGAAAGAGATTTTTATCAAGCTGAACATCTTGGTCCGACATCTTTCTCGGTGCAATATATGCCTCAAAACCTAAAATTGGCTTGATATCTTCGGCCTGACAAGTCTGGATAAACTTTATTGCGCCATATAACGAGCCATAATCTGTAAGAGTTGCAGCCTTAAAACCACGCTGTTTAAACGCTTTTACTAGTGGCTTTAACTTTGTCAGACCGTCTAACAAAGAAAAGTGAGAATGACAGTGCAGATGTTGAAAATCCATAAATAAGCTATAGGCAGATTAAGCAGAATAAGCAATAAGTAGTAAGTGTCATCGCGAGTGGTAAGTCTCTGAAAGAAGGCTTATCGCGCGGCAATCCCATGCACAAACACAACTTACTTCTGCTTATAAGCTTCCCTATCTTACTATATTTTAATATTTTTATCAACTATAAAAAATCCTCACGAAATAACGTCGTGAGGGCTAAAATACAAGGGGGCCGTAGGTACTTTGAACCGATGGCAGTACGAACAGCCAATCCCCTCGAAATCATGTAGTTGCATGTCTTCTCCGTCCAGGTTTAGGGTTTTGCATCTTGTGAGACGTCTGTGTTCGTGGCCTTAGCAGACCTCGTACGCTTGGTTGCAATCGTGACATTCAACCAACGCCGACGCTGTGGTACTGGCCAATCTTGCCAGACTTGCGGATCAGGATACCAGTCCACAGGACCCTCTCCACGCCGCAAAAATCTCACTGCCTCTACCACTCTTTCTCTTTCTACTAATAGCCTCGTTCCCATGATGCACCTCCTTTTTGGTTCGAGGGAAAAATATAACCTCCGCCGTGCACTATTGCACAGCTTTGGTATCTAAAACTAGTATATATTTTTTGATGAATATTTGAAATAGTCTGTCAACCCCACAAATAAAAGAGACGCGATAAATCGCGTCTCTACTTTAAAATAAATTTGCCTATTTATTTTTCCTCGTTGCGGTTTTCTTTTTCTTTTTTGTAACCCTATCCTCCAACTTATCACTTATTTTACCCATTACAAACTTTTCAACAAGCCCAGCCATCATTCCATTTACAATCCCCATCTTGCTAGATAAGCTATCTACCTTTTCTTTTATAAATTCTACTGCGTCAACAATTAATTCTAGTTTCTGTGTTATGTTTTCGATAATTTTGTTGGCATTGCGCAGTACTCTGGCAGCCTGATAAAGTAGCCAGCATAAAAATACTGTAAGCCACAAAATACAAAATGATATTACTACGTACAAAAGGTCTGTGCTTGATTCAAGCATATGTTTCTCCTTCAGAGTCTGTCGCTAGATACGCTTTTGAAATGAAATTTTCACTTTTTTGAGTCAGAATTGTTGAATAAATTTTGAGACTTAACCTTAGTTAAGTTAAAAAATTTTGAAATAATTCTGGCCAAAAAATGTAGATTTCGATCAAAATGGTATTTGGAGATAGACTCTTTAACACAAGCGCAAGCATGGCACGCTCGTGATAATTTAAAATTTAATTGAATATATTATAACATACTTTTTGCAGAACACGAAACATGTAATACGTGATATGTGTTACGTGTCTTTCTCCAAATCCTCACTAATATTCAAAATTCCACCAGTTCCTTGAGTTTTCTCAGATGAAAAATCTAATTCTCCTGTCTTTTTTTCTTTAAATCCATTTTTGTCATAAGTTGCATAATATTTTGATGGCCCTACCAATATAGCGTAGCGCCCTCTTCTGTCTGTAACACCAGTCTCTACCAATTTGTCATAAGCTGAATCAAATACACGAATAACAACTTTTCCAATTGGCTTTTGCGATATTTTTTCTACTACCTTGCCCCAAGCTGCTGGTAACTTTATGTGCGAAAAACGATAGAATACGGAATAAAAAAGAAGATGCAAAAAGAAGAATAATGCAATTATAGCAGTCGGAGAAATCGCAAAAGACAAGACCGTAATAATTAAACCAGCCAAAGCAACTGCGCTTTGTGTGGTTTTTACAGTATGGTCTCTCAAGAGTTTAACTGTTGTAACCTTTTTGTCTATTGGATCAAGGGGTATATTATAACTGAGAGCAGTTGGCTCCTCAACACTAATTTCCTCTCCATGATAAAGATTGATATAGTCGGAATCTTCTGTATGCTCTTTTAAATATTCACTAGAACCGGAGTAACCAGGCTTGGTAATTTCTAGCTTATACGTGCCAGGATTAGCTGTAAGTAGATACCGACCCTGAGAGTCTGTAACCTGAGAACTTACCACCTTGTTGGTTAGAGTGTCCACAATTCGAATAGTTGCCAAATCAATTGGTCGCTTTGTAAATGAATTGTAAACTACTCCCCAATCCTTTCTCTTGCGCAAGCGCAAGAGTAAAAATGGCTGAGTAAACAGATAGCGTAACAATGCTAAAATTTGAGGAAGTTGGAATCCTCCGACCACGACACTGGTAGCGATGTTGGCTACTCCGACAGTGGCCACGACAGGTACTATGGCTTTTTCATTAACTGCTTCTAGCTTTGGATTGTCAATTACTACTTTCACAACTTCGAGGATAGGTTCACTAGCTTTCACTATATTTTCTACTATCTTTTCAGTTGTTTCAGTTACTTTTGAAGACGTGGTTTTCTCTTGTGGTTTTGCAGTAGGAGTAGAACCTCCAGTTGGCAATGTGGAGCCACCAGAAGGTGTTCCGCTGTCTGATGGATTTCCACCTGAAGGTTGATCGCCACCAGAACCATCAGGCTGTGCTGGTGTTGGATCTGGATCAGGACGAGGGTCTGGATCAGGATCTGGTAGTGGTTCTTCTGGATCAGGATCAGGATCTGGTCTTGGATCAGACTCCGGCACAGCACTGCCAGATAAATCAACAACTATTATAGATTCAATAGATTGATTAGTTGCTAAATCAGAAGCTATTAAAGTTAGTGAATAAACTTCTGGAAATAAAACATCAGGAAAATCAAATGACCAATTACCATTAGAGTCTGACTGGACACGAGGATAAACAACTTGTTCGCCTGTTCTGGCTCTAGTACCAACAACCGAAACCAAAGATGAAGCTTCTGATAAGCCAAGCGTACGAAGTTCAACTGGCTCCCCACTTGGATTGTCAAAAACATATCTACCAGTAGTTCCATCAAAAATTAAATCCGGCGAAAAAGTAATTATTCTTGGTGGTTCTGGTGAAATTGTATCTAATACTATTGAATCTCTAGCATCATAAGTACCTAAACTATTTCTAAATTTAGCATAGACGACCTTTTCTCCATCCCCTGCTGAATTAATTACAAAGGGTATACTGGATACGATTGGTTCGAAAGAAATACCAGTAAAGTCACCTGATTCTGAAACAGCATAGAGATCTGTAAATTCAGTATCAAAATTTAAAGTAACCCGTCTAGTATTAGTATGTGAATCCCCATTATTTATTAAGATCAAACCAGATGGATTGATTGGGCAATCAAGAACACACTCTGGATCAGGTTCTGGTGGAGGTGGAGGTGGAGGTGGCACTGCTGGTGGTGCACCTCCAGAATTATCTGTGGTAGCAGAAATAGTACTAGACCAATCTGTCTCTACGCTATCTCCATTTCTAGCTTTTACCCTAAAAGAATACTCTGTACTAGCCGTAAGACTCGTGAAAGCATACCTAGCATCAGAAATCCAGCCAGAATTAGTACCAGCTGTGGTATTTTCTACATAATACTGCGTTCCATCACCTGTCCACGAAACAGTAATCTGAGAATAAGAATCTGCTACAGCTGAAGCGCTAGAAGGCCTATTAGCCAGAGTATAAACTGCAGTATTAGCAGTGGAGGTAGCAGAATCGACAAAGTCTCCGTTTCTAGCAACTGCTGTAAATTGATAAGCTGTGTTAGCAATTAAACCAGTCGCAGAAAAACTAGATCCCAGTGTTGATGTTGTACTATAAACAGCTGTGCTGGTTGGAGCTCCGGCGGAATCTAGATAATTACCGTCAGTAGAATTGTACACAGCATAAGTCGTAGCTGCTGGATTTGCACTTGGGTCTATTGTGATTGGCAACGTCGTGACTGTTGGAATACCTATAGTAGATGTGCCAGCAGTACTAGCCAAAGTATATAAACTTATAGATGAGCTATATGCTGTTTCTACCCCATCACCATTCTTAGCTTTAACTTCAATAGTGTGATATGAATTTGGGGGTAAAGCAGTAGTTGTAGTAGCAGAGCCACCCCCCAAAGCTGCATAGGTAAGCCAAGCAGAACTACTGGAACTATTCCAAGTGCTATCAGCTATTAAATATTTGTTTGTTTCTGAGTCATGAACCAGATAAGTAGTAGCTCCATTGTCTGCGCCCAAGGTAATATCTATTGTAAATTCACCGTTTGAAGTAACCGCAGCTGGGGTATTGGGAGTATCAGCAAGAGTATAAAAACTC
Organism: Candidatus Magasanikiibacteriota bacterium; assembly: GCA_018652595.1. GTDB lineage: Bacteria > Patescibacteriota > Patescibacteriia > Magasanikbacterales > UBA922 > JABIBU01. Next base: position 14,652 of record JABIBU010000003.1, on the reverse strand, counting down.
ATCTCAGTACCACTAGCATTCTGCATCCAACTATCAAAACCCCAAATATTCATTGCGTATTGAGTATTTACTGATAAACCAGATATAGTAGTTGTTGGTACGCTATTGAAATCAATTGCAGTTAGATTCGCATCAGATGAAGAAGCAAAACTTGTGTCAGACAAAGTCACTCCTGAAGAACCTTGTTTATAAAGTATAATATACTCCAAAAAATTAGTATCAACTGCGCCGGTGCCAAAATTTAAAATAACTGATGTTGTGGATGTAGTATTAACTGTCAACCCAACAGGGGCAACAGGGTCTTTGGTATCTACTGCAAAAGCCGAAGAGCTCACCGTGGTACCATTTTCAGTTCCATCATTTGGTATCAGCCTAAAAAATACAGTAGCATCATCAGTATCGTCTATATCAGTCTCTATATTCCATTCTATTGTTAAATCTATTGAACCGTCTATGTCTGTATCTATGTCGCCAATATTTCCATCAAAGAGCGTAACACCATCTCCCCCCTCGACAGATGTAATTACTCCTAAAGTAGATGATGCCCAAGTAATATTATCTAGTGAATATTCTAGTATCAAAGAAGTAACATCTAAATCAACATCAGCTATTGTAGTCGTCACTGTCACCACGCTGGATGATGTCTGAACTGGTGTTATTGCAGTGAGTGTTGGAGCAGTGTTAAAAACAAATGGAGCATCTGTAAAAAATACATCATTATTGTCGGTATCACTATAATAACTAAAACCAACTGTCGTACCAAAACCATCTATCGAAGAGTATAATGAACCGGAATCCACAGTAGCCACCACATTAGATGTCCAAGAACCACTTTCTTTGTAGGATACAATAAACTCATCAGAGCCAGACGATTCATCATTATAATAAGATATGGCCGGTACAGTGCTACTAAAAAAAATGTTAGCGTTAACAGATGCATTGGAAACAGTATTTACATCTTCGCAAGTAAAAGTAGAAGTCCCACCAGTATCACACCCGGTATTTCCAGAATCCTCATAGGCAAAACGTATTGTTCCAGAATCTGTACTACTTACATACGATACCCCCATATTGCCGGTACTATCAACAGCCAAACTTATATACTCTGCAGCACAAGTATCCAACTTTACACAACTCCAATTATTGTCTGAACAACCTGTACCACCCCCACCACCAATACGAGTAGCATAATAAACAAAACCTTCTGGATGATCTCTATAAGCCACGATAGGCTGACTACTAGAATTAACAGACATGTCATGATAAGTTTTATTAGCATCACTATCAAAAATAGTCTCATCAGTCCAATCAGTTGTAGTAGCACAACTAGAAGTGTCACAGCTAAAATATAACAAATCACCATTACTTGTATTACGACCAGTCACCATCAAAGTAGTACCTTGCATGGCTGTAGCCAAATCGCCTATAGCGATAGTAGAGGTAACAGTAAAACAACTCCAATTAGAACTAGCACAACCACCAGTAACGCCACCGTCTCTAAGAGCATAGTACAAGCCATTACCACTATCTGACTGAAAAACATAAGGTACATTTGAACCATTCAAAACCATACCCAATTCTCTAGAACCAACGCCGGAATTGCTATCATAAACAGCTTCTGGAGTGGTAGTAACACCACTATCGACAACACTATACCTGGTAGCAGCGCCAGCATTACCAGAATAAAAAAGATGTGTCTTAGTTTCACTTTCCATTTTTATCTGCACACTCTTACCAGAAGAAAGCCCGCCTGTGATATCAATATTTACAGGAGTAGACCAAGTGACAGAAAGGATGGCTTTATTAAAAATAAAAAACACACCCTGTGCCATGAGCAGTAGTGCGATAAATGACAGGACAGACAAACTAAAAACCAAATACAAATCCTGTTTGGATTTTATAATCTCACTCTCAAATTTTTGATTAATTTTTTTAACTAGCCAGGATGACATAATTTTATTAAAAAATAACCAGAAAAAGCTGGCTCAAGCACCAGTAACTTATTACTTATATAATAGCACATTTTACAAAAACAAAAAAGCCTTTTTACAGGCTTTTTTAGTATACTTGTGGATATGTTTTATCTAATCTCTACATCAAAATCATCAACCAAAACTTTTGTCAATTTCTCATGGATCTTGTCTATTTCTTTTGATTCCAAAGTCTTTTCATCACTGCGGTATGTTATGTGATAAGCCATACTCTTTTTTCCTTCTGGGATTTTACCCTGAGCATCAGCCGAAGGGTCGTAAACATCAAATAATTCAATACCCTTAACTAGCTCATCTACATTTTTTAGTTTCTCTGAAATTTCTGTATTAGTTACTTTTTTGTCTACTAGAAAAGCAACATCACGCTCTACTGCCGGATAGACTGATAGTTTTTTATAATTATTTTTTTCTGCTACCTGCTCGATAAGTTTATTCAGACTAATTTCAACGACCGCTGTTCTCTCATCTATACCGATCTTATATAATGTAACAGGATGAATCTCCCCCACTGCACCAACCACTTCGCCATTAACTATTACCTCAGCTGTGCGGCCGGGATGAATAAATTCACCTTCCATTTCGCTCTTGGCTTTTAATTCATAATCACAATTAAAATTATCTAATATTCCTGATATAGCAGATGAAACTTCGTAAAAAGGCTTGCCTACTCCCTTGCTAGCAAAAGCCAAGCCAAGCATCAAATCTTGGCGCGGTAATAATTCATCACTGTTATCAGCCGCTCGTACCCCAGGATTATTTTTGTCAAAGACCTGCCCGACTTCAAATATCTTTACACTATCAAACTCGTGTAAATTCTTTTCTACATTTTCGAGCATATTTGGCCACAGACTACGACGCAAATATGGCCTATCTTTGGCTACCGGATTATCTAGCTCAATCAGACTGTCTTCATCTAACCCAGCTATCTCTATCCATTTTGGTGAGATAAAGGAGTAATTATAGACTTCATTAAATCCAAATTCCAAGCTCAAAATATCTTTTATTTTATTTTCTAGTGTTTTTAATTCGTTCCTCTCAGGAGGAGTGATGGAAAAGGTTGGTAATACAGTCTCAATATTTCCATAACCATAAATTCTAGCAACTTCCTCTACCAAGTCTTCTGCAATTGAAATATCTTTTGTAGCACGCCAAGTTGGGACAGTTACAAATAAGATATCCTTCTTATCTTTTACATCGAAACCCAGACTCTCTAAAATTTTCACAACTTGTTTTTTTTCTAACTCAACTCCGATTTTTTTATTGATAAACTCAAGAGATAGCTCTATTGGTCCTTGATTTAAACTAAAGTTAGACTCGTCTGCCACACTACTTACTACTTTTGCATTTGGACACAGTTCCAATGTTAATTCAACCGCACGCTTCAAAGCCAGTTCACAATTATTTGCATCTAGACTCTTTTCAAATCTAGATGAAGAATCTGTCCTAATACCAAGCCTAGTTGCAGTTCGCCTAGTATTCAATGCATCAAAATTGGCAGACTCAAAAACAATAGTCGTAGTATCGTTCTTTATTTCACTATTAAGCCCACCCATCACACCGGCCAAAGCTACAGCTTTTTCTTCGGTAGCAATAACCAAGTCTTCATTCGTCAAATCATGTTCCTTTTCATCAAGTGTAACAAACTTCTCTCCTACTTCGGCTCTTCTAGCCAAAATATTTACTCCTTTTTCCTTATTCTTTTTTCCTTTGAGATGCGCAGCATCGAATGCATGCATTGGCTGACCCAAATCAAACAAAATATAATTGGTAATATCTACAATATTATTTATTGGATTCAATCCAACAGCAAGAAGTTTCTTTTGCAACCAGTCTGGTGATGGTTCTACTTTTATACCATCAATCGCTACTGCCATATATCGAGGGCAAAGCTTGGTATCTTTTATATCTACTTTTATTTTAAACTCTTTTCCAGGCTTTATCGCTGGTGGATTATAACTAACCAGTTTTTTATTATAAAGTGCTGCCACTTCCCTACTCATGCCATAGTGACCCCACAAATCTGGGCGGTGAGTCATAGACTTATTATCAATATCATAGACCACATCATCTAACTCTAATGCTTTTGCAATTGTAGTTCCGGCTTTTGCCTCTATACTAGACAAGTCCAAAATTTCTTTCTCACCCTCTAGTGGAAACATATCTCCCAAACCAATCTCAGACGACGCACAAATCATGCCGAATGATTCTACTCCACGAATTTTTGCTTTGGTAAGCTCGATCAAATCTCCTTCACCATGCCATTTTACTTTGGCACCAATTCTACCTAATGCTACTTTCATATTCTTTACAACATTTGACCCTCCGCAAACAACTTGCCAATCTTCTGTACCATCATAGACCCTACAAAGCTGAAGCTTATCAGCATCTGGATGCTTTTCAACTTTTTTTACAATACCTACTACAATATTTTCAAGATCTTTGCCTTGCTTTTCTACACCTTCAACCTCTACTGTACTCATAGTCAATTTCAAACCAAGCTCTTCTGGAGTCAGAGAGTCTGGTAAGTCTACATAATTTTTTATCCAATTATAGCTTAATAACATATTTAAAATTGTTTTAAAAATCTAAGATCTCCCGATTGCAAATGACGAATATCTTCTATTCTGTACTTTTGCATTGCGAGTCGAGTAAGCCCCATGCCAAATGCCAAACCACTCCATTCTTTTGGATCGAGTCCGGCGGCTTCCAAAACTTTTGGATGGACCAAACCACAACCGAGTGTCTCCACCCAACCAGAGTGACCACAAGCACCACAACCCTGACCTTCGCAGATCAGACACTTCATATCCATTTCAAATCCTGGCTCCACAAAAGGAAAATATCCTGGGCGAAGTCGCACTTCTACATCTTTTTTATAAAGCCCGCTTAATAATTCTTTTATAATCCCAATCAAATTTCCCACATTTATATCCTTATCAATTACCAAAGCCTCAAACTGATAAAAAGTATGATCATGAGAAGCATCTGTAGCTTCATTTCTAAATGTGCGCCCAGGGTAAGCTACTCGCAGAGGTGTCCCGTATTTTTGGATCATACGCACCTGCATGTTGGAAACATGAGGACGCATACACCAATTGGGGTGCCCTTTTATATAAAAAGTATCTTGTGAGTCGCGTGCTGGATGACTATCTGGAATATTGAGTGCTTCGAAAGAAAAGTAGTCGCTATCCAACTCTGGCCCATCTTCTACAATAAACCCCATATTGCGCGACACTTCTTCCATCTCTCGCAACACAAGCGTCTCTGGATGCAAACTACCATTTTCTTTTTTTGGTAAGTTTGGCTGAGTTACATCAATACTCTCACTATCTGCCAAATCACCCATTTTGTTTTTTTCTAATTCATTTTTTTTCTTTCCGTACAGATCTTCTAATTCTTTTTTTACTTCATTGGCGAGCTTACCAAATTCGGCTTTGGCATCGCCTGATAATTTTTTCAGGCTTTTCATGGCTTCGGTCATCTCACCAGATTTGCGAGAAAAAAACTTTTGCTCAAGCTCTTCCAATTGCAAAACTTCCTTGACTTCGTCGAGTCCTTTTATAAATTCTTTTTTAATTTTGTCTAATGTTTCTTGCATACTAAATTATTTTTTATTTTTTGAAACAGACTATTCCATCAATTTTGCAAATTGCTGAGGGTCGTCTAAAATTCCATAGTGCCCTGCACCCTTCATTTCCTTTACTTCAGCATTTTCTCCTGCCAATCTTTTGACTAATTCATCATATTTTTTAGTTGGAAACAAACTATCCTTTTCACTAGACACAATAGTCACTGGTACACCACTATCATTGATTTTACCAACGTCTTCTTCAAGATTTCCTTGTGCCATTACAGAGCTCTCCCAAAAACGCTGTACCAATCTAAGAGAATTCTTGTCCAAAAGAAAATTATCTACCCACATACTCCGCACAACTGGCGGAACTTCATCTTCATGTTCTTTTGCAAAACGCTTAAAAGCTTCTTTAAAATGTGTAATACTAAATTCTGCTGTCATCTTTGGTGCGACATAAGTACCGGGGATAATCGGCTCTTTTTCCAAGCCACCAGGAGCGACTAACACTACTGAATCTACCCTATCTGTATTGCGACTAGCAAAATCAGCTGCAATCGCCCCACCCAATGAATGACCAACGACTGTAGGCTTATCAGCTAGAGGACGAGCGGTTTTTTGTGGTGGATTACCACGCAACTCATCATAAATCCTACCAACCAAAACTGAATAGTCTTTAAAATCTTTTTTTGTCTCACCAGATTCATCCTCTCTCCAGCTCTTGTCTGGATTGTCGGCGGCACCATAACCCGGCATGGATATGGCCACCACTTGTTTACCTTGCAATGCCAATTCTTTTAGGACTGGACGCATAACACTCAAATCCTCGCCCATACCACCTATCATCAAAATTGTTTTATTTTTTTCTCCACCCGCACCATTTTTTTCTGGAATATCCAAAACTATAACCTCTACACTCATCTCAGTAGGCAGTTCATTTTCACCCTCACCTTTTTCCAAATGCAACAACATGCTGCGTTCCAGCTGATATTCAACCTCGGCCAGACGCCCACCCTCTTCTTCTCTGCGCATTGAAATATCGTCCATCCTACTTTTCATACTTATATTATTATTTTATATACACGATATAATAGTATACTACCACAACAACTATTAATACCACAAATACAGCTCTTAGCATTTCTGGAAGTTTTAACTCCATATTAGTATTTGTTTTTTTCATGTTTGTAGGTGTGTCTTGTCCATACTCACTCTTTGTATTAGTTTCTGATGTAGGCTGAGCAATGACATCATCAGCAGTTTTTGATTTTGTCTGCCTAAAAATGCTTATAATATCACTAATGCTGGCAATTTTTTTATCATCTTCCGATAAATCAAGATTTGTAATATCAAAATTTTGATTAGTCATTTTCAAGTCCTGACAAAACTCAGTTCTAGTAGCCTTAGAGTCAAAGCGCAAAGAAATTGGCTTTTCACCCCCATGTTCAATCCTAAGGATATAATACCATGTTTGTACAGAATTCTTTGAAACATGCTCCTTTTTGATAGTCTCGAGTTCCAAACTATTATCCACAGGTATTCTAACCTCTTTTTTATTAAATTTATTTTTAATTACAATCATGTTCCCTTCTATTGAAAGACCCACCCTAGAGAAGATACTACTGGCAAAACTTAATAACATGGCAAGTATGAAAGTCATCAAAAAAACTGGCTTAAAGTTTTCAGGTGATATAAAACCATTGGCCACAAAACTAAAAATAACAATGCCAAAAAAAATTACAGCAACTGGAATACTTGTCCTCACAAAAAAAGATGCTTCTTGTCGGGCATTATATTTTTGTCCTGACATAAAATTATATTAAATAAATCTATAATACCTCTATTTCCCTACCTGTATTTTCTCTAACAAGAGCTATTAGTTCGTCAAATTCTTTTTCGTTTTCTACTTGAATAGTAAACCCTCTAAACAGATAAAACACAACAATAAAAGTATACTCGGATACTTCTCCCAGACCTTCTACATTCATTTTCGCTTTCCAACCTTTCAATTTTGTCCTACCAGTAATTGGATAGTATTTTACTTTACCCTTCTTATTTTTTACTGCCAAATTAGCCCCCTCCCACCACACATCTCTATAAAAGCCATTGGTCATTACCAAGGCAAAAAAGGCCAGAAGTATCACAACTATTACTGCTGTATAGATAAGTGGATTGGAATACACATGAGCCAAATTTTCTTCACGAAAAATAAATATTAATCCCATCGGCAGACCAACAAAAACCAAAAGAAATAACAAGCTCAAAATTCCACTACTTTTTTTACCTCCAGTAATATTTATTTGTGCCTTGTAAACTTTTTTCTCTTCCATACTACCTGATAAGATTTAGTATATCTCGCCCAGTTACTACTACAATTAAAACCATAAGCAACACAAAGCCAATTGTGTGGGCAATCTGTTCATACTTCATTGGGACTGGTCTGCGAATTATTTTTTCTATTATTACAAATAAGATTCTACCACCATCGAGTGCTGGGATTGGCAAAATATTAATAGCAGCCAAAGAAAGTGAAATCATGGCTGTTACATTTAACAAATAATTAAATCCAAGCTTAGCGCTGTCTCCCACCATCTTGGCAATACCGACTGGACCAGACACTTCCATTACCAATCCTTGCCCTAAAATTAAATTCTTTATCAATAAATAAAAAATTATAAAAATATTAATAAGACCAAAGATTGCTGCGGCAAACCCCTTATAAATGGCCATATACCAAGGATAACGAACAATTCCAACATCGGCTGGAGAAAATCCAAACCTAGGATACTCAGCCACATCACCGATGAGCTCTGGTTTTATCGATAAATTTAATTCTTCGCCATTTCTTCTAATTTTTATCTCAGACTCTTCACCCTCTACAGCACTATTTGTCAAATAATTTATCAAATCATCCACTTTGGTTACTTCTACTCCCGCAACTGACAAAACATGGTCACCATATTGGATCCCAGCTTCTTCAGCTGGAGAATTCTTGTCTACCATCTGTACTAGCACCTTTGAGCTATCCACCAAAACAGCACCCTTATCTAATCCCATAGAAGTATCGCTTGGAAGACCAATCATAAATCCAATCCCGAGAACTACACCAGCCAAAACTATATTCATAAATACACCAGCTGCCAAAACTACAATTCTCTTCCAAGCCTTGTGATGACCAAAACTGTCTGACTCATTGGCCTCTTCACCATTTTCACCCTTGATGCGGACAAATCCACCAAGCGGCAACCAATTGAAAGAATAAAGAGTGCTAGGATAATCCATGTCTTCAGTATTTTCATTTCCAGAGACAGTTTTTTGCAAATCACTTTTTCCCTTTCCTCTTGTCCACACCCACTTACCAGTCTTTGGGTCTTTATAAATACCAAAAGCACGCGGTGGAAACCCAATCCCAAACTCATGCACCTTCATACCAAACTTGGTGGCTGTAATAAAATGACCCCACTCGTGGACAAGAACAAGAAGACTTAGAATTAGAATGAAGATAATTACAGTTGCCATAGTTGCTTTAGTGATTAAAATAGGTTAAAATACAATAAGATTATACCCCAATAATCTATTTTAATCAACTCCTAATTATTAACCATAAACATATGACAGGATTATATATCCTCATAGGTGTGGTCGCAGTGATCTTGCTGTGGCTAATAGGCGTATTCAACGCCTTGGTAAGACTAAAAAACCGAGCAAAAGAAGCTTGGTCAGATATTGACGTACAACTAAAAAGACGTCACGATCTAATTCCAAATTTAGTTAGCAGTGTCAAAGGTTATATGACACACGAAAAAGATTTACTAGAAAACATCACCAAAGCCCGCTCTCAGGCCATGGATGCACAAAAAGGAGGCAATACCGGTGAACTAGCCAATGCTGAAAACATGCTTGGTGGCATGCTGGGTAAATTACAAATTGCAGTAGAGGCTTATCCTGATTTGAAAGCAAATCAAAATGTAATGCAACTAATGGATGAACTTAGTGACACAGAAAACAAAATTCAAGCATCTCGCAGATTTTATAACGGCCAAGTTCGTGATTTCAATACCAAAATTCAAACATTTCCAAACAATATGGTTGCCGGAATGCTGAGATTTACCAAATTTGAATTTTTTGAAGCAGATGAAAGTGAGAAAGAGAATATTGAAGTTAAATTATAAAAATACATAAATGTTTCCCCTCCCCTGTTAGGGGAGGGTTAGGGAGGGGTTCGTGGTCAAAGAATATATCTTTTGTTTTATATAAAATGAAAGTTTTCTGCTTCTAAGCTCAACCCCCACCTAACCTCCCCCTAACAGGGGGGAGGGACACAAAAATTAACTATGTACAATCAAATTGACTCAAACAAACGAAAAACTATTTTGTTAATCATGGTCTTCATCGCCTTCATAGTCGCAATAGGTTATTTTGTTGGTGTTTATTTGGGTTATGGCTCTGGTTATCTAATTGGTGCGATGATAGTTTCAATTTTCATGAGTCTTAGCGGTTATTACAAGGGCGATAAAATTGCACTAGCTTCTACCGGTGCCAAAGCAGTTGTCAAAAAAGATAATCCATATGTCTATAGAATGGTAGAAAATCTCTGTATCACTGCTGGTATACCTACACCAAAAGTATATATCATCGACTCCCCTGCCATGAATGCCTTTGCTACTGGCCGAGATCCTAAACATGCTTCAATTGCACTAACAACTGGAATTATCTCAGCTTTAGAAAATGAAGAATTAGAAGGTGTTATTGCACACGAATTGTCACATATTAAAAATTACGACATCCGACTCATGACTGTTGTGGTCGTGCTGGTAGGAACAATTGCGTTACTCTCCAATTGGTTTTTCCGTGCACGACTATTTGGAATGGGTGGTGGCAACAGACGCAGCTCAAATAATTCTGGTGGCGGAAAATTTGGCGCCATTATTATGGTAGTTGGGCTAGTTTTATTAATCCTTTCGCCTGTCATTGCTGAAGTTATAAAATTAGCAATTTCTAGAAAACGAGAATTCCTAGCCGACGCTTCTGGTTCACTCCTAACTCGATATCCAGAAGGACTAGCTAGAGCACTGGAAAAAATTTCTCAATCCAATACACCACTTCCAAACGCCAGCACCGCCACAGCACATTTGTTTATTTCAAACCCTTTGAAAGGAAAAAATATGAATAAACTTTTCTCAACCCACCCTCCTATCAATGAACGAATAACCAAACTTCGTAATCTAATTTAATTTATCCGGCGCAGCCCTGCAAGAAGCGGAGACGGATCCGCCAATTAAAGAGAGGCTTAGTAAATTGAGAGGATTGATTTAAATAGAAAACCAATCTTAAAACAAAATAATAAACATTTTCTACACATTATTTTTCTTAACTCATAAATCTTATGGAAGACACACTTAGGTCACTTGGATGGTTAGTATTTGCCGTCCTCCCCCTTCTCATGGTCTGGTCACTGATCTGGAAAGGTTGGGCACTATGGCGCGCTGCCCAAAACAATAGCAAGCCGTGGTTCGTGGTATTGTTATTAGTGAATACACTCGGTATTCTGGAAATTTTGTACATCTTCGTCTTCGGTAAAGAAGAAAAGCAAAATATGAGTGGAGAAATGCCGAAGAAAGTGTAATACAAACTCAACAAATAAAACACCCGAAAGGGTGTTTTATGATATAATAGACTTACTATGGAAATGATAAACCTACTTATAATGTCCGCTCTGATTCTCATCTTCCCAATTTTTTGGTCATTGTTTTTTGGAATATCAAAAAAAGAAAGTATTGAAAAAACCGGTAGAATCTTATTTTTTGATTATTTAAAAGGTCTGTCAATAATATCTGTCATAATAATACACACATTTGGGTTCATAACCACCTCTTTCAAGTATACGGAAACAGGAGTAGATTTAATAAATAATATTTTACGTTTTGCTATTCCTTTTTTCTTTATAGTGTCCGGTATCTTACTAAATCCTGACACAAAGAATCAATTAAAGAAATTCTACAATAGAAAGGTTGTCCGCCTGGCTACCCCATACACACTATGTGTAATCGTAATTGCATTTTATTTTGAAAAAAACTTTATTGAATTTTTAAAAATGTTTATCACTGGCGAAGGAGCCGTTCCTTATTATTTTTTTATTATTCTATTTCAATTCTATCTTATATATCCATTCCTCGTAAAAATAAAAGATAGAAAATGGTTTTTGATACTAAGTTTTTTGTTTTCTATAATATTTTTTCTAATTCCTCAGACTTGGAAAATATTAGGAGTGCCATTTTTTGGTAAATACCTATTTTTCTTTGCCTATGGAATAAGCAAGCGTAATTACTTTTTGAATAATATTCCCAACAAAAAAGAAACTGTACAATGGTTGTTTTTAATATTTATTTTTGTTGTATTACTAATTGTAAACCCTGCCAAATACTACAATGTCCGACTCATATACGGAGTAACCTTGTTTAACATGTTTTTTATTTTAAAAGACAAAATAAATCTAAGAAAATATTTTAATCTTCTCATAATAAAATTTGGACAAAACAGCCTCTGGATTTTCTTGATACACTATCTAATAGTGAGAGTACTAGGTGAAAACCTATCCAAACAAAGCTTATGGATATACTCCACATCACTCATAATACCATCTATTATCTTAAGCTATTGGCTAGCAAAATTGCTGGATCATCTTTACAAATTGGGAATAGATAGACTACAAAAAAACTCCCACTAGGGAGTTTTTTAATTAAACTTTTTTAATCTATCCAAGTAGTAAAACCAGATTCCAAAAAATACCATGAATATTACAAAGACAAACCAAGAAATATTCGGACTTCCTTCAAAAATTGACCAGATAATTCCTAGACATGCAAATCCAGACCACAGTAATTTTAATTTTAACATTACTCTAAAACTTTCGACCGAGCCCTTGTGCATCCACAAAGATGTACCACCGACCGCCAACAAAGCTGCGGCAACTAATCTAGCAGTTACAATTTCAACACTTCCAAAACCAAACAGCCCCAAAACAAATTCTGGCGCAATCATAAGTGGAATAGCCACAATCATGTCAATTGCAAAGTGGGCTAAAAACCAAATGCGAAGTGTTTTTGGTATCATACTATTCTTTTTTAGTTGCTCTAGCAAACCACCTACTAGTAACTGGTAACCTTACCTTTCTCTCTCCTCCATCCACTTTAAAAACCAAAGCCGGGGCACCAGACAATAATTCCTCCTCCTTAATCAACAAAGAATCCACCTCTACTGTTACGAATCTTGACTGGGTTTTGTATTTTATATATTTTGGCTTTTCAATAACCTTTTTTTCATCACGAGTAAGCCTAAATCCCAACTCTTTTAGAGCACTATACACACCTGGATCAAACCTTTGCTCACTATCTTGAATGGCTGAATCCCCAACCTCACCTTCTTTACGAATCCTTTCTTCATCAGCCTCGTCAATCCTAAACCCATCTTTAGTGGCTAATTCTACATGTGCTTTTTTAGCCGAATCTCCTGAACCTTCCATACAAAATTAGTTAGTTATTAATTCTTTTATTTCTCCCAATTTTTCTTCCATCATTTCTTTTGTTTTTGCCTCTAGATTTAGGCGTAAGACTGGTTCGGTATTACTAGGCCGCACATTGAACCACCAATCACCAAAATCAAAAGTGACGCCATCGAAATCCTGAGTAATCTTGTCAGCAAATTTTTCTTTCAATTTATTTATAATAATATCCTTATCTTCAACTTCAAAATTTGTCTCCTCTATTTTGCTGTAGACCATAAATTCTTGCAAAAGCTCTGACATCTTTTTGCCAGACTCACCCAACATCTGCAATACTACCAGTGTCGTAATAATACCACTGTCAGCTCGGAAATTTTCTTTGAAATAATAATGGCCTGAGTGTTCTCCAGCAAAGACAGCCCCAGTTTCTTTCATGTCTCGCTTTATGTATGAATGCCCCACCTTACTCATTAGAGACTTACCACCCATTTGTTTTACAATCTCTGGAACGATCTTGCTTACTACTACATTATAAATTATTGTGGATCCAGGATTTTTTTCCAACATTTTTTTTGCAACCATAGCAGTGACAAATGAACTATCTATCATCGCACCATTTTGATCTACAAAAAATGCTCGATCAGCATCTCCATCAAAAGCAATACCTAGATCAGCCCCTATTTCTTTCACCTTAGCGATCAGATCTAGATTATTTTCCAATTTTATTGGATTTGGAGAATGATTTGGAAAATTTCCATCTAATTCAAAATAAAGAGGTGTGATTTCAAAAGGAAGACTATCAAATACGGCTGGCACAATCTTGCCCCCCATACCATTACCAGCGTCTATTACAATATTTAAAGGTTTTATTTTTTCTCTGTCTATAAATTTATGGCAATGCTCAGAAAATTCAGCCAAAATATTTTCATTTTTTTCCACTTCACCCATATTTTCTACTTCTTTCCACTCATTTTTCAAAACCATTTCCTTTATGTCTTCCAAACCAGTCTCAGCCCCAATCGGCTCAGCCCCAGATTTGCAAAATTTTACACCTGTATATTCCTTTGGGTTGTGTGATGCAGTAATCACAGCTCCAGGTAACTCGTAATGACCCGAGGCAAAGTAAATGGTGTCAGTGCTGATCTGACCCAAATCAACCACATTTACCCCAGCAGATGTAACCCCTTTTATAAAAGCGACCGAGGTTTCGGGTGCTGATACACGCATATCATAACCCACAAGAATCTTGGGTGAATTTGCAAATATAGCAAAAGCACGACCCATTCTCTCCATTACATCTGCGTCAATTTCTGTAGGATAAATCCCGCGAAAATCATAAGCTTTGAAAATGCTTGTCTGTATATTTTCCATATAATTAATTTTATTGTCTTAAAAGCCAAAATAGTATATAATATAAGCATAAATTATGCAAAGAAAAGACCTTAACAAGAGGCAACATTTTTGTTATGAAAGAAATAAATCCTGAACATTTGCTAGACAGATTTTCGACTCATTTGCGCAATGTAGTGGCAAAATCTATGGCCCTGGCAACATCCCTAAAACACGAACTTGTAAGTCCTGTTCATTTG
>JABIBU010000004.1 GCA_018652595.1 Candidatus Magasanikiibacteriota bacterium | reverse complement strand
TTATTAGCTGTATATAGATATGCCATTGTGGTGGCCAGTATTTTGGCAGTTGTCTTCATAATAATAGGGGGCCTACAGTGGACTATTTCTGGTGGGAGTCCAGAAAAAATAAAAAGTGCACAGAAGAAAATAGCAGGAGCAGTTACCGGCCTAATCATAGCGTTTCTTTCTTATACACTACTCTATGTGATAAACCCTACCCTAACAAGCCCTGGCAACCTAAACATACAATACATAGAAGGTATTAGCGTAGACGAAATATTAGATAGCGGACAGCCAGGTACCGAAGCCGATTGGGAGAAATTAAAGGCAGAAGGAAAAGTAAGCCTGTTAGAAAGTGCATTAAATAAAATTAATGGCATAAAAATTGCAAGCCTTCTCCTAATAAAACCAAATATTGCTTTTGCCTATACAGGAGTTTTTAAACCCATACACGCCGAACTAGATGTTATAAAAGATTTTTATATAAAAAATAGATCTGAATATTCAAACATGACTCCTCGCCATCCTCTTATTAAAGAAACGAAATTAGATGCAAAATATATACAAAAAGGTGCTTGTCTGGAATGGCCGACCAAAAATCTATATGGTGACGAAGCCAGAGAAGAGTCAATAAAATTTGCCATGTATCTAAACAGCTTCAATATAGTTTCTTATGCCTTTGGTGGTAAAGGTGCACCATGTGCTATGAAACCAAAAAATAATGACCCTCTAGAATCTTGTGATAGTGACAAAGGGCATTTCCAGTGCACTCCAAAAATAAACCGGTATTTAAAAAGCAAGAGAGATGGAATGCTATCTTGGAATTTGGATTACTGTCTTGATTGTAGTGGTTTTGTTCACACCATATTCAAGTGCGGTGCCCAAAAATTTGTCCAAAGTAAAGGTACTCTTGAATGTATGGCAAATCCAAAGTATAAGGATGTAGATCCTGTAATACTTTATCAACCAATTCCTCGCTCAGAGACAAAACCAGGAGATATTGTAGGATATATAAAAGGAGGTGGAATCCCAGTCGGACATGTAATGGTGTGTATAAATAACGGCTGTACACAGGTTGTTCATGTAGGAGGTCCACAATCTTATAAAAAAGGTAACGAAGAAAAAGCTCTAAAAATCAGCGACAAAACTTACCTAGACAAACTAGAAAAGACTAAGAAAAAAGAATCAGGTAATAAAAACTTCAAATTTCAGTATAGAAGAGTTATGACCCTTGATTATGAACATGTAGATGACATACCTCGCCCAACCTGTGAATCTATATCGGCCAATTCTTCATGCGGAAGCTATGTAAGAAGACTCAAACGGAAAGGAAGCTGTATCTAAACTATGCCAAACAAAATATTCACCTGCTCTCACTGCGACGCTCAGTATTCCAAATAGAGGCGGGCCTGCCCGACTATTTCCATTCTAAATTAATATGACTAATAAAATAAATAAAATTTTTGTTTGCAGTAATTGTGATTCACAATACTCAAAATGGACGGGACGATGTCTTGAGTGTGGCAAATGGTCTACTATTGAAGAGAAGATTGCTAGCAAATCTGCAGAGACAAAAAAAACTCTCGACTACTCCCCTGCCAAAACTCAGAAACTATCAGACATAAAATCTGAAGATACAAAACGTGTTGAGACTAACATCTCTGAACTTGATCGTGTCTTGGGTGGTGGCATTGTACCAGGTAGCCTAATCTTACTTGGTGGCGAACCGGGCATTGGAAAATCAACCCTGTCGATGCAGTTAGCAATGACAGTAGACAATACTCTCTATATCTCTGGTGAAGAATCAGTCGGACAAATAAAATTACGTGCCGATAGATTAAATTTAAAAACAGACAACTTACAACTAGCAAACGAAACTCACATTGAGACTGTCTGCGCTACAATAAAAAAAGAAAAACCCAAATTGGCTGTAATTGATTCTATTCAAACCATTTATTCCGAAGAATCCACTGGTGAGCCAGGTAGTGTCTCACAAATCCGAGCCTGCACAGCAAAATTAATGGAAATCGCAAAAACAACTAATACTGCCGTCGTAATTATAGGCCATGTAACAAAAGATGGTGCTGTAGCCGGACCAAAAACCTTAGAACATCTTGTTGATACAGTATTATATTTGGAAGGTGAACGCTATCATACTTATAGAATCCTACGAGCAACCAAAAACAGATTCGGTGCAACTGATGAGGTTGGAATTTTTGAGATGAAAGAATCTGGCCTTGAAGAAGTGGCAAATCCTTCTGCTAGCTTTCTTCAAGAACGCGGTGAAAACATGTCAGGCTGTGTTGTAACATGCCTGATGGAAGGCACTCGCCCTCTCTTGGTAGAAATACAAGCCTTGGTAAATAAAACTAGTTTTGGCTATCCTGTACGAAAGGCTAGTGGTTTTGATTTGAACAGACTACATGTTTTGACCGCAGTTCTGCAAAAAAGAGCCCGATTGGATTTGTCTCAATATGACATCCATCTAAATGTCGTTGGTGGAATAAAAGCTGATGAACCTGCAGTAGACCTTGCGGTTTGCCTGGCCATTGCCAGCGCTTTTAAGGACAAGGAACTAGGAACTGATCTTTGTGTATTTGGTGAAGTGGGACTAGGTGGTGAAGTACGAAGTGTGGTACAGACCGAAAAACGCCTCAAAGAATGTGAAAAACTAGGCATGAAACGAGTAATCACGCATCTAAACACTGGAACAACAAAACAAACAGAAATAAAACTTATTGATGTAAAAAACATTCAGGAATTGATAAGACATACCTAGAAACTGTCATTGCGAGGAGTGAGGATACACGACGAAGCAATCCCATGCATAACAAAAAAACAAACCGACCGAGGGTCGGTTTTGTCTTCCCCTATCAAGAGGGGTTTTAAACAGATCAAAAAACCACCTGTTATCCTCCTCGCTCTAATTCCAATTTATATTAGATTCAGAGCGAGTCGCAGGTGGCCCTTTGACTCTGAATTGTGATGCACCGGACGGTGCTTGTGGCAGGACGACTAATTGCTGTCGGCGGACGACACTCGAAGTCGGAAGGCAGGGACCTTCCGAGCAGGCTGTTTGGCCAATGGTGCACGGAAAACCGGCACCTCCGTCTTCTTGCACTTTCTCCGAATTGCTTCAAGATGGGTCTCAGGAACCCACCCAGCTTTGTTGTCACTGATACCACCGACTTGCCGAACTTGAATCATTCGCTCCTCCTTCACAAAGACCAACCCCGCAAAATAGCAGAATCCAACAAACTGCTGGACTTTTTTGGATGGTTACTAAAAATATTATATATAAAAACAACCTCTCTGTCAATGAATTATAATCCGTAAATCATGATTATCCCCGAATAAGAATACCTTGTGGGTCGTAACTACTCCAAATGCACACTACTCTCCCACTCCTCCACTCTCTCTCGCAAAGATTTATATTTTTTAAAATCAATATCTCTGGCCATATCCCGAACCAACTTAATCAACTCATGATCTTGCAAAGTGGATAATTTCAAATTCTTCATCCCACTCTGAGCAAATCCATATACCTCACCAGGACCACGTTGTTCTAGATCATACTCAGCCACTTTGAAACCACTGTTTTCACTCTCAAAAAAGCTCAGACGCTCTTTTACTTTATTGGTATCACTATCAGTAAACAAAAAGCAGTAAGACTGATGCTCAGCACGACCAACTCGCCCACGAAACTGGTGAAGTTGCGCCAAACCAAATCTCTCTGCTCCTTCTATCATCATCACTGATGCATTGGGAATATCTACTCCGACCTCAATCACAGAAGTGGAAACCAAAATATCTATCTCACCACCTGAAAACTTTTTCATAGTCTCGTCTTTTTCTACAGACTTTAATTTACCATGCAAAAAT
>JABIBU010000016.1 GCA_018652595.1 Candidatus Magasanikiibacteriota bacterium | reverse complement strand
TTTTAGAAAAATACTTTTTAAAATTATAATTGGGTTTTTTAGTTTTAAAACCAATGATCCTGAATTGCAGAATAGTAAAAAATTAGGCTGGTTGATTATTTTGACGATTATTCCAGCTGGGATTATCGGATTATTATTTGGTGATTGGATTGAGAATAATTTACGGTCAAGTTTGGTGATTGGTGTCGGATTAATATTTTGGGGGTTAGTTCTATACATTGCAGAGAGATACCAACAACGATCACTGATCGCAGATCACCGATCACTAAAAACTGTTGGTTGGAAACAAGCATTGTTTATCGGTTGTGCTCAAGCAATTGCACTTATTCCAGGCACATCTAGATCTGGTATTACCATGACAGCGGGTTTATTTAGTAAGCTGGACAAAAAGTCAGCTGCTGAATTTTCTTTCCTAATGTCTGTGCCAATAATAGTGCTGGCTGGGGGCTTAAATCTTTTGGAACTAATACAAAAGGGTCTAGGCGATTTGAATTTGACAGTCTTGTTTGCTGGATTTGTTGCTGCAGCCATGAGTGGCTTTATTGCTATTACTGGACTTATGAAGATAATACAGAAGTGGAGTTTTAAACCATTTGTTATTTATAGGATTGTCGTGGGTATTTTGATTCTAATATTCTTTATATGATAAAACAAAAACAAATAGTAGCAGTACTTGGTGCTGGCAATATGGGTACGGCAGTGGCTCAGGTTTTGGCCGATAATGGTAATGAGGTTAGGATTTGGAATTGGGAAGGAGATCATGCACCTCTCAAGAATATCGAAAAGCATTGTGAGAATAAAAAATACTTACCTGGTGTTAAGCTGTCAAAAAATATTATTCCAAAAAAGAAAATCGAAGAGGCTCTGCATGGAGCTGAAGTTGTGTTTTTTGTAGTACCTTCTGGTGTGATGGAGCATACTATTTCTTTTGCTGCTCGTAGTATAAAGCATAACGCTGTTTTGGTAGACATTTCAAAAGGTATAGAACCGCAGTCGCTTCGTCTGATACCTCATATTATTATAAAGCATGTTAGACCAGAATTAAAAAAGAACGTAGTAACAGTTTCTGGTCCAGCAATTGCTGGGCAGATGGTGACAAAACAATTTACTGCAATGAATATTGCTTCAAAAAATAAAAAAGCTATTAAAAAAGTAATTGATGTTTTCTCAAATAAATACATTAAATTGGTTCCTACAAGCGATGTGGTAGGAGTAGAAGTCGGCGGATCTTTCAAGAATGTTTACGCTATTGCCGTTGGCATGTGTGATGGTATGGGTTATGGATTAAATACTAAGGCGGCACTTCTCACCAAAGCATTGGAAGAAATTGCAGATTTGATCGGTGCTATGGGCGGGCGCAAGCACACAGCTTATGAATTGGCAGGATTAGGTGATCTTGTAGGTACATCTTTGTGTCCAGATAGCCGCAATCGAACTTTGGGGGAGTATATGGGGCAAGGTTTGACTGCTAAAAAGGCTTTGAAAAAAATAAAACAAACTACTGAAGGCATAGATGCTGCCAGATGCCTACTAAGATTAGCAAGAAAACATAAAGTAGATGTGCCCTTTGCAAAAATGATTGGCAGATGTATAGAGACGACGGGTAATCCAAAAAATATCTTGCATAATTATCTTTTGAAAGGCCTCTAATTGTGCCTTTGACTTGTGGATAAGTATGTGGTAAGATAAGTATGATAAATCATACTTTCCATTCTTAAATAAAAATATGCCAAAAGCTATAAAAGAATTGTGGGGAGCAATTCATGGAACCACCAGCCTGGGTGAGCGTGGCCAAGTTGTCGTCCCCAAAAAATTACGTGACTCTTTGGGATTAGAAAAAGGAGACGATTTTGTTGTGTTAGAAAAGGGTGGTGCAATAGTATTTATTCCTTCTGGGATAATGAGTAAGTTCGTTGCTGATATCACAGGTCAATTAAAAAATATTAAAAAATAATTTTAACTTTATTTATATGGATCAAGAAATAATTATACCAAAGAAGAAAAAATGGTATAAACAAAAAAAGTTTTATATCATTGTAGTAGTCGGTTTAATTTTGTTGAGCATGGTGTATGCTAAATTTCTAAAACCAGAGCCAGCCCCTGAATATGAGACTGCCAAGGTAGAGCTCGGGACACTAACTCAGACAGTGGATGCTACTGGTAATGTAGAGTCAGCTGGTGAAGTTAGTTTGCGTTTTGAAAATGGTGGTCGAGTGGGTGTAATATACAAAAAGTCCGGCGATGATGTGAAAAAAGGTGAAAAAATTGTAAGTCTTAATCTTAGCGCTCTTGGTGCTGCAGTGGCACAAGCAAGTGCAAATGTACAAAAGGCGCAAGCTGATTTAGACAAAGTGTTGGCAGGTAATACGGATGAATATGTAAATTCTATGAAGGCAAAGGTAGATCAGGCCAAGGCAAATCTGGATCAGATTAAGGCTACCTATGATGATAGCATTGCCAATGCGCAGGCAGCTCTAGAGACAGCAAGACTAAATCTAGAATTGTCAGAAGGTGGGGAAGACAGTCAGATTGTAGAAGATGCTTACGATGATCTTGTTGCACTTCTAAATTCTACTCAATCAACTTTGTCATCGGCTCTAACAGAGGCTGATAATATTTTGGGAATTGATAATATACTATCCAATGATGATTTTGATGATGTGTTGTCTGTACTAAACAGCTCGAAGTTGAACATCGCAAATAGTAAATATCATTCTGCTAAGGCAGCAAAAATAGATGCTGACGGTATGATAAATTCTTTAAGCTTTACAAATGAACATGATAGTATGGATTGGGCAGCTAATACCACAGAAGATGCGCTCTCAGCAATGAAGGACCTTATGTTTGCTGTAGTAGAGGTATTGGATAATACTACTCCAGTTGGATCTCTAACTTCAGCTGAGCTTAGCACTTTGAAAATTAATGTTCAGGCAGACTATGTTGCTGTAAACACTGCTTATACCAATTTGGTAAATGAAATACAAGCGGTAGAGACTGCAAAAAGTAGCTATAGTACTTTCCAAGTAACACATCAAAATACTCAGGCCAATTTGGATAATTTGAAAAAGAAAAAGACGGCTGACACAGCAGCTTATCAAGCCTTAGTGGATCAGTCCCAGGCCAATTATGATGACGCAAAAAATCCACCTCGTGATGTGGATGTGGCTAGTTATGATGCCTCTCTTGCGGGTGCTCAGGCAAGTTTAGCCCAAGCAGTGGCCAATCGCAATAAGTCTGTAATAATAGCTCCAGTAGATGGTGTAATTGGTAAAATTGATGCTAAGGTAGGGGAGTATGTTAGTTCTGGTGAGGATGTGGTAAAAATTGTTAGTCCACATTTTGAAATTAAAGTAGATATTCCTGAGACAGATATTACCAAAGTATCATTTGGTGATGAAGCAGAAATAAAATTGGATGCTTTTGGGGAAGATGTAAAGTTTGCTGGTATGGTGACAGAAATTGAGATTGGTGAGACGGTAATACAAGATGTTGTATACTATACAGTCACACTTACTTTAGAAGAAGATGGCGAAAATGAAATCTTGAATGGTATGACGGCTGATGTGCTTTTCTTTACAGAAGAAAAAGAAAATGTTTTGTATATTCCTAGTAGAGCCGTTCGTAATAATGGAAGCAAGTATGTAAGAGTTTTAAAAGATGACGAAGTAGAAGAAGTAGCTGTAAAATTAGGTTTGCGAGGTGATGACGGATTAATAGAAATTATAGAAGGATTGGAAGAGGGGCAAGAAGTGATTATTAAGGTTATAGAGAATTAGGTATTAGGTTTTAGATATGAACGTAAGTAAAATTTTGAAGGCAATTTATAAAGTTGCCAAAAAAGAAAAAGTAGAAGTATATGCTGTGGGTGGTTTTGTAAGAGACCGCCTTCTTGGTATTAAGAAAAAAGAGGCAGATATTGATTTTGTAGTATTAGGTAGCGGTTTGGAATTTGCCAAGAAGTTGGACAAAACGCTAAAAGAAGAGGGAAGTCTGGTTGAATTTCCAGATTTTGATACGGCTAGATATGTGTTTACAAAAGAATTAAAAGATGGGACAAAAAAGAAATTACTAGAAATTGAATTTGCTGGGGCTAGAAGTGAGGCTTATGACAAAAAGTCACGCAAGCCAAAAGTTGAGAGTACTAGCCTAGAAGAAGATTTGAAGCGCCGAGACTTCACAGTCAATGCTATGGCACAGCAAGTGATTGCATCAGGATTGTCAAAAAAGATAATCGATATTTTTGGTGGGCAAGTTGATTTGGAAAATAAAATTTTGAAAACTCCACTGGATCCAGATGAAACTTTTTCCGAAGATCCTTTGCGAATGTTGCGTGCTGCTAGATTTGTGGCTCAGCTAGATTTTGGAATCGATAAGAGTGCTCTAGGGGCAATTGCAAAAAACAAAAAGCGTTTAAAAATTATTTCAGCTGAGCGTGTTCAAGAGGAATTATTTAAATTGCTCAAGACTAGTAATCCATCAATTGGTTTTCAGATTCTCTACACCACAGGATTGCTTGACGAGTTTTTGCCAGAGATTTCAGCCTTGCAGGGTGTAGAAGAAATTTATGGCCAACATCATAAAAATAATTTTGAACATACTTTGAAAGTAGTAGACAATATTGCGGAGCGTACTGATAGCACAGTTTTGCGCTTTGCTGCACTACTCCACGATATCGGCAAACCAGGAACCAAGAGCTTTCTTAAGGGGCGAGGCTGGGCATTTGATATGCATGAGCATTTGGGTTTGAAAATGGTTCGCACTATTGGAAAGAGATTGCGTATGAGCAAGGATGATACAGAGTATATTGGCAAATTAGTTAGGTGGCATCAACAGCCTATCCAGCTGATGGATGAAGGTGTTACTGACAGTGCTGTTCGTCGCCTTATTGTAAATCTTGGTGATGACTTGGATGATTTGCTCAAGTTATGTCGTAGTGATATCACAACTGGCAATCCAAAAAAATTAAAAAAACGTCTAAAAAATTATGACTACTTAGAAAAACGTATTGAGGAAGTAATGGAGACGGATAAATTACGTGATTTTCAATCTCCAGTCAGAGGCGAAGAAATTATGAAAGAGTGTGGTCTAAAACCTGGTCCAACTGTGGGCAAAATAAAAACCGCAATTGAAGAAGCGATTTTGGACGGAAAAATTAAGAATGAGTACAAACCAGCGAAAAAATATTTTGAGGAGATTAAAGATGAATATTTGAAAAAGGTAAATAAATGGGAAAGAGTTTAGGGCCCGTTGGAGAGCTCCAACGGGCCGGTGAAACGGACGTTGTGTGAGAGAGACGTCTTGCCGACTAACTAGTCGGGTCGTGGGTAGTCATCTGCTCACGTACACCCGTCGTAAAGGGGGTGGCCACAGTAGCCACACTCGTAGTTGCTCGCGTCGTCCTCCTGCTTGTCGTCATCGTCATCACCAGAGAAGAGTCGCTTGAAAAACCCCATACCGAACCTCCTTGCAGTTTTTACCTGGCTTAAGTATAATGAGAAGTTTGAAAAAAGTCAAGTTTTGAAAAATAAAAAAAAGCTTTCACAGCTTTTCGGAGGTGAGCAGTGCGATCCGATTGAGCCGAGGGGCTCGTTCGAATCGCACTGCTCGTGGGAAGGTCATAGACAAAAGATGGGTCGTCATGGGGATTAGAACCCCGAAAAACACTACGCTGAGCATTGACATCTTTTGTAGAGACCTATGTCTCAACTGTGTGGAGGGTTAGAACCTCCAAACAGGATCTACGTTAACACAGTTAGAAGACTGTCTAAAGTTTACATTATAAGTAATTTTTTGTCAAATTCATATGGCTACATCACTCATAAAAGTAGAAAAATTAAAAAAACAATTTGAGAATGAAGAGTTTGTGACCAAAATTTTGCACGGGCTTGATTTTGAGATAGATAAAGGTGAGTTCGTTTCTATTATGGGCCCAAGTGGATCTGGGAAGTCTACCCTGATGCATATTTTGGGTTTTCTAGATAAGCTTACGACTGGTAAATTTATTTTTGAAGGTCAAGATGTGAGTCAGTTAGAAGATGATCAGCTAGCAGAGATGAGGAGTAAAAAAATTGGATTTGTTTTTCAGTCTTTTAATTTGCTCAATCGTGCATCAGCCCTTGAGAATGTAATGTTGCCACTTCTTTATACTAATATTTCCAAAGTCGAGAGAATAAAGCGAGCGACTGAATTATTAGAAAAAGTTGGTTTGGGACATCGTTTAGATCATTCACCAAATAAACTGTCTGGTGGTGAAAAACAGCGGGTGGCTATTGCCAGAGCCTTGGTGAATGATCCAGAAGTTATTTTTGCCGATGAACCTACTGGAAATCTGGATTCCAAATCTGGTTTGCAAGTAATGAAAATTTTACAGGACTTAAATGAAGATGGTAATACAGTAATTCTAGTTACTCATGAAAAATACACCGCCGAACATGCCAAGAGAATTATAAAGATTGTGGATGGATTGATTGTGGATGATCATGATGTAAGTAAGAGACAGTGGGCAAATACGAATGGGGAATTGACAAAATAATTTTATACTAGTTTTAGATTATGAACATAATCGAAAATGTCACAAGTTCATGGGAAATAATATCTCGTAGTAAAGCACGATCGTTTTTGACTATGCTTGGAATTATTATTGGTGTGATGGCAGTTATTATTGTAATGTCTGTGGGAGCTGGTGCGCAGAGCCTGATTCTCAATCAGGTAAAAAGTGTTGGGTCAAATCTTGTCGGAGTTTTGCCAGGCGCATCAGAAGAGGATGGTCCACCAGCAACAGTACTGGGTATTATTGTCACTACATTGAAGTATGATGATGGAAAGGCAATTTTAAAAGATGGGTGTGATTGTATAGAATCTCTCACCATGTATGTTAGTGGTAATGAGACAATAAATTTGGATGACGTAACTGTGAATACAACTTTTACTGGTACCACTGCTAGTTATTTGGATGTAGAGGATACAAATGTAGTTCATGGGAGATTTTTTAGTGAGGATGAAGAGAGAGGGGTTGCTAGAGTAGTGGTTTTGGGTGATGAAGTAAGAGAAAAATTATTTGGAGACCAAGAAGCGATTGGTAGGCGTATTAGAATAAAAAAGACAAATTTTACAGTTATAGGCTTGATGAAAAAGAGAGGAATTAGTGGTTTCCAAAATCAAGATGACCAAGTCTTCGTGCCAATTAGTACTGCACAAAAATTACTTTTGGGAATTGACCATGTCAATATGATTCGAGCAAAAGTAGATTTTCCAGAAAATATAGACAGAGCTGTAGAAGATATGGAAAGTATTTTGCGAGATCGCCATGACTTAAATTTTGGAGATGAGAATGATTTTACAGTTAGATCAATGGCACAAGGCTTAGATGCGCTATCCAGTATTACCGATGCACTCAAATTTTTTCTTGTTGCTATTGCTAGTATTGCTCTCATTGTTGGTGGTTTTGGTATTATGAATATAATGCTCGCAAATGTACAAGAGAGAACCAGAGAAATTGGCCTGCGAAAAGCAGTGGGTGCCAAGTCTAGTTATATTGTGACACAATTTTTGATAGAGTCGGTTGTTATTACTTTTTTGGGTGGAGTGATCGGAATAGTTTTGGGTATTTTGATTTCTATACTAGTTGCAAAGATTGCGCAGTTTATGGGTTACAAATGGGATTTGGTGATAACCTTTGGTTCAATACTGCTAGGATCTGGAGTCTCAATTGGTATTGGACTTTTATTTGGAATAATACCAGCTCGTAGGGCTTCAAAACTTAATGCAATAGAAGCTCTGAGGTACGAATAAATATGCTTTTTAAAGACAAAATACAACTATCATATCTTGCACTCATGCGTCAGAAATTACGTTCTGTTTTGACTATCGTTGCTTTGGGGATTGGGATTGCTTCGGTTGTGATTATTTTGTCAGCTGGTAGTGGGTTGGAGAGTATGATTGTAGGGGAGCTTGATATTTATAACCCCAATGCACTTAATATCGAAGTTAGAATACCTGGCAAAGGTGAGACTGGTAGTGCAACAGGTATGGTTTCTGGGATAACTATTACTACGCTCAAAAATTCAGACACGAAAGAGATAGAAAAGCACTCAAATATCGATTCTACATATGATTATGTTACTGGTCAAGAAGTTATAAAGTATGGGGGAGAAAATAAAACTGTAATTCTTTTTGGTTATGGGGCCAATGCTGTAAAAGTAGAGAAGATGGAATTTTTGGAAGGAAGATTTTATGATAATTCAGAAGAAGATTCACTATCCCAAGTATTGGTTTTGGGGTATGCCGTAAAAGAAGATCTTTTTGGTGAGGACACTGCAGTTGGAAAAAATGTATATATGCGAGGTAAGTCTTACAAGGTAGTTGGTGTAATGGCCGAGCGTGGCGCTTCATTTGGGTTTGATTATGATAGTATTGTATATATTCCTACTAGGACATTGCAAAAGAGACTTCTGGGTACTGATTATGTAATGGGTATTATGGGTAGGGTAATTGATATATCTAGAATTGATCAGACAAAAGAAGATGTGGAGTATTTGTTGCGTGATCGCCATGATATTACAGATCCAGACAAGGACGATTTTCAGGTTACCACTATGGATGAGATTAGAGGAATGCTCGAGACTATTGTTGGTGGTATTACTTTGCTTTTGGTTGCACTGGTTTGTATTTCTCTTTTAGTTGGCGGGGTTGGCATTACCAATATTATGTATGTGACAGTAGCAGAGAGAACATTTGAAATAGGATTGCGAAAGGCTGTGGGTGCAAAATCAAAAGATATTATGTGGCAGTTTTTGTTTGAAGCGATGATTCTAACATTTACCGGTGGTGTGGTTGGTACTATTTTGGGTATTTTGATTTCTTATGGAGTCTATTTGGGGGCGGTTGCCTATGGTTTAAATTGGAGTTTTTCTGTTTCTTTATTTTCTATAATTTTGGCAATCGGATTTTCTACTTTTGTTGGTTTGTTTTTTGGAATATATCCTGCCCGCAAAGCCTCTAACTTGGATCCGATTACTGCTTTGCGAAAAGAATAATTTTTTTTAAAATAAAACGTTCCCTTTTGGGAGTTTTTTGATACAAAAAAACAGCTTTATTAAGCTGAGATAGTATGGGAGCACAGAGCAGGGAACCCACGGCGGAAGAGATAGTTCCGCGGGTTCCCATACTCTGGACTCGGAGCTCGCTTTTGTGACCTGCTAAGATTTGTCGGAATCAGAGACAAGGTCAGGGGGAAGCGAGCTAGGTCGGAGTGTATCCTTAGGGGGAGTCTGGATACACTCCTGTAGACTATGTGGACTGGGTTCGAACCAGCGACATTGGGATTACGAATCCCTTGCTCTACCAACTGAGCTACCACATAGCACTAATAACTGAATATTAGTTTACTATATTTTTCTGATTTTGTCAAGGGGGTGTGTGGAAGTGGCTTGTTTATTTTGTTCAAATTTGGTATCATATGTATATATAAAATTACCTTATG
Source organism: Candidatus Magasanikiibacteriota bacterium (assembly GCA_018652595.1). Taxonomy (GTDB): domain Bacteria; phylum Patescibacteriota; class Patescibacteriia; order Magasanikbacterales; family UBA922; genus JABIBU01. Next base: position 104,737 of record JABIBU010000016.1, on the reverse strand, counting down.
TTTGCAATAATTTGGCATGATTTTTTGTACCAACCACTGTTTAACTTCCTAATCTGGATATACAATGGCTGGGCTAATGAAAATCTAGGTTGGGCAATAGTCTATCTGACTGTTATTTTGCGAGTGGTGTTGTTACCATTTACTTTGGTTACAGAAAAAGGAAGATCCAAAGGAGAGGATGTTAGTGGAGAATTGGCGCAAATAGACAAAGATTTTAGCAACGATGCACAGCTAAAAAAGGAAGAGATGCGTAAGATTTTGAAAAAGAAAAAAGTCAGCCCTTGGAGCAAGGCAGTGGTGCTAGGTATTCAGGGTTTGGTATTGGTTTTGCTCTATCAGGTCTTTTTGCGTGGTATTACAGGTGAAAAAATCATAAAAATACTCTATCCTGTTATAGATTTTCCTGGAAAAATTAATACCATGTTTTATGGCTATGATTTGGGGGGAAGGTATGATATTGTGTGGGCTGGAGCAGTTGCGATCTTTTTGCTCGCCGAGATATACTGGAGCTACAGAAAGCAAAAACATGGCTTAACAAAGGCAGATTTGTCCTATTTTATATTGTTTCCTGCCGCTACTTTTGTGGTATTATTGATCTTGCCAATGGCAAAAGCCTTATTCATCTTGACATCTCTCGTGTTTTCTGTTATAATTCACCAGTTTAGTAGACTTATATTTAGATCTCCGAAGGTTGAAGAGGTCAAGAGTGAAGGTGAGAAGAAGCCAGTCTAGGGCTCAATCTATTAATATATTGCTTTATTGTCATATTGTTAGCGTGCTAAGTGTGTAGCACCCGCCTGCCGGTAGGTAGGTAACGATATAACGATATAACAATATAACTATATAATCTTAATTTTATGGCCGAATCCTTAGACAAGTTAATGTATTCATTTGTAATGGAGGATGTTTTGAAAGGTGTATTTATTTATGTCCCACCTGGGTATGTGGCTTGTGTTTATGATCTGGGCAGGGGAGTATTGAAAAAGGTTCTAACTCCAGGACTACATCTCAAGATTCCTTTTTGGCAAAAGGCCAAGCTGTTTAATACTCAGACTCTTGAATATAGTATTTCTCGTGAGTTTAACCCTAAAAACGAAAAAGCCATGGGAGATATCCCTATTGCTGCTGTGACACAGGATGATAAGAGAATCGGTGTAGAGGGTACAGTCTTGCTTAGATTGGATATTCATCAGATTCCAGCTATTTGGCAGACTATTGGAGAGGATTTTGTAGCAAAAATAATTCGTCCAACTGTTCGATCTAGAATACGAATGGTGATGAGTCGTTTTGATAAGGCAGAAATTGTCGGCCCAAAGCGTGATGCGGTAGAGACAGAGCTAAAAAATGAGTTAGAACGCATTTTCTACTCTCGTGGTATATATGTAGAAAATATCTTACTTTCAGAGATCGCTGATGTTAGTGAGTACAAGAAGACAGCAGAGATAGAGGGCTAAACACACAAACATTTAAATATTTTAAAAACCTGCCATTTTGGCGGGTTTTTTTGTCCCCTCCTTGCTGAGGAGAGGAACCTCGTCACGACCACAGTCGGGACGGGTGGGGTGGTGTTCGCATTAATGCGATACTCTAAATACCTATAGAAGCAAACCACCCCGGCACTTCGTCCTCCTCCGCTAAAGCTACGGCGGACAAGTGTCCTGCCCCTCCTTCGAAAGGAGGGGATAAATACTCTGGTTTATCCACAGTTTTTAGCACTTGACGCCTTTGAGTGATAATGGTAGAATTATCACTGTAATTGATAGAGTGCTAGCATTGATTCAAACTGATTTATACAGATTTGGATAAAATCCGTTTTAATCTGTCTAAATCAATGCTATGAATAGTCGTCAGGAGCAACTTCTAAAATTAGTAGTAGAGTCCTATATAAGGAGAGCCGAACCAGTCGGATCTAATTTTTTGGTGGAAAATACGGATTTGGGAGTAAGCGGGGCTACTATTAGAAATGAAATGAGAGAGCTAGAAGAACAGGGTTACCTGACTCATCCTCATACTTCTTCTGGTCGTATTCCAACAGAGCTTGGGTATCGTCACTATGTAGAAAATCTGATGGGAACTGCCAATATTAAAGATAGTCATAAAGAAGGTGTTCAGTCTTGTTTTTCTGAGTCAGAAGGTGAGCGAGCAGTAAAGAATATTGCCAAATACATTGCCGAGAAGACAAACAATGCGGTTATTGTAGCATTTGGTACTGATTCGCTGTACTACACAGGTATGAGTCAGCTGTTTGCTCAGCCAGAATTTCGCGATTATGCATATATGATAAAGGCTTCAACTATATTTGATCAATGTGATGACAAGATTGATGATATTATTGATTTGTTTGAAAATAATATTCCTAGAGTGCTAATTGGCACAGAAAACCCTTTTGGGCAGATGACTAGTATGGTTGGTGTTCGCATTGGAAAAGTATTTTTTACAATTCTAGGTCCTATGAGAATGGATTATAATAAAGCATTTTCATTCGTGGATTATTTACAGAAGGAAAATAAATAACAAATTTTATGAGTGAAGAAAAAAAATATCCAAGTTTAGTTGCCGCTGCTTTTATATTAAATAAAAAAGGCGAAGTATTTTTGGTGAGAGCGCCACATTGGTCAAATAAATTAGTTATTCCTGGTGGACATATTGAAATGGGTGAGAGTGCAGAGGAAACTACAGTCAGAGAAATAAAAGAAGAAACTAATTTAGATATTCATAATATAGAATTTTTAAAGTATGAAGAAATAAAAGATTCAAAATATTATACCAAGAAAAAGCATTTATTAAGTATACTTTTCAAAGCAGAATTAAAAGATGATAGTCAGGAAGTTATTTTAGATGAAAAAGAGGGTTCAGAATATTTTTGGTTAAATTTAAAAGATGCCATAGAACACGAAGACATTGAAGAGCACACCATGCAGGCTATAAAGGATTTTTTATTCAAAAAAAAGAAAAAAGGTTTTTCAAAAAAATGTAAAAATTGCGAGAAGACTGATGAATATAAAACTGGCTGGGCAAGAGCACAGGCAGACTATCAAAATCTGGTAAAAGAGACTGAAAAGAATAGAAGTGAGTGGGCACAGTATAGTGAGAGACAGATTTTGGAAGAATTTATTCCAGTCTATGACAATTTCAAACTTGCTTTTGCGGCTGAGAGAAAAGAGAGTGACGAAGGCTGGATAAAGGGAATTGAGTATATTATGAAGCAGTTTGGAAAAGTTTTGGAAGATCGTGGTGTAATAGAGATTAGAACAGTTGGAGAAACTTTTGATCCTGAATTACATGAGGCCATAAGCGAAGAAGAAAGTGATAAGGAAGAAGGAGAGATCCTAAAGGAAGTTGCTGTGGGATATAAGATGGGGAATAAAGTCATTCGTCCCGCAAAAGTAGTAGTAGCGAAATAATTTGAAAAGACCAGTCATTGCGAGGAATGCGTAGCAATGACGAAGCAATCTCATACACAATGCCACCGTTAGAGTATTAAAGACTGGGATTGCCGCGTAACAAGTCTTCTTTCAGAGACTTATTACTCGCAATGACGAAAATTTAAATTAAAAATTAACACAATATATATGTTACCAAGAATTTATGATCCATTTGCTGAGATGGAGGAGATGATGAGATATCTTCCTTCTGTCCGCAAAGACAATAGTATCCAGCAAAGAGGTTTTGTGCCTGCTATGGATGTGTACGAGACCGAGACGGATGTCATGGTCGAGACACCACTGGCTGGTATGAGCCCAAAAGATGTAGAAGTAAGTGTAGAGAAGGGAATCTTAACTATTCAAGGTGAAAGTAAAAAAGAACACGAAGTAGAAGAAAAAAATTACTATCGCAAAGAAGTTCGCTCGGGTTCATTTTATCGCAAGGTTGATCTGCCAAAAGCTGTAAAGGAAGACGAAGTGACTGCAGAGTTTGAGGATGGAATCTTGAAGATTACTTGTCCAAAGGCTGAGCCAAGTAAAAGCAAGAAGGTGAATGTGAAGGTGATTAAAAAAGGGAAAAAGTCATAAGCCATAAGAGTTGATTTTTTAATAACTTAACTTATAGATTAATTAAGAAATTATGTTTGAAAAAGAGCCTCATGCTCACGATACAATTAGAAAAATTGAAGGAGGTAAGTTAGAGACGAGTGTTGACTTGGATAAACAACTTTGTTTTTTGCAAAAGATGGTTGAAGATTTAGAAAAAAGGGAGGTTTTGTTGAAAGATGAAGAAATTAAAACTTTAATTTCTCATATTGAGTCTAACGAAGAATCTTTTTTAGTAATGAGAATTCTAATCAATAGACTAATGGAAGAAACAAATTCTATGCATGATTGGGTTGAAAATGGATTATATTTTGATTTAGTAAATGATGATTTGGGAAAAGAAAAAATTTTTGGTGGACATAAAGTTAATTGGAATAGTGAGGATAGAATTAAGAGTAGGGGTTTTTCTAAGGGGTATTTTGACGTTGATGATGGAGAAATATATATTGAAGGTCAAGCGCCAGAATATGGTGATATAGTCAGGTCATTAGCGCAGAAGGGTAGATTACCTCAAAAATTAAGAATACTTGGTCATGAGTTGATCCATGTATTGCAGCATTCAGAAGAATTAAAAAAAATTAAAAGACCGCCATCTATAGAGTTAGATGAGGTGCAAGCTAATCGTTTTGTTAACAATCCACCTGATCGCAAAACACCGGATGAGCTGATAAGACGTGTTGGGAGAGGGAGTAGGGAGAGATTGGTCAGATCAATTGAGTTGATAGATAAACTAAATGCTTTTGGATTTGATACTGAGGAAGTTAGTGAAATGGTGACTAAACACTCAACGTGGGATGAAGAAAATAAAACTTATATAGAGTTGGAAGATATAATCAAAAGAAAACAAAATGAGTTGGGATTGTCTGATGATAATTTAGAAAAATTAGTAGAGATAGATAGGTTGGAGAGAAGAGCGGAAAGATATAGGGTTATTGCAATAGCTCAAGAAGAGTTGTTAAGGTGGAAAGATAAAGAGGTAGCTGATGATTCATAACTTGACTAATCTAATAAATATTAATATTAATAATTAAAAATGAACGTAGCAAGGAAAGGGATTCCTCGGCTGCGCTCGGAATGACAAATTAAAAATATGGGAAAAATATTAGGAATCGATTTGGGGACAACAAACAGTTGTATGGCTATCACCGAAGGTGGTCAGCCAAAAGTGCTTGAAAATAAAGAGGGGAATAGAACTACTCCATCTGTAGTTGCAATGTCAAAGACAGGGGAGCGTCTAGTTGGTCAGCTGGCCAAGCGCCAAGCTGTGACTAATCCAACAAATACACTTCATTCAATAAAGCGCCTACTTGGACGTCGCTTCGAAGATGCAGAAGTACAAGAGATGAAAAAGCATGTGCCATTTGAAATTTTGAAAGATGGCGAAAGAATCAAGGTAAAAATGCAGGACAAGGAATATGCTCTTCCAGAAATGTCTGCTATGGTTTTGCAAAAGTTAAAAGCTGATGCAGAAGAAAAGATTGGTGAAAAAATTACTGAAGCTGTAATTACAGTTCCAGCTTACTTTGACGATGCACAGCGCCAAGCTACAAAGGCTGCTGGTGAGATTGCAGGACTTAAAGTATCCCGTATTATCAATGAGCCAACTGCAGCTGCATTTGCCTATGGTTTTGACAAGACAAAAGATCAGCAAGTAGCAGTATACGATCTTGGTGGTGGTACTTTTGATATTTCTATTCTAGACATTGCCCATGATGGTGATCAGTCTACAGTAGAAGTAAAGTCAACCAATGGTGACACGCATCTTGGTGGTGATGACTTTGATCAAAAGATTATTGAGTGGATATTAGATGAATTCAAAAAGACTGAAGGATTGGATCTAAGCAAAGATCCATTGTCTCTACAACGTGTAAAAGATGCTGCTGAGAAGGTCAAAATTGAGCTTTCTAGCACTCCTGAGAGCGAAATCAACGAACCATTCATTACTTCTGGTGCAGAGGGTCCAAAACACTTGAATTTGAAAATGACTCGTGCTAAATTGGAAGATCTAGTAGGCGAGCTAGTAGAAAGAACAATGGTCCCAGTTCAAAAAGCATTAGACGACGCAGGATTCAAAAAAGAAGATATTGAAGAGGTTATTCTAGTTGGTGGTATGACTCGCATGCCGTTAGTTCAGAAAAAAGTAGAAGAATTTTTTGGCAAAAAGCCAAATGTTACTGTTAATCCAGACGAGGTGGTAGCAACTGGCGCCGCTATTCAAGCTGGTCAGCTTCAAGGTGATCTTGGAAAAGATATTTTGCTTCTAGACGTAACACCTTTGTCACTTGGTCTAGAGACTTTGGGTGGTGTATCAACAAAGTTGATTGATAAGAATACTACAATACCTACAAGCAAATCACAAGTATTTTCAACCGCAGCTGACAATCAGCCAAGCGTAGAGATCCATGTCTTGCAAGGTGAACGTGAGTTGGCTACTGACAATAAATCTCTTGGTAGATTTATGTTAGACGGTCTTCCACCAGCACCTCGTGGCGTGCCACAAGTAGAAGTTACATTTGATATTGATGCCAATGGTATTGTAAATGTAAAAGCAGTGGACAAAGCCACAAACAAGGAACAATCAATCCGTATCGAAGCTTCTTCAGGATTATCAGATGAAGAGATTGAAAAGATGAAAAAAGAAGGTGAAGCTCACGCCGAAGAAGACAAGAAAAAGCGTGAAATGATTGACGTAAAAAATACAGCTGATACAATGATCTATACAACTGAGAAAATGATGAAAGATGTCGAAGAAAAGAAAATAGAAATCACTGACGAAGAGAAAAAGAAAGTAGAAGATGGTGTAGAAGCATTGAAAAAAGCTTTGGAATCTGATAATATAGAGGAAATCAAAAAGGTTTCTGAAGAATTATCAACCTCTGCTCAGGTAATTGGTATGAAGATGTATCAAAAAGAGCAAGAAGCCGCAAAAGCTGCCGGTGAACAGCCAGCAGGTGAACAGCCAGCTGAAGGTGAGGCAGAAAAGAAAGACGAAGGTGAAGCTGTTGAGGGTGAAGTTGTAGACGAAGAAGAAAAGAAATAAAATATTGATAGTGAATAATTGGGCCCGCCTACGCTAAAAGCTACGGCGGGTAAACTATTTTAAATAGTTTGCTATTTATTTTGCTAGGCTTGTCCGGCGGAGCCTTGGCGGAGATGGACCCTTTCATTCGTTTTTAATAAAAAATATATGAATCCAGAAGAAAGAGCTAAATTGCGAGAAGAATTGCAGGGTAAGATGGAGAAGTTAGGAAGTGGTGCAAGTGATATTGAAATAGCAACGCATTGGGCAGGAGAATTAAAATATCCTTGTTGTGATCCAAAAAATCCTGAAATTAATATGGGGCAGGATTGGTATAACGAAGCAAAAGCAGCCCTAGACAGAATGAAAGAAAAATCATCAGAAGATCAAAATCCGTATGCAATTAGGTTGTTAGAAAAAGCTATTAAGGATTATGAAGAAGAAAATGGAATTAAATAATATATTATAAATATGGAAAACAAACCACAACCACAACATCAGCCCAAGGCTGACCAGCCTATGGCTGGAAAAGGAATTCAAATAAAAGCAAAAGACGATGTTTTGTCTGGTAAATATGCTAATGTGGCACAGATAAATCACAATAAGGAAGAATTTATCTTGGATTTTATGAGTGTTTTTCCTCCAGCAGGAACTCTTAATTCTAGAATAATTATGAGCCCAGGGCATTACAAGAGAATGATCAAGGCTATGCAAAATAATTTACAAAAATATGAATCTCGTTTTGGTTCTGTAGAAGAATCAGACGCACCAGAAACTGTTCATGGTTTTCCGGTTAAATAATTTGTTTTTAAGTTATGTCAAAAGACTATTATAAAATACTAGGTGTTGAAAAAGGTGCTTCTCAAGATGAATTGAAGAAGGCTTTTCGTAAACTTGCTCATAAATATCATCCAGATAAAAAAACTGGTGATGAGAAAAAGTTTAAAGAGATAAACGAAGCTTATCAAATCGTGGGGGATGCCCAAAAACGTCAGCAATATGATCAGTATGGCTCTACTTTTGATCAGCAGGGCGGATTTGGTGGTGGTATGGGTTGGGAAGACTTTATGAATGCTACTCGCGGCGGCGGCGGATTTCAAGGCGGCGGAATTGATCTGGGAGATTTGTTTGGTGATATGTTTGGATTTGGTGGTGGTAGAAGTACGGGTCGAGCCAAGCGTGGTCGTGATGTACAGGTAGACATGCAGCTTAAATTTGAAGAAGCAGTATTTGGGATTGAGAGAGAAATAAAACTAACAAAAAATAATATTTGTGATGCTTGTAAAGGTGATGGTGCAGAACCTGGTAGTAGCTTGAAGACTTGCGAAGACTGCAAAGGACAAGGTCAAGTACGTCATGTACAGCAAACCATGCTCGGAGCTATGCAACAAGTGGTGACTTGCTCTACTTGTCAGGGGCAAGGGAAGACAGCAGAGAAGAGCTGTAAGCACTGTGGAGGCGATGGAATGGTACGAAGTGAGTCGGCATACAAAGTAAAGATTCCTGCAGGCATTGATGATGGTCAGTCTATTCGATTGACTGGAAAAGGGGAGGCTGCTGGAGTTGGTTCACAGGCTGGGGATCTTTATGTTGTAGTACATGTGAAATCGAATACAAAATTTGTTCGATCAAACTATGACATATTTACAGAAGTACACATATCTTATCCACTAGCTGTGATGGGAGATAAAATTGAAATTGACACACTTGAGGGTAAGAAGAAGTTGGTAATCCCAGCCGGAACACAGTCACATCAGAATTTCAAACTAAAAAATCTAGGTGTGCCTCATGTGAACGGTCGTGGTAGAGGTGAGCAGATAGTAAAAGTGATAGTAGATATACCGAAGAAGGTAAGTAGGAATGCGAAGAAGTTGCTGGATGATTTAAAAGACGAATTATAACACTGATTACACTGAAGACAGCTTGCCTGACGGCAAGGATTACACGGAAGTGTTTGAGTTTTGTTACACAAATTAGCTTAAACATGATATAATAAATACAGTGTGTTATCACTGTATTTTTAATAGCAATAAATGTTATCTATGGCAATCTATTTAATCTGTGTAATCAGTGTGTAATAATATTATGAATTTTTTAGACCTTTTTCCTACAATTGATTTATTCATTTTGTTTTTGTTTGTCGTGGTAATAGTACTGCATCTAGTTTTTGTAAAAAAGAGCAAACTTTTGGTTTGTCTTTTGTCGGTGTATACTAGTTTTGTATTATTGGTGATTGTGCCACTATTTAGTTCTCAGGTCCTAGTCTGGCTACAAAGCCATCCATATATGAGGGCCATAGCTTTTGTAGGTCTTATAGTCTTGCTATATGTTTTATTATCATTTAGTAATTTGGCTGAATTTTCAAAAAAGATAACTCCGACTGGGTTTGCTACATCTCTAGTTTATAGAATAGCTATTACTGGTTTAAGTTTTTCTACTATTTTATATTTTTTACCAGATAGTCTAACAGCTAATTTTGGTGTATTGACTAATTTATTGTTTTTAAACTTAATTGCTTTGGCAATCTGGTTTGCTATTCCATTACTACTAGCTTTTGCTTATAAATTTAAGACTAGGAGAGGGTGGATTGAATGAGCGCGATGCAAATATAAGAATTCATGCTAATTATACGAATTTAAAAACTCCCGTAATGGGAGTTTATTGTTTGTCTAATACTTTGTTTACCTCTGCATCGGCCTCTTTGTTTTTGTGGCGCAGTATGTGTTTGTAGTTCGCTTTTTTAAACCCAGCAGCCAGATTGTAAGCCTGGACAAAAAGTTTTTGTAGAGTAGGTTCTTTTACTTTCCAGTTGCCTTTTAATTGTTCACAGACTAATTTACTGTCGACAAGACACTCTACTTCATCGGCCTTTAATTCCTGGGCTTTTTTTAGTCCAGAAATTAATGCCATGTACTCTGCATAGTTGTTGGTCTGCTCACCAAGATACTCTCCAAAAGCAGATATGTTTTCACCCTTTTCGTTTTTTACGACCACTCCGGTAGCAGCTGGACCTGGATTTCCCCTGGCTCCTCCGTCAGAATAAATAATTAATTTCATAAAGATTTTTTTAAGTCCACAATTGTAAGTTGTAATTCGCGATTACCATTCCATTCATTAATATCCACTTCAAAAACAATATCAATTTTATCATCTTTTTTTAATTTCTCACACCAGTTGGTATCATTGCCACTACATAGCGACCAACCAACTGTTTTCTGAGTCTTACCAGAATCACTTTTTACCACTATGAGTATGTGTCTATCTTCTTTGCCCATGGAATTTAGGGAGTAAACAGTTAGATTTTTGCTCAAGTATTTTGGTCTTTCATTCATTTGTCCAAAAGGTTCAAACTTTTTCAATACATCGTACATATCCCAATCAACATCATCTATATTTACTTCTGCATCAATAGAGAGTTTTGGACTTATATCTAGGTCTTTGGTTTTTTCTTCAAATTTTTTGATTAAACTTGCTTTAAATTCCTCCAGCTTGTCAGGAGATTTCAAACTAAATCCACAAGCCATGGGGTGACCGCCAAATTTTTCAAATAATTCTGGCAATTCCTGTAAGCTTTCAATCAAATTAAATCCTTCAATACTGCGCCCAGATCCCATTATCTCTCCATTATTATCTGCCATTACAATAGTTGGTTTGTAATATTTTTCCTTAATTCTACCAGCAATTAAGCCAACGATTCCAGGTGACCAGTCTTTGCCAAAAATAAATAAAACTGGATTATCCATTTGACCATCTTCGATCTGCTCTATTGAAAGTTTTACCAGTCCTTTGGTCATCTCTTGTCTTTCTTTATTATTACCATCTAGTTCCTGAGCTAGTTGGGTTGCCTCTGTTTCATCTTCTGTCATCATTAGATTGTAGGCTACATTGGCGTGGTTCATTCTGCCAGCCGCGTTGATACGTGGAGCTATTTGAAAACCAATAGTTGTGGTACTGATTTCTTTTTTTACAATTCCATTTTCTCCTAGTAATCTAGCTTCCAAAAGTAATTTTTGTAAACCTATTCTACTGGTCTTGTTCAAGACTAGTAGGCCATATTTGGTGAGTGTGCGGGATTCTCCAACAAGTGGCACCATATCTGCCACACTAGCAATTGCGACCATATCTAGAAGCCACTTTTCAAAAGCCTCGTGAGTTTCTCCATTTGGCAATAGCTCATTGTCTTCTTTGTGTTTTACAAGTATTCCCTGCATTAGCTTGAAAGCAACTGCTCCACCTGCGAGTCCTTTGTCAGGATACTTTTCATTCTTCACTTGCGGGTGGATAATAGCCAATGCAGGTGGAAGTTTGTCCGGTACAGCATGGTGATCTGTAATTATCACGTCGATCTTATTTTTGTTGGCTAGTTTTACCTCATCATAATTACTTCCTCCGCAATCACAAGTAATAAGTAGGTTAACTTTTTCTTGTGCTAGCTTTTGAATAGTATTTGTGTTCAAGCCATAGCCGTCAGTTTCTCTGTGTGGTAAAAAGCATTCTACATCTTTTCCGCCCAATGCTTTTATAATAGAAACTAAAATAACCGAAGCTGTAACACCATCGGCATCATAATCACCATGTACAACTATTTTTTCTTGTTTTTCTACAGCTTTTAAGATTCGTTTTACTGCTTTTTTCATGTCCTTGAATAGATAAGGATCATGGATATCTTTGCCATAGTCAGGATTCAAAAATTCATCAATTTGTTCTTGTGTTCTGATATTTCTATGATATAACAAATTAGTCACTGTTGGTGGTAATTCGGGGTGTTCTTTTAAAAATTTTTGTGGTGCTGAGTCCAAGACTTTCCAGATTTTCTCCATATTTATTTTCTAAATTTAATTTTTTTGAAGTCCCAGTATCCGTCAGCTAGAAAAAGTGAAAATACTGCAAAGGCAATATTTAATGCCTGAATTTTTTCCAAATAATCATCTTGTGGTTGCAGATGAAAAGCAATTAACATTATTCCAAGTAATACCCAATGCCCTACAGGTCTTTTTAGTGGGCTTACTCTTTCTTCTGGGCCAATTTTACTTCTTTCTTTGAGGCAATACAGAGTATAAAAAATCAAAAATGGTACAAAGAAATACCATTGATAATCATTCATGTTCAGATTAAATTCATCTACCAATAAATAGTATGGCACAAACAAAAAAACACCAAATACAAACAAAAAAATCACAGCCATTTGATAGTGATGGTGATTTGGTATATCGCGATGTTTGTCTGATAAAAAGCGTTTAAATTTTGACATATATAAAAAGGCCTAAAATGCTTGAAAGGCTAGAAAAGCCTGAAAGGTTGTAATTGAAAACATTTCAAGCCTTTCGCGCTTTTTAAGTTTTTCTAGCCTTTTAATAAAACATTGGCATAATAGTAAAGAAGACCATGCCTATTACAGCAATGATTCCGATTATGCTCCAAAGAGTTTTGAATTTTTTATTTCCCCACATAGGTTTAGGTATTAGGTATTTAGGTTATAGGTTTATTTTTGGTTCTAACGCTTTAGTACAGCCAAGTACGCTTCAGTCGGAATATCAACTTTTCCTTTACCCATAGCCATCATTTTCTTCTTTCCTTTTTTCTGTTTTTCTAGAAGTTTTCTTTTACGAGTTATATCACCACCGTATAGTCCTGCGGTTACATCTTTTCTAAGAGCTGATAAGCGTTCGCCGGCAATTACTTTTCCACCAATGGCTGCTTGGATTTTTATTACAAACTGTTGTTTTGGTAGCGTATCTTTTAGGGATTTGACTATTTTTTTACCAATTTTAAAGGCTTCATCTTGCCAAACTAGACTAGACAGTGCTTCAACAGAGTCTTCGGCAATAAGAATATCCATTTTTACTACATCAGACTTTCTGTAATCTTTGAATTCATAATTTAGCGAACCATAACCACTGGTCACTGTCTTTAGTTTATCATAAAAATCAGTTATAAGCGAGGCCAGAGGCATTTCATAGTGAAGCATGGCTCGATTTTCTGATCCAGCACTCAGGTACTCTGTATTGGTATAGATTCCTTTTCTATCAGAGACCAATCCCATTACATTTCCTACAAAATCTTTTGGAGTAATAATATCCACTGTCATCCATGGTTCTTCGATATGGTCAATTCTCTGTACATCCGGCAGTTCTTGTGGGCTTTTTACAATTATATCTTCTCCTTTGGTAAGAAATATATGATAGGCTACACTCGGCACGGTGGCGATAATATGTAGTCCGAATTCACGGCGTAATCTTTCTTGAAAAATCTCTAAATGTAACATTCCTAGGAAACCACAACGAAATCCAAATCCCAAAGCCTGAGAGTGTTCTGGTTCATAGTACAGTGCAGAATCGTTTAGTTTTAATTTGTCCACAGCATCACGCATGGCATTGTAGTCATCTCCTTCTTGTGGGAAGATTCCAGCAAACACCATTGGCTTTACTTCTTTGTATCCTGGCAGTTGTTCTGTTGCTGAGTTTTTTTCTAGAGTAATAGTATCACCGACTCGCACATCTCCCAATTCTTTGAGTCCTGTCACCACATACCCCACCTGTCCATTTTCTAGCTTCGGACTAGAAGCCATCTTTGGGGTGTAAGATCCGAGATCGAGAACTTCGGCAGTCTTTCCTGTTCCCATAAATTTTACACCGTCACCTTTGGACAGCTCACCGTCTATCATGCGAATAGATGCGACTACGCCTTTGTAGTCATCATAAAAAGAATCAAAAATAAGTCCGCGAGGTGAGCCAGACATTCTTTCTTTTGGTTCAGGGACTTCGGCGATTACCTTTTTCAAAACTTCTTCCACTCCTTCGCCAGTCTTGGCAGAGCAGGTGAGTATGTCTTCTTTTTTACAGCCAATCAGATGAATAATTTCATCGCTTACTTTTTCTACATCTGCATTTGGCAGATCAATTTTATTTAGGACTGGAATAATTTTAAGATCTTGTTCTAGAGCTAAGTATAGATTACCAATAGTTTGAGCCTGTACACCTTGGGTAGAATCGACTAGAAGAATTGCACCTTCTACAGCTGCAAGGGAACGTGAAACTTCATAAGTAAAGTCTACATGACCCGGAGTATCTATTAGGTTCAAAACATAGTCCTTGTAAGCCATCCTTACTGGCTGTAATTTGATGGTAATACCACGCTCTTGTTCTATGTCCATCTGGTCTAGGAGCTGAGCTTTCATGTTTCTCTTTTCTATGGTTCCAGTCAATTCCAAAAGACGGTCCGCTAGAGTGGACTTGCCATGGTCAATATGGGCAATAATACAGAAGTTTCGGATATTCATAAAAAGCTATTTTGACTATATTTTAGCATTATTTTTTGGTCTTGACAAGGGTTGATATAAAAATAAATAGTACGTACTTAAAGTACGTACTATCTTGTTTCGTGTATATTGTATCGTGTACTAAATTTCATCCGCTCTATTAATTTCACCTTGTACATTTGTTAATTTTAACCATCTACGTTTCAAACTTCCAAAGAATCGGTGCATTTCTTCTAGTCTTAAAATCCAGCAGATAAATCCGTATATAATCAAGCCTGCTCCACCGGCTACGAATCCCTGAGTTAGAATTCCCCAAAACTTGGTCATGTCTACTAGATTGGCTAGGGGGATTTTTAAAATTTGCACGGATATGGCCATAATTACTCCAGCTACAGAAATTTTATAAAGCGACATAATTATTTTTGATTCGTGCAGAGTCCCAAGTTTTCCTCTTAGAAGTAGCCAGAGCAGGGACATCTGTACAATCATAGCTATTGAAAAACCAAGTGCTAGACCACTGACACCTAAAAGCTGTCTGAAATATAGTACTCCAATTACATTTACTCCGGCACTGACAAGTCCTACAAAAAATGGTGTCCATGTGTCGTGTAGAGCATAAAAAGCACGAGCGAGTAGTGGAATTAAGCACTGGGCAAAAAGTGAGATTGAGAAAAAAGCTAAAGTATTGGCAGTGAGAATTGTGTCATTCCAATCAAACTGACCAGAGCCCAAAACTACGCGAACAATCTGGGCGCGTAATAGTAAAAAGGCGACAGTGAGAGGAATTATAAAAAATAAAATTTGACGAATGGTCGAGGATAGTTGGTTTATCATTTCCTGCTTATTGTCTTCAGCGACAAATTTTGCCAAAGTAGGGAATGCCGCAATAGCAAAAGAAATGCCGATTAAGCCAATGGGAAAAAATTGTAAATTATTGGCCAAATTAAAAATCGCAATACTTCCGGCTGTGAGAGTTGAAGCTAAAATTGTAATTACTAATAAATTGATTTGACTAACAGCCATGCCCAAAGTTCGTGGTATCATGAGACGACCAATTTCACGGACATATTTGTTTTTCCACAAAAACAATGCTTGATAACGAAAGCCGTGATGATATAGAGAGGGGATTTGAATAGCAAGATGCAGTAGTGCGCCAAGTATCACACCGTACGCTAAGCCGTTTATTCCCCAAATTGGTACAAAAAAAATCACACCAATAATAATTCCCAAATTATACATGATTGGTGTGAGGGAGTAGATCAAGAAATTTTTAAAAGATTGCAATACACTGCTAGCAATACCACTGATACCAAGCAAGATTGGACTTAGGAACATTATTCTAGTTAGAGTGACAGTCATCTGCATTTTCTCGCCATCAAAACCAGGTACTATCAGTTTCATTAGCCCAGGTGTAAACCAGAAAAAAATTCCACAAGTAATCACTAGTATCAATCCTAAAATATTTATTATACTATTGGTTACTTTCCAGCTTTCTTCCTTGTCTTTTACCAGCAATTTCATAAAGATAGGAATAAAACCAGCTGACAGGGCTCCGACAATTATCAAATTGTAAACTAGATCAGGAATTCTAAATGCTGCATAGTATGCATCCAATACATCTCCAGCTCCAAAGTGGTGAGCAAAGAGGCGATCACGGACTATACCAATTAATCGACTTATAAAAGACGCTAGACCGAGAACTACGGCAGCGCCTGTTATAGAATTTGATTGTGAAGACAATATTCTTTTGATCATGAAAATCAGTAGAAAGTATAAAGGTAAAAGTAGAAAGTTATTTGAGTGATTTAATTAATCCGGAAAGTATCTTGGAAATTTCTACTGATTTATTATAAAACTCTTGAAAATCTTCTTCTTTTATATAATTTAATTTAATTGCCAAATAGAGCATTGATCGAACTTCTCCGCAAGATCCTTTTGCAATGTACAAAAATCTTATAAACTCTTTATTTGATTTCCTTTCAAACCCTTCGGCAATATTATTCATTATTGATACTGTAGCTCTTTGTATTTGATCTTTAAAATTATAGTCCTTACAACATTTAAAGGTTTTATAGACACTTAAAGTAAGTTTGCCAGCTTTTTGCCAGGCAATTATATCTTCAAATTTTTCTAAAGACATAATCTTTCTACTTTATACTTTTACCTTTCTACTTATTACAACCACTTCTTCTTCTTCATCACAGCTATCACTATTAGTATAAAAGATAGCATCCCTATAAACATCATCCAGACCCAAAAAGGATTTTGGGCATGTGGTAGACCAGCGATGTTCATGCCATAAATACCAGAAAGCAAAGTAAGAGGTAGTAGTGAGACAGAAATAACTGTTAGAGCACTAATTACTTTGTTTGTCCTGTGATTTATAAGAGATTCTACTGTTACATGTAATCCATCTATTGTATCTCGGTAAGTGTCTGTAATAGACCAGATTTTGCTCAAATAATCGCTAACATTATCAAAATAAATTGCCAAGCTTTCATCCAAAAAGGATTTGCGAATATGAGTAAGATTACTAATTAGATATCGTTGTGGGTCTAGTATTCTTCTAAATTGCAAAATATTTCTACGATGAATAGCAAGTTCTTTTACAGTCTTAGTATCTTGTTCTCCAGAGTAAATCTCATTTTCTAGCTCAGATATTTGTTTTCCAATAGTGTCTAATATTGGCTGGCTATTTCTAAATAGTGCCTCTGTGAGTCTGTATAATAGATGGCCTGGGCCTGTTTGCATCCAGTCAGCTTTTACTTTTTTGTTTTTTGTACAGCGATAAAAAAAGTTTTTTATTTCTTTGCTCTTGGTGTGTTGGATTGTGATTAGATATCCATCTCCCATGAATACGTCTACTTCATGAGATTTTACTTTTTGTGAAACAGAATTCCAATGAGGAAAATGAAAGACCAGAAATAGATAATTTTTATATACGTCTATTTTTGGGGTCTGTACCTCACCTTGCAAATCTTCGTAGTCCAAGTGGTGGAAGTTATAATTTTCTTTTAGATAAGCCAAAGCCTCATTATCGAGTTTGTCGATGTTGACCCAGGTTAGTTCTTTTTGTTTCAAGACTTTGATAGACATATGGTTTAAATTATTCTTTATTTTATAGGGGTTTTTACGGTTAACAATACATAATCAGTTCCACCTTGTGTGGGATTGTCTTCTATATATAGTATACCTTCTATTTCATCTAATTCAAAATTCAACCTACGAATGGTATTATCTTTTTCATTATCTCTTTCTGTGATGTGCTCAAAACTTTTTAATTCTGTTTCATAGTAGCTCTGCACAAACCAAGGTTCGGCAGGCATCTCAGTCCATTCTATTTGGATTGTATCGCGGTGATCGACTACAGGTTCTTTCATTATGTTTACAAAGTTTTTCCAAGTGCCTGTCTTTTTAATATTCATGCTGATACCAGTTCCAGAGTTATCCTCCTTGTCAAGCCCTAAAATAATAGGAGATAGGATTAATTTTGGAACAAAGGCGACAATCTCTAGTGCACGACCTTTTTCTTTTCCGGAAGTAAAGGTTATTTCTTCAATATTGTCTGAATCATAAAGCGGGACTGATTCAGGAAAATTATCTGGAACTTCATTCAATTTTTTTGTTCTGGGTCCAGTAGCAAATTTTAATAACAAAATAGAAGCAATAATAAAGATAACTATGCAGCCACAGCCAGTAAAACAAGTTCTTTTTAGACAAGATCTTTTTTTGCCCAGTTCTTGAATAGGTGGCTCCTTGATCTCTATTTGTTCGATATTTCGACGCATAATATAAATGCCTAAAAGGCTTGAAAAGCTGGAAAAGCCTGTCTACCGACAGGTAGAGCTAAAAAGGCTTTTTAGAAAAAGCACTGTAGATATAATACCATAGTTTTTGGTTTTTGTGTAGGCTCTGTTTTGTGGTATACTCTATTTACTTTAGTATTAATTAATTTTTATGAAATTAAAATTTTGTGGAGCGGCTGGTGGGGTGACGGGTTCTTGTCATCTTCTAGAGACAGACAAGTACAAGATCCTAGTAGATTGTGGGATGTTCCAAGGGGGTAAGTTTAATGAGGGCAAAAATCACGAAGATTTTCCTTTCAATCCAGCAGAGATTGACGTTCTTCTGGTTACTCACGGACATCTAGATCATGTTGGTAGAATACCAAAATTAATAAAGGATGGCTTCAAGGGAAAGATTTGGATGACCAAAGCAACTTGCGAATTTGCTGAGCTTATTTGGGTGGATGGTTGGCATATTATGAAAGAAAATTTGAAGCGTTATGGCACGCCAGTATTGTTTGGTGAGGCAGATATTGCGGTAGCAAAATCTTATTGCACTGGAATAAACTATAATGAAAAGACAGAAGTCTTGCCCGGCGTAAAAGCCATTTGGAAAGATGCTGGACATATTTTTGGCGCAGCCTTTATAGAATTGTCAGTAGACGGTAAGAAGATTGCGTTTTCAGGAGATATTGGAAATGAAAATGTCCCAATATTGAAAGATACACAAAAATTAAGTAATGATATAGATGTATTGCTTTGTGAATCAACTTATGGCGACAGGATTCACGAACCAATTGAGGTGAGGCGTGAAGTTATTCTAAAATTAATAAAAGAGGGTGTAAAAAAAGGTGGGGCCATTATGATACCAGCTTTTTCTTTGGAGCGTACACAAGAATTTTTGTATGAGCTAAATAAGCTTAGTGAGCATGATAAGGAACTTCCAAAGATTCCAATTTTCTTGGATAGTCCGCTGGCAATTGATGCTACTGCAGTATATGGAAAATATCCAGAATACTATGATGAAGAAGCCATGCGTCTGCATATGGTTGGGGATGATTTCCTGGATTTTCCTGGATTAAAAATGACCCATACACGTGAAGAGTCCAAACAAATTAATCATATTCGTGGTTCCAAAATGATAATTGCCGGAGCCGGTATGATGAATGGTGGTAGAATTATTCATCATGCTTTCCGCTATCTCCCAGATCCAAATTCCACACTTATAATTGTCGGTTATCAGGCCAGTGGGACTTTGGGTAGAAAGCTTTATGAAGGAAAAGAAAAAGTAAAAATTATGGGTGCCGATGTGGATGTGAGATGTACAATAAAAGCCATCGGCGCTCTGTCTGCTCATGGTGATCAGAAAAAATTAATTGACTGGGCAGGATCTAGTGGAAACACACCTAAAAAGATTTTTTGCATACACGGCGAATCACATGCAGCTACAGAATTTGCACATCGTTTGAGGGATAAGTATAAAGTGGAGGCTTTTATACCTGAGTTTGGTGAGGAGTTTGAGATTTAGTTTTTAGGTAAAATTGATAATTAAAAAACCAGCGTTATCGCTGGTTTTTTATTACTCTTTAATTACTTAAATAGTCAAAGAGTTTCATGGAGCAAGTAGCAGGCTTTTGTTGTGCGAAAGGGTTCCCATGGATTGCCGAGATGGCTTGGGAGGTGCACGCCTGCTACTTGCTCCTAAAAAGGGCGGAATTGAGTGGGGCTTGGGTGGCCAGATTGCTGGTCGACGGTTCTGGTGAACTGCCCTGCGTGGCTGCAGATTAGATGGTTCTCCAGGATCATGATTGATCTGGTTTTTCCTCGCATTTTCGCGATTGTGAACCATTTTTTACTGCCTGCCCGTACTGGGTGCACGTCGTCTGGCCACCCAAGGCCCTGTGTATAGACAAATTATTATATACACACAGGATCTTGACTTATTTAACTTAACAAAGCATTATAGCACAAAACAAAGGTTTTGTCAAGAGTGGGTGTGAATAATTAAATTATTGTCTTTAGGGTGTGGATAAACAACCCTAAAAAGGGTTGCTAAGTGTTTTAAAGTGGTATATAATGGAAGTACGTGGGGAAAAGTGGGGAACTACTAACCTTGCGCATTAAGTTGATAAATAAGGTGCTTGTCTATTTATCAATAATTACAATCTTGTGTTCATAGGTGAATATAGCCACAATTTAGACGAGAAGGGGCGACTTGCAGTACCAAAGAAATTTAGGGCTGATTTGAGTAAGGGGGCAGTAGTCACTCGTGGTTTGGACAATTGTCTGTTCCTGTATACCAAGATTGAGTGGAAAAAATTGGCTGACAAATTGGCTACTTTGCCATTTTCACAAGCCAAAGCCCGTGCTTTTGCACGTCTGATGCTGGCTGGTGCCATGGATGTGGGTGTGGACAAGCAAGGTAGAGTAATGTTGCCAGAGTATCTTCGCAGTTTTGCTGGTCTCAAGAAACAAGTTGTCGTGGCAGGGCTATACAACCGTCTCGAGCTTTGGGATCAGAAAAATTGGGAAGCATATAAGACAAAGAGTGAAAAAGAAAGTGAGAATATTGCAGAAGATATGTTTGAGTTGGGAATTTAAATAATTGATACCTTGGGCATCAGTGTACCCTGAAAATTATGAGTAAGCACGTTCCAGTATTATTAAAGGAAGTTTTGGAATTATTGCAATTAAAAACTGGAATGAATGTCATCGATTGTACATTGGGCGATGCAGGACATGCAGAAAAGATTTTGGAAGCAACAGCACCATATGGAAAATTGCTGGGGATTGATGCTGACATGGAAGCGGTTTTGCGAGCCAAGCAGTTCCTCTATAAAAATGAAGATAGAGTGGTATTTGTTCGAGATAATTTTGTAAATTTAGGTAGTATTCTAGAGGAAAATAATTTTGGTCCAGCGAATGGAATTTTGATGGATTTGGGTTGGTCTACGCCACAGTTTGAGGACAGAGGAAGGGGGTTTAGTTTTTTACAACCAGAAGAAAAGCTAGATATGCGTTTTGCTGGCAATGAAATGAAGATGTCAGCAGCGGACATTGTAAATGAATTGGATTTTGGAAGGCTGGTGATTATATTCAAAAAATACGGAGAAGAAAATTTGAGCAAACAAATTGTTAAGGCAATAGTAGATAAACGAAAAGAAAAAAGAATTGAGACAGTCGGTGAATTGGTAGAAATTGTTTTGCAAGTTTATAGAGATAAATTGAAGACCGAAAAAGAAATTCCGTGGATAGGTGGTATACATCCGGCTACAAAAGTTTTTCAGGCCCTCCGAATTGCAGTGAACGATGAGCTAAAAGTATTGGAGCAAACATTGCCTCAAGCTGTAGAAGCTCTAGCTCCAGGTGGGCGACTCGCAGTAATTAGTTTTCATTCGGGCGAGGATAGAATTGCAAAAACTTATTTCAAAAAACAAAACGGAAAAATACTAAATATAATAAATAAAAAACCAATAGTTTGCAGTGATGAAGAGGGAAAAGAAAATCCTCGAGCCAGATCTGCAAAATTAAGGGTTATTGAAAAATTATGACCAATCATCAGACACTTCGACAAAAAAGACAAGCCGTAAGGCAGTGGCTCTTGGGAACCACATTCAGAGCTGTACTTTTGACAGTAGTATTGGCGTTTGGGTTCATGTATGTGGTCAAAACTAGCTCACTTTCTACAAAAGGCTATGAAATAAATGATCTTGAGAAGCAGGTTCAAGTCCTAGAACAAGGAAATCAACGTCTAGAATTGGAAATTGCCTCGCACAGGTCCATGAATAGTATTCAGAACCGTCTAGCAAGTCTAAATATGGTAGAGGCTGGTGGCAATGTAGAGTATGTGACACTGGTTGGATCGGCAGTTGCTATGAGATAGTATAAACATAAAACCCCTTTCGGGGTTTTTTTATTTTTAATCAAAAACTATGCCAGATAAATTTACAGAGGTCACAAATGTTGGCTTAGGAAGCCGTCTTGGAAATTCTATAAAAGGAGTTGTTTTCGGTATTTTGTTATTCCTGATTTCTTTTGTGGTCTTGTATGTTACAGAAGGGAGAGTGGATTATAGTAAGATTGCTTCTCAGGCAGTTGAGGTTGGTTCTGTGGAGGTGGTTGATGGAGATTTGGTATATGTAAGTGGTAAGTTGGATGTTGGTGAGAAATTAGGAGACAGGAAATATTTAAAAGAAGGTGACTATGCTTTTGTTGAAAGAGTTGTAGAAATGTATTCTTGGGAAGAAGAAAAAAGTACAAAAAGTAAAAAGAAATTAGGAGGATCAGAAACCAGAGAAACAACATACGAATATGTTAAAGAATGGACAGATAAACCAGGCAATTCTGCTAGTTTCAAGCACAAAG
Source organism: Candidatus Magasanikiibacteriota bacterium (assembly GCA_018652595.1). Classification (GTDB taxonomy): domain Bacteria; phylum Patescibacteriota; class Patescibacteriia; order Magasanikbacterales; family UBA922; genus JABIBU01. The sequence continues at coordinate 82,279 of JABIBU010000016.1, read as the reverse complement.
AAGGCCATACCAATCCTTTGCAGGAGATTAAAAGCGAAGAATTTGCGTCTAGTTTAATTGAAATAGATGGTTATGAGATAAATATGAACGGTCTATCATTAACAGACGATGAATTTAGAAAATTGACTTTGAATAATGATATTGTGAATTTGCCAACAAATGAAAAACTACTCTTAAATGATAATTATATCTATGTTGGAAAGGGTAATCTTACCGCACCCGAAATCGGAGATCTTCGTATTAGTTATAGTGTTGTCAAAGATGGTGAATTTGTAACAGTCTTTGGTTCTTTGAATAAAAAAACTATTCAAAAGTATGCAAGTCCTAAGGGGGAGTCATTATTGAGGCTAACTCTCGGTAATAGAGACCAGGGTGTTATGAAGATGAAACAAGAATATAAAGCCGCTGGTTGGGTAGGTAGAATTGTGGGTTTTTGCTTAATGTGGCTTGGTTTAATAATGGTTTTAGCGCCAATTAGTGTTTTGTTGGATGTTGTGCCTATAATAGGTAGTATGGGCAGATTCGGTTTTGGATTACTAGCCTTTCTTGTTGCTTTGGTCTTGTCTTCCGTGACCATACTTATTTCAATGATTTTACATAGTGTATTAGCATTGTTGATAGTGATTGTGGTTAGTTTGATAGTTATCTTCTATCTGGTGAAAAAGAGTAAAAAAATTAAAAAATAGATATTTAAATCAAGTTATAACTTTAAAATATGAAAAAATATTTTGTATTGGGAGTGGCTAGTATTCTTTTGTTGGGTGCTGGGTGTAGTGTTAATTTGGATAAAACAAAAGATTTAAATCAGGAGGAAGTAGCTCAAGAACCTATTCAAGAAGTAGTTCAAGATGAGGTCAAACAAGTAGCCACTAAGCCAGTAAAAGTTAAACAACCTGAAGTAAAACCAGTTGTTCAGCCTACACCTAAGCCGGTGGTTGAAAAGAAAGAAGTTGAACCTGTTGTTGAGGCAAAAAAAGTGACATGTGTTTTGGGTGATATGGATTGTTTCGCCAAGGGGGTAGAAAATTGTAATCTTTTAAATACTCCTTTTAGTTTTATTGGTCCTGCTTTTTCGATCACTTCTTTTGATGGTGGGGATACTTGTAGATTTAAACAGCAAGCGGGTAATGAATATACTAACGAAGGGGTAGACATGACCATATTTAATGGTACTTATTTTGATTGCCCTCTAAGTAAGTCTGAAATAGCAGCTAACTCATCTGATGCTTACATGAAAATTTGGTTGGACGAGGCCTACAGAGAAAGTCAGTGTACAGGTACTTATTTGGAGGCTCTTAAGGAATTTAAAGCACAGTGTACATATAATTATTTTGAAGAGGGTGGTGGCTTTGGTAGTATGGGTAAGTTAATCATGAACAAAGAAATCGGAGATGATGGGAGCGTAACTGTTGAGGTGGAGGGAGTGCAAGATACTATCCTAAAAGGAGAGACTAAGATTGTTAATGGTATAAAGATTGAAAATACAGGAGAAGTGTTGCATGATGATAGTTGGGGCGATTCTATAAAGTTAGGTGAATGTCCTAACTAAAAAACTACCATCAAAAAACCACCAGCTTTTGTCTGGTGGTTTTTATTTTTTTGAAATTCTTTAATTTTCTGTCGGTAGTTGAACCTCAATCACATTTTGTGAATCAGCTTGAATAGCGGACTGCAATTGATCACTTGTAAATGCTTGAATAGCATATACTGATAAGACGATAGGTGTGGCTAGTGCGGCGACTAGAGTTATCCAGCCATATTTTTTCCTACCCTCTACGAAGAAATAAATAATTGGTCCAATTGGCGATACGAAGATAATTAGGATTATCCACAATACCTTGTTGTTTTTTAGATCTTCACGGCTGGCTGCTTGTATCAGGGCTATGATCCACATGACCAAAGTTGTGACGATAGATGCTACCATCAAAATACCCATAAGGATTCTTACGAATGACATAAGATATAAATTAAGAATTAATTAGCTTGTCAATTATATTATAGCACATTTTTATTATAGCGACTATTTTTATGGGAGTTTTTTTACCTAGCACCACTTTTTTAAAAGAAAAAAAGTGGTGCTGGGTTTATTTTTGTGATATAATACAAAGGCTTAAAATGCCAGAAAAGCTGGAAAGGCTTGAAATACTTTTGCCTTTCTAGCCTTTTGGGCTTTTCAAGCCTTTCAAGCATTTTAACTATGTGGATTCTCGTATTACAACGAATGTTTTTGGAATTTTTTCTTGATCTGCTTTATTTTCCGCTGTGGTGGTATACCGGCGGAGCCAAGCGAGCGGCCTTGTTTTGTTTTCGTTTGATCCAAGATGGTAATGCTCAGTTTGTGCCATTTCTTTGGATGAAAAATATTTTTGTACCCATGTATGGTCAGCGTGATATTCAAGGGGTTCTTATGAGTGTGTTTGTTAGATTTTGGAACGTGATTTTTCGTTCCATTTTTTTATTGTTATGGACTTTTGTAGTCTTGTTTTTATTTTTAGTTTATTTGGCTTTGCCTATATTTGTAGTGTATATGCTACTACTAGTTTAAAATTAAAAAACTTAGAACGTCCCTTCTCCTTAACAAGGAGAAGGACAGGATGAGGTTAAAACTAGAAACCTAAAGTGATTGACCTCACCCCTAACCCCTCTCCTTGTAAAGGAGAGGGGAATAAAGGAATGATCTATTTATGCTATTTGAAAAACAAATTCCACTGAATTTACTCCAATGTTCGACCTGCCAAGGTTCGGGTTATTCTGGTATTCGTAAGTGTCCGGAGTGCAAGGGTATGAGTATGGGGCGATTTGCTCGAAAGAAATTTTTGTATTGGGGTGAGCCACTTACTTATTATCATATTAGTGTTAGGCGAGCGCGTCGTTGGCTCAATCATTTTCGTATTATTGGCACTCTTGTTTTTGGTGTTGGCTTTTTGGGATTATTTGTCTGGTTGGCATATAGCAAGGGAATGTTGGTAGATGTGCTTACGGCTCGTTTTTGGCAGTTGCAGGGCAATCCTTTGCCATTTTTCTTTTGGGGTGCTCTCATAGCTTTTGGTTATTTGGCTTATCGTTTGGTTGTAATGAATCCAGAACCAAAGACAGTAGAGGCTCATGAGTATAAAGAAGATAAGAAATTACTAGAAGAAAAAGATGAACAAAACATGCAGACTTGGGCTGAAGTTTTCAAACTGTCTCGTCGTAAAAGACAAAATATAGCTACAACTTTTTCTTATAGTGCCAGACAAGTTTTGGAAGAGGCATATAATCAGGCTTATAAAAATGAAAGCCCAACAGTTGATCCGGCCCATGTTTTTCATGCCTTACTTTCTTCTACTAGGGTTTCAAATATATTTATTCGTTTGGGAATCCCGGTTCACCCTTTGCAAGCGCGTCTGGCAAAGTTTTTTGTAAAGTCGGAAGATAAAAAACCACCAATAATCTCCGAAGATCTTCAGCAAATTTTGTTTAATTCTTATGAAAAAGCATATGCTGATAGACAAGAGTATGTAGATGTTACAGAGTTGCTTATTGCTACAGTAAAGCAGTCCCAACCTATCCAAGAATTACTCTATGATCTAAAAATTGATAAAGAAAAACTAAATAATGTAGTAGAGTGGATGCGCATTAGAGAGAAATTGCGTAGACAGTATAAAAAATTACAAAAAGCTGGTTCGCATCGTAGCAAATATGGACTTGACAGAGCGATGACAGCTGTTGCCACGCCTTATCTCAATAGTTATAGTGAAGATCTTACTATGGCTGCTAAATATGGCAATCTGTCAGCCTGCGTGGCTCGTGAAAAAGAAATTGAAGAAGTGTTTAGGATAGTAGAAGGTGGTAGACAGAGTATTATTTTGGTTGGTGAGCGAGGGGTCGGAAAGATGAGTATTATAGAGGGTATTGCTCGCAAAATGGTAGAAGAAGATGTGCCAGAGAGACTCAAGGAAAAGCGTCTAGTACAGCTTTCTACTTCAGCATTGCTTGCTGGGACCACTGTAAGTGGAGCACAAGAGAGACTTATAAAAATAATGCACGAGGTTTCGCGTGCTAGAAATATAATTTTATTTATAAAAAATATTCAGGATTTGATTACGATTAGTTCGGACGATTCACAAGAGGGCTTGGATGTTTCTGAAACATTAGCTGAATATCTCGGTCCAGGTAAGTTTCTAACTTTTGCGACTACTACTTCAGAGGGTTATAAGCGTCATATTGTTAATTCTGAGATTGGTTCTGTCTTGTCTCGTGTTGACATAAAGGAGATGGACAAAAATCAGGCAATTCAAGTTTTGGAATCAAAAGTTGGTTATGTAGAATATAAAAATAATGTATTTTTTTCTTATGATGCACTAGAAAAGTCAGTATCTCTGGCCGAGAAGTTTCTCTATGATCAAAATTTGCCAGAGAGTGCTATATCAGTAATGACAGAGTCGGCAAGTCTGACAAAGAATGAAAAAGGTGCCAACCATTTGGTAACGGCTGAGGATGTCGGTCGAATAGTCTCAAGTAAAACTGGTATTCCTACTACCAATATAACGGAGCATGAATCTGACAAACTGATGCGTTTGGAAGAAGAGATGCACGAGCGCATAATAGGCCAAGACGAGGCTGTTTTGCTGGTTTCGAGTGCTTTGCGTAGAGCTAGGACTGAGATGCGTTCGCAAAAAAAACCAATTGCAAACTTTTTATTTCTTGGTCCTACTGGTGTGGGTAAGACAGAGCTTGCTAAGACAATAGCTAGCACATACTTTGGTGGAGAAGAGCGTATGATTAGGATTGATATGAGTGAATATCAAGACAAGTCTGGAATATATCGTCTCATTGGTCAGCCTGGACAGCAGGGTAGTGGTATTTTGACTGAAGCAGTTCGACAACAGCCATTTTCTCTCATTTTGTTAGATGAATTAGAAAAAGCTGATCCAGATGTTTTGAATTTGTTTTTGCAAGTTTTTGATGATGGCAGATTGACCGATAGTGTTGGTAAGGTGGTTGATTTTACTAATAGTATTATTATTGCTACATCTAATGCAGGCACAAATTATGTCCAAGAGCAGATTGTGGCTGGAAAGAGTTTGGAAGAAATTAGACAGACTTTGGTTCGTGGAGAATTAAAAAAATACTATCGTCCAGAATTTTTGAATCGTTTTGATGGTATAGTCTTGTTTAAATCACTTGAAAAAGAAGAAATAAAACAAATTGCTGGCCTAATGCTCAAGCGAGTAACCAGGGATCTGGAAAAGCGTGGGGTTGGATTTAGAGTAGAAGAACCTGCTCTAGTTGCCTTGGCAGAAGTTGGATTTGATCCAGAGTTTGGCGCCAGACCGATGAGACGCGCAATTCAAGAGCATGTAGAAAATAAATTAGCCGATCTTATTTTGCAAAATAAGTTTGAGAGAAGAGATGTGGTGGTTTTGGGGGAAGGCTTGGAAGTTAGGATTGAACGCGGTAAGTAATAAGATGATTAAATGAAAAAATAGCCTAAAGGCTATTTTTTTGTCCCCCCCCAACAAGGAGGGGACAAGTATTTGTTTTATAATTGAACAACCCCAGGGGCGAGTTGTTCGCGGTCCTGGGGATTTGATGGAGCTGAAACGCTCCGAGAGTCTCCTTGGTGGGTTTTGAGAGTGGGCAGGTGGATACTAGAAGCTGATTCCGGTAGTACTGCAGGCGGGGTCCCTGTCGCAGTTCCAGTCGTGGCAGTCGATCCAGCCGTCACCGTCATCGTCTTGATCGTTGTTGCAGATTTCGCTGTCGATGTGCGAATCCGCCATTAGCTCATCCAGCTCAGCTAGCAGCTTATCCTCCTCAAGCTGGCTGATCTGGATATGGAGAAGTTCGATCTGCCCTTCGAGTTCCGTCTTCTGGTCAGACAGGTCATCGAAGGCTTGGACGAAGTCGATGGCGGTCTGCTGAACCACGGGCGCGTCCTCCAGCACGCGCTTGATCCGTTTCTCCTCCATCATTTCGTTCCAGCACTTGTCGATGGCGGGGTTGGCAGCTTGGGCTTCATGGCAAGAGGAGATTGAGCCAAGAACCATGATAAGCACAAGCACAAGAGGGGGACAGAAGGTCATCTGAAAGATGAACCGAGTGTTTTCTCCACCAAGCGGTGAAACGCGCATGATAAACCTCCATGCGATTGTGACCCAAAGCCGGGTCGGTTTTCTCAAAACTTTATCTTTATTTAACAACATTTTCCTCACTTTGTCAAGTTACTGCGATACCTCACCCTGTCCCTCTCCTTATAAAGGAGAGGGGACGTGCTAAGTAAACTTGTTAAATGTTGAGATTTTAGGTAAAATATAAGAAGCAAGATTTGGAATTTAGAATTTTATTAGAAATTAGGTGAATTAGATAGTTAGAAATTTTAAGATATGTATTTTGGATATTTTTTACTAGCATTTTTATTGTGTTTTTTAATAACGCCGATTATCCGAGTGGTGATGCGGCGTTTTAAGATTGTAGACGAACCAAAACTTGAAAAGCGAAAAATTCACAAGAAACGCATTCCATTGGGTGGGGGCTCAGCTATTTTTATAAGTTTTTTTCTAATTGTATTTTCAATTTTATTTTTTACTGATAAATTACAAGATAATGTTGGACTCAATCATTTGCTAGGATTTTTTGTTGGTGGGTTGATTTTGATGATAGGAGGATTCTTGGATGACAAATATAGGCTGAAAGCAAAACAACAGATAGTAGCACCAATTTTGGCAACTTTAGTTGTTATTGCTTTTGGGGTGGGACCTGATATTATTACTAATCCGGTTGGTGGAGTGATTAATTTGCAGATCTTTCAGCTTACTTTGAGTAATGTTGTTAATTGGTTTTGGTTGGCAGATCTTGTTGTGTTCGTATGGCTTATGGTTATGATGTTTACTACCAAGCTATTGGATGGGTTAGATGGTCTTGTGACTGGAATAGTCTCGATTGGTGCCATGATGATTGGTTTTCTTAGTCTGCAAGATAAGTGGCTACAGCCAGATGTTGCATTGCTATCATTTGTTTTTGCCGGCAGTTGCCTTGGTTTTTTGATTTGGAATTGGCATCCGGCCAAAATATTTTTGGGTGAAGGCGGAAGTTTGTTTATGGGCTTTATGCTCGGTGGACTTGCGATTATTTCTGGTGGTAAGATTGCTACGACCTTACTTGTGTTAGGGTTGCCTCTCATGGATATGGTACGAGTAATTATTGAGAGAATAAAAAAAGGAAAACCTTTTTATGAGGGGGATAGTGAACATTTGCACTTTCGTTTGCTTCAGTCAGGTTTTAGTCAAAAGCAGGCAGTATTGTTATTTTATACGATTGCATTTTTGTTTGGTGTTAGTACTTTGTTTTTGCAAAGTAGTCAAAAGCTTATTGCCCTGACTTTTCTGTTTGTTTTGATGATGTTGTTGGGTGTTTATTTTTCTAGAAAAAAGTAATATATATCCTATGTCTGATGAAGATAAAAAAATTAAAGGTTGGCATTGGATTGTGCTGTTGCTGATTATAATATCTTTTTTTAGTTTAAAATTATATTCTCTGCAGTGGCCAGAAGCTGAAATAAAATTATCTGGGCAAAATTTGAAAGTCTTGGTGGCTAAGGATTCTTATCATCTGCTAAAAGGACTTAGTGGTAGAAAAGACTTGGGTGAATATGATGGTATGTTGTTTGTGTTTGATCAAATGGGCGAGCATCCTATGGTTATGCGAGATATGGAATTTAAGATAGATATTGTCTGGATGTCAAATGGCGCTGTGGTAGACATCGCTCCAGATGTAGAGCTTGACCCAGTGACCTCAGAAGCCAATTTGAGGCGTTATTATCCTAGAGTTGAAGCTAATGCAGTCTTAGAGCTTCCGGCTGGTTGGATGGTAGAAAATGGGCTCAAGATAGGGGATATGGTTGAGGTTGTGAAATGATTATTGCTGTACTATTGACAAAAAAAGTTATTTATTATATAATATTGCCACTTAGATTGATTCGACTTCCCTTTGGGTCAAGCTCTAATAACTAAAATATAAAATATAAAATTATGTTTGCAGTCATTGAAACCGGTGGAAAGCAATATTTGATCAAAACCGGAGATACTTTGAAAGTAGAAAAGCTTGACGTTGAAGCTGGAAAAGACGTTGTTTTTGATAAAGTTCTTCTTTTGGCTAAAGAAGATGGTACAGATGTCAAAATCGGCACTCCATATTTAGACGGCGTTAGTATTGCTGCTACTGTCGAAGAACAAACTCGCGATAAAAAGATTCGCGTAGTAAAATTCAAAAGAAAAGTGCGTTATAAACGTGTTATAGGACACCGTCAACACAAGACCAAGATCAAGATAAAGGAAGTAAAATAAAACACTGATTACACGGATTTCGAAAGATTATACAGATTATAAAACCCGCTGTAATGCGGGTTTTTGTTTGGGTTTTTTTCAAATTCTATTTTTTAGTGCGCTTCCCAGAGTAATTTCATCAGCATATTGTAAATCACTGCCCATGGCGAGTCCTCGAGCCAGGCGGGAGACTTTTACTTGTGGATTGGTATCTTTTATTCTTTTTTCCAAAAACATCATAGTTGTTTCTCCGTTCAAATCAGGATTGAGTGCAAGAATTACTTCTTTTGTTTCTGGTTTTTTTACGCGTGATAATAATTCATTTATTTTCAAATACCTCGGCACTAGATCATGGCCAGGTTTCAATGTGCCACGTAAGACATGGTATAGACCATTGTAATCCCCAGTTTTTTCTATTGCTTGTAAGTTTTGTGGTTCTTGAACTATACAAATTGTAGATTTGTCTCGTTTTTCATCAGCACAAATAGAACAGGGGGATTCGTCGGTAAAATCCCAGCAAACTTCACAACTTTTGATCTCTTCTATTAGGTTTTTTAGTGACAAGGTCATCTCTGCCACGTCTTTTTTGCCAGATTTTAATAAATAAAAAACAAACCTTTCGGCGGTTCTCTCACCAACCGATGGTAGTCGCGAAAAGGCTTGTATTAATTCATCTATTGGTTTGGAATACATTTATTTAACTTAGCCCAGGAATATTTGGCATGCCACCCATTTCTCTCATTTTGGTAGCCATTATTTTTTGGATTTTTTTACTTACGTCATCGTGAGCATCTCGAAAAGCTTTTTCTAACTTGGCTTTTTTGTCTGGGTTGAGTAATTCTGGGCTAACATTTACTTTTGTAAGTTTCAAATTACCATCCATAGTAAGAGATACTCCACCACTTTCAGCATTGGCGCTTTCTTCTGCTAGTTTGTTTTGCATGTCTTTGGCTTGGTCGCGGATGTCTTTGAACTGCTTTAGCTTGTTGAACATAAATAAAATGCTTAAAATGCCTGAGAAGCCTGAGAAGCTTGAAAGGCTTAAATTATTTTGTTTAAAATGCTGGGACTTTTGGTTCGTTTGGTTTATTTGTGGCCGGTTGTTGTGGTATTGGTGGTGGATTTTCGAATTGTGTGTCCAGATTTTTATAACTAGCTCTGGTACCGTCAAAGAATAGTTTTACTACACCAGTCGGGCCGTTTCTATGTTTGGCAACATGAATTTCACCAATATTTAATTCATCTGGTGGTATATCTTCTTCGCGGTAGTTTCTATCAGAAGATTTACGATAAATAAACATAACCACATCAGCATCCTGCTCAATAGAGCCAGAGTCACGCAAGTCAGATAATTTTGGTATGGCAGGTTTTCTGGATTCTACTGAGCGAGACAATTGAGACAGGGCCAGAACAGGAACATCTAGTTCACGAGCAATCCCTTTCAAATTTCTACTCATCTCTGCAACTTCTTGAACACGATTGTCAGAATTACGTTTATTATGTGAATCCATTAGTTGTAAGTAATCTACTATTATTAGGCCCAATCCATGTTCTGCTTTCAGACGACGAGCTTTGGTTTTTATTTGCATTACATTGTTTCCTGGGCTGTCATCAATATATATTGGTGCTTCGGATAGCACTCCCATGGCATGTCCAATACGTGGAAAATCTTGACTATCGGGTCTGTCAGACAAATTTCCAGTTCTCATCTTCCACAAATCTACATCTGCTTCTGCACAAAGCATCCTGTCTACCAATTGTTCCTTGCTCATCTCAAGTGAGAATAGTCCTACAGCGACATTGCCTCTAACCCCGGCATGGCGGGCAATATCTAACGCTAGAGAGGTCTTACCAACAGAAGGACGAGCTGCAAGAATGACCAGATCAGAATTTTGAAGTCCGGCTAGTAAGTTGTCCAGCTGTTTGAAACCAGTGGAAACACCGCGTAACTTACCTTTTTCTCTGTGTAATTCATCGATTCTTTCGAAGGCATTGCTCAATACACTCCTAATCGGAGTAAAAGTTTGTTTTAGGTGTTTTTCAGTTACGCCGTACAGTTCTTGTTGGGCTTGGTCCAATAACCCTTCCACATCATCTGCCTCTTCTTTATATCCTAGCTTGGTGATTTCTGTGGCAGCTGATAGTAGTTTTCGGAGTGTAGATTTGCGACGAACAATCTTCGCATACTGTTCAATGTGAGAAGAAGTTGGGACTGTATTTGATAGGCTTGTCAGATAGCTTCTGCCCCCAATTTTTTCTAAAACTCCTTTTTCTTCCAATCTATTTCCTATTGTTAGTACATCGACTGGTTCATTTTTATTATAAATTTCTGTTACAGTCTCAAAAATTGTCCTGTGAGAATTTTTATAAAAATCATCTTCATCTACCTCGTCAGCAATTTTTATCATTGCGTCTTTGTCAATCAAAACAGAACCCAAAAGAGACATCTCTGCTTCCAGATTTTGTGGAGGAATTTTCTGTAGTTCGTTAATATTCGCCATAAGTGTAGGTATATTAGCTTATATGAAGTTTTTTATCAATACCAAAAACTTAATAAAATGTGGGGAAACTGGGGATATTGAATTAAATAGTTAGTTCGTCTATACTGTATATATAAATATATGGCTAAAGTCTGCTTAATAAATAATTTATACGGGGATAACGCTGTTGGTGGAGCTGAAATAGTAGTTCAAGCTCGAGCTTTGGAATACAAGAAAAAAGGGGATAGTGTTATTGTAATTACAACTAAAGCTGACAAGAATCCCAAAATAGAAAAAAATAATGAAAATGGTATTACAGTATATAGAGTTTGGATACCAAATATTTTTTACTATAAAGATCTGAGTAAGCACGGATTTGTTTTGAAATTAATTTGGCATTTTATAGACATTTTTAAAAAACCGAAAGCTATTGAAGAGATTTTGGTAGAAGAAAAACCAGATGTAGTGGAGACACATAATTTGATGGGGATTGGGTATGAGTTCGTACCCACAGGGCATCTCTCTTCGGGGAGAGTTCACAGTTCGGAGTTCACAGGGAAATGGATTCATTATCTGCACGATGTTCAGTTGGTGGAGCCTAGTGGGGTATTGCCGTGGAATCATGAGAAGGATAATGTTTGGCAGAGAATATATTCGGGGATTATGAAGAGGAAATTTATAGGAGTCGGTGATGTGATTTCACCTTCAAGATTTTTGAAGAAGTTTTATGAAGAGAGAGGGTTTTTTAAAAATGCAGAATGGAATGTGGTGGTAGGGAACAGGCATGCCTGTTCAGTACAACGAAGGCAAGATGTGCCAAATCAAAAATATTTATTCGTAGGATCGTTAGTGAAACACAAAGGCATTCGTATTTTGATGCAGGCATGGGATAAGGTTGGTGGTGATAAAGAATTCCATATTGCTGGTGATGGGGTTTTGCGAGAAGAATTGGAGAGCTGGGCGTATAATAAGAATAATGTAAAAGTTTATGGTAGATTAGAAGGAGAAGATTTGGAAAGTATTTATAAAAAATGCAGTACTTTAATTTTTCCTTCAATTTGTATAGAGAATAATCCAACCGTTATTCATGAAGCACATGAACATGGTTTGAAAGTAATCGCGAGTGACACCGGTGGGGTGAGGGAGATTGTTTGTGAGGATGATATTTTGGTGGAGCCGGGTAATATCGAAGAATTGGTTGGTAAAATTTAAATAAACAAAAATACAAAAAAATAGAGACGTGCAATGGTACGTCTCTATTTTTTTGTATTAAATTTATCATTTTGCATTAAGCAGATATTCATAAACCCAAACTCTGCCATTTTCCAATTCCCACCAGTTGTCAGATTCTAGTTTTGCTGCGTCACGAATTTCACCGGCTGGGGCCCAGTAGTTGGTGTGTACAAAGTAGGCTTTTTTTACACCCGCAAAATTCATGGCTTGTTCCATCCACTGTCGTTTTGGTTCTTGATATACCATCTTGCGGAAGTATTGATACAGCGGTCCACCAGTTGGGACCGAGTAAAAATATTGTTCGCCAGCTGGAGTTTTTAGATAGTTCACAAAACTAAATTCCCTAAGAGCTGCAGCTGAGACCAATTGATTGGTGAGTACTATATAATCTTTCTTTCCTTTGTTCAAATTATCTATAAAGTGCACCGTAGTAATGTCGGCCGATCTAACACTGTGGCCAGTATGATAAGAAACTTGATCGCGAGTAGGATAAGTAAAATACCAAGATACTAGTAGTAGTGCAGAAAAGATAATAGCCAGACCAAATTGTTTTGTTGGTTGTTTTTTTACAAAAATAAATAATTCTCGAAGGCTTATAATAAAAAATGGTAATAAAATTATCAAGATCATTGTTAGCATTCGTCCAGCATAACTCCCTTGTTCATAAAAAATTACATCAGTAAAATTTAGACTAGCCGATAGTATAAAAGCTGAAATAAACAAACCAACTATGGTTGTAACAAAAAAATAGGTTTGTTTGATTTTATATTTTCTGGTAGCAAAAAATATTCCGAGCATTGCAACGATAATAAATAGTGGCACTATAGCATCGCGATAGTAATAAAGCGATCTCCAAAACCAATCACCTTTGTCTATCCAGTAGTAGTGTGGTCGGGCAAATAGTGACCAAAAACCATCAAGACCTCTTAGGGGATTACCAAAATTAGTATCCTGCCCTAGTCTTTTCGCATTTAAATAAAAAGTAAGAGGCAGTATTAGGGTTAGTATTGTTGTGTAAAGAGAGTAAAAAAATATTTTAAATTTTGTTTTTTTGTATAGTATTGAACCTGTATAAATGAAAAACAAAGGCAACCCAACCAGAGGATGAATGCAAATAGTTGTGAACACTAGTATTAGTCCAAACAAATTTGTTTTGTTGTTATTATTTTTTATTTCGTACCAGATCCAAAATACAATCACAAGACTGAGTAGAAGCGCTAGATTATTTGGTGTGGTCATTATAAAAAATGACATTGGCAGTAGGGGAACTAGGGCTAATGCTGGAATAAGCTTGTGTCTCAAATTAATTTTTGATAGTCCAAAATAAGCTACGAGCGGAGTAATTATTCCAGATAAAACAGGCACCAGTGATTTATCTAATGATGTTATGCTAATTTTGGTAATAAAATTTAGAGCGACTATTAGCATGTATTGCCCTATATAGTAAGGTTGTTTTGGTAAGATAAAGCCATTTTCAGATATCCATTTTTCGGTAGCCTGATGAATGAATGGGTCAAAACCAAAACCAATTTTAAAAATTATTAGTGCAACATTTAAAATTAGAGAAGTGTGGATTACTATGAGTAATAAGTTTGATAGGGTGTGTTTGGATTTCTGTACCACCCATAGGAGTAGTATCGAAGTAATAAAAAATACCAAGAAAAATTTAGGTCCAATAATTGTCCAGGGAGATATCAGTGTATCAGTGAATCTTTTTGTAAATAAAGTATAAAATAGTAGTGCTTGCCCACCAAAAACAATTAGGCCTAGAATCTTGGTCCCCAAATGCGATTTGATATAGCTGTATGCTTCTAGATCGATCTTTGTGACATCATCAAAGAGTTCTAGTTCTTTGTTTTTTTGCAGAGATATAAGTATTGGCAAAAGCACCAAAACAAAAGCGATTATTTCCTTATCGATCCTATAAAACCAATATATGCCAGATAGAACTATTATTAATAATCCAAATAAGGATATCACACCAAAAACTAGTTGCCAGATTTTTCTTTCCTTATTTAAAAACCAACCTCCAAGATAAATACCAAAAAATCCAAAATAAAAAAGACTTACTAGTATTTGCCACCAAGATGAGGTATTGCTCCACAATGAAAACAGCGCTAATGTTGTCAAAAACGTTCCAAAGATGATATACTTTCCGTTAAAGAGGAGTTTGTTATTCATACTATACTCTATTTTACCAAATATATGGGAAGAATCAAGTACTTTGTAAAAAAACACCCAGATTTGTTTACTTATCTCTCAGCAGATGAGGTGCATCCGCATGATCATTGGCTAGCCAGGACGTTTTTAAAGCTTTTACCAAAAAAGATATTTACGCCAAATCGTGTAACAGCCTTTCGTGTTTTTGCAACTCCGGTAGTTTTTCTTATAATTTTGTATGGGCACTACAAGTTGGGTGTTTTGTGTTTTGTTTTGGTTGCATTTACGGACGCTCTGGATGGTTCGATGGCTAGAACTAGAAATCAAATTACTAGATTTGGAATGATGTTTGATCCACTGGCTGACAAGCTCTTGATTGGTTCAATGGTTTTGATTCTGGTTTTTAAGTATTTTAATTTTTGGTTAGGTTTTGTTATTTTGGGCTTGGAAATAGTATTTATAATTACAGCTCTTATTGCTAGTTATAAGTTTAAGAAAGTAAAGATGGCTAATGGGTGGGGAAAGATAAAAATGATTTTGCAAGTTTTTGCTGTTTGTTTAACATTGTTTGCTTTAGTTTGGCAAATTCCTTACTTACTCACTGCAGCAGCTTGGGTATTTGGCCTAGCAATTGGATTTGCTATTGTTAGTTTGTTTGCACAGGGGATTTGATTAGGTGTTTAGGTGGGTTAGGTATTAGGCTTTGAATCACTTTATGGTGGTTTTTTTGTTACATAACAAATTATTAATAAAAATCTTAGAACGTTCCTTCTCCTTAACAAGGAGAAGGACAGGATGAGGTTAAAATGAGCGTGGGAGTAGGGTTTTACAGTGAAGATATTACGTTGCTTCTGTGAGACCTCACCCCTAGCCCCTCTCCTTATAAAGGAGAGGGGAACTTATAAACAAACTTGAATTTATATTAAGAAAATGCAATAATATCCTTAGAAAAAGGAAAACCCGCGCTTCGATAGACTCAGCCAGGATGGCTGTGAACGAGGCGGGGTTATAGGGTGGGTGGGCTAGCGTTGCTGAAGTTTCTGCTTCAGGCTGGCCACAGCGAAGGGGAAGGAGCAGATGAGGCACGCAAACCCCACATAGAAGCTCCAATGATTGGAGGAGGGGAGCGATAGGTAAAGGCCGCCGACACCAACCATCTCGAGTGCGAACTTGAGCTTGCCAGCTCCTTTCGCTTTCAGCTCTCTGGCACCGCTTGCGCCGTTGAGCTTGTTGTAGTAGTAGTCCTCGACTCTGACTACCGCTAACCAGACTTCGCAGCCCATGCTTAGAAGTGAGACAATGACCAGCGCGGCGATTGCCCATTGACCCATTGTTTCGTATCTACTAGAGAGTAGAACGAGGCTTAGTGTCAGGATGTAGAAGATTTTGTCGCAGAATGCATCTAAGAATTTTCCCAGGTCTGAGCTGTCTTGGAAGCCAAGTCGTCGGTGTACGGTGGCGACCAGGCCATCGACAAAGTCTAGTACAGCGGCAATAACGAAGGTAATAAATGCAGTTTTGTAGTGGTGATGGTAGACCAGCATAGAGATCGGGATTACCATGGCGGTTCTGAACACTGTAATCTGGTTTGCGGTAATTACCTCTACATGTCGTCCGCGAGTCATCCAGAGAGGTAGCTTGCGACGAGGGAATAGGTAGGGTACTGCGGGTGCAAAGAACCACCTGAGTCCTCCATATATCAGGTTGAAGGTGTTGATCAAAAACGAGAGAGGGTCATTGGTCTTAGTTTCTTCCATCGTATGTTTTCCTTCTATAAAAAGGTTAATGTTCAAAGAGCTGTTTACTAATTTTTACCATTAAAAATAAAAGAAGTCAAGTGTTATGAATTTTTTTCAAAAACAAATAAAAATTATTGGATTACTATCAGTCTTGATTTTGTTATTTTTTAATTTAAATTTTTGGTCATATTCTTGGTTGGGTTGGATTTTATTTGCGAGTTATCTGCTATTAGTTGGTGAGTATTGGCAAATGGTCTATAGAAAGGTTTTGTGGCTCAGTAGGCGTTTGTGGATGACGAGAATATTTTCCTATCTGTCAGTTTTTTTACTCTTAAGTTTTATTAGTTCTGTTTTTATTGTTTTTGATCGTTTGAGTTTGTCTTTGGTTTGGTTCACATATGCTGTGACCACTGTCTTGTCTCTGGTAATTTTTTATTTCGTCCAAAATTCCAAAAGAAAAAAACCAGTCTTATTGGATGTTAGAGACGAGAACCTAGTTATTTTCAAAAAAACTTTTGTTTTGCCAATTACTTACTTTATTTTATGGGTGATTGGCTTTTATTTTTTATATATTAGTAAATCAAGCGAGATTTTACGCTCACCTTGGCAAGCTATTAGTGAATATTATTTATTAATATTTTTTGTTTTGACTTTGTTTTCTGGAATATTTTTATTTTCCAAATATAAGACTAAGACAATTTTATTTATTTTTCTTTTTCAATCAATTTTACTTCACTTATATATCCCAATGTCACATCAGATGCCTTGGGGTGGAGATGTTTGGCGACATTTGGCAAATGAAAAGATACTAATGCAAGAAGAACAGATTTTGCCAGTGCTAGTCGGTGAAGACGCCCAGTGGGTAGAAGTAGCGGGAGTCGACATTCCAGAAGTCCTTACAAAGCCACACAAGTACACTTATGGACAGCTTTGGGGTGGTTCTGTTTTGCTTTCACAAACTTTGCAAGTAGATTTACTTGTAGTTAATCGCTGGCTTGTCCCGATACTTTGGTCAATGTGTATGCCGTTTATTTTGTTTCGTCTTGGTTGGATTTTGTTTGGTTCGGTCAGGCGGGGATTGTGGTTGCCATGGTTTATGTTTCTTGCATTTCCATTTCAGGCTTGGGGCGGGCTTACTTTGCCAGTTAGTCTTGGTTTTATCACATTTCTGTTTGCTCTAATGCTGTGGTTGCAGTATTTGCGTGATGGTAATAAAACACAAAGGAATCTAACATTATTTTTTGCAGTGCTAATGCTGTTTGGCTATTCACTTTATTTTATTTTGATTTGGTTAGCAATTTTGTTTTCAATTATAATTAAATATTTTCCAAAAGCTTCAATCCCAAAAAACATTTCAAAATATAGTTTACTATTTTTATCAATCTTTATTTTTCCTATTATCGAGATTGTTAGTAAAATAAGTTTTATTCCAGATAGTATTGAATGGTGGTTTGGTTTGAAGCAAATTATTGGTAGGTTTACCGGGTTTTTCTACGCACAAATGATTCGACCACATGATATTCTAGGTGGAAATGTTTTGTTCAATCACACACCAGACTATGCGTTTGTCTCAAATATTTTTAATACTTGGCGCTGGTGGCTGATTCCATTTATGATAATCATGGTTGGGCTATCCAAGTTTGGTGTTTTCAAAATATTAAAAAAGAAAAATAAAATTCATTTGCTTATTTTATTCTTAACTTCCACAGTAGTTGGTGGATATGTGATTGGTTGGTTTATTTTAGCCGGAGATAAGTTATTTACTCGTAGGCTCGAGCTTATGTTTTCTTTTCTCTGGATAGTTCTGATAGTTTATGTGCTACAAAGATCGCTAGTTAGATGGCGAGCACGAGATTTATTTGTCAGAATTGGTACAGTAGTTTGTTTGATTATATTTTCTTGGTTTGGAACTTTTGTATATGCGAGCGGGTTGGACGATAGGGTCATTTCAGTCAATGAGTATGAAGTTGCTCAAAAAGTTTGGGTAGAAAAGCCAGGTTGCGTATTGGGCGACACCTGGTTTTTACTAGCTTTGGAGGGTGTTAGTTCGGGTGAGATTGTGGGTGGTGGTTTTCCTATTGATTATCAGTTTGGACAGACAGAGCGAGTTGATATGTTTAATAAATTTGCAAAATATCCAGCAGTAGAGGATTTGCACAGGATGAAAGGGTTAACCGGCGGTGGAAAGTGTGTAGTAGTATATGAAGATTATTTAGATATTGAGATTGTAAGTAGAATTAATGAAATTATGGATAGCGAAGTGCAAAAAGTTGATGGATTATTAGTTTGGGAAGAGGGGTTGAAAAACTTAGAAAAATAAGGTAAGATGTTTAATATATATTAAAATATAAACTATATGATTGACTGTATTTTTTGTAAAATAACAAATGGTGAAATTCCAAATTACACTGTCTATGAGGATGAAAAAGTTTTGGCATTTCTTGATATTCATCCACATGCAAAGGGTCATACAGTCGTAATTCCAAAAGTTCATGCAGAAAATTATTTTGATTTGAATGAGGATCTGTTAGGGCACTTGTCAATTGGGATAAAAAGAACTATGGAGAAAATCGATAAAGTCTTAAGTCCAGATGGTTATAATGTGGGCTGGAATCAAGGTCTTGTGGCTGGGCAAGTTGTCCCTCATCTACATATTCACATTATGCCTCGTTATGAGGGTGATGGTGGGGGGAGCATGCATTCAATAATTAACAGTGCTGGAGAAAAAACTGTCGAAGAATTGGGTAAGTTATTTGCAGCTAGTTCACTATAACCAAAAATTTAAACTATTTAAAAACATGCCAAAACATTTAAAAAAAATATCTGAGGAAACAATTCATAAGAATCCTTGGTGGATTTATAAACATGATAAATACGAAAAGCCTAATGGTGAAGAAGGGGATTACTATTATGGTGAGACACCTGGCAATGCCATGGTTGTGCCTGTGTTGGATGACGGTAGGATTGTTCTTGTTTTGCAGCAGCGTTATCTGCGCGAAAAACAAAGCATAGAATTTCCTTGCGGTGGAATATTTGAAGGTCAGGGTGTGTTAGATGCGGCCAAGCGAGAGCTTTTGGAAGAGACTGGTTATGTTGCAGACGAATATATCAAGATAGGTGAATTTGAAGGATTGAATGGATTGGTAAAGGATATGTGTCATGTATTTTTGGCTTATGTGACAGAACAAGAGGCACAGCAGCTAGATGACACAGAGGAGATAGAAGTAATGTATCGTAGGCCAGATGAGATTGATACGATGATTAGAAAGAATGAAATTTGGGATGGGCAGACTTTGGCAGCTTGGGCCATGGTGCATCATAATTTTTTACATAAGGACTCACAATCCTGAGGAGGTCTCAAGACCGAGGAAGGATCTTTCGAAGAATAAATACTTACATTTTAATATGATACCTAGGAGGAAAAATTATTATGTATACGTGACTGCTAGCATAAGCAAAGTAATTTATATTGGTTTTACAAATTGTCTAGTAAAAAGAATTAACCAACATAAAAAAGGCACATTTGATAATGCTTTCACAAAGAAATACAAAGTTAATAGATTGATATATTGGGAACATTTTCATTTTAAACATGAAGCAATGAATAGAGAAAGAGAATTGAAGGGGTGGCTTAGAAAAAGAAAAATAGAACTTATTGAAAAGAACAATAAAGATTGGAATGATTTATACGACAATGTGGTTACAATGTCAAAAATTAGACCATTATTTTAATTATTAAATAAAATCTGAGGTAGGAGAGATCCTTCGCTACGCTCAGGATAAACTATTATGCATTTACTAGTTACCGGCGGGGCAGGATTCACCCAGCACCACCTGTCGTGGTTTATAAAAAAATATTAAATAAAATTTTATGCGCTTACTCATAACAGGTGGTGCTGGGTTCATCGGCTCCAACTTTATTCGCTATATAATAAACAAATATCCAGATTATAAAATTACTAATCTGGACGCTTTGACATACGCAGGAAATTTGGAAAATCTAAAAGATTTTGAAGATAATCCAAATTATAAATTTGTAAAAGGTGATATTTGTGATCGTGATTTAGTAAATAATTTGGTAAAGGATGTAGATATTATAGTTCACTTTGCCGCTGAGTCGCATGTAGATAGATCAATTTTAGATTCACAAGCCTTCGTGGTGACTAATGTGATTGGCACACAAGTATTGTTGGACTCAGCAAAAGAATTTGGAACTCGTTTTCACCATGTTTCTACTGATGAAGTTTTTGGTTCGCTTGGACCAGATGATCCTGGATTCAATGAAGAGACTCCTTATGATCCGCGTAGCCCATATTCAGCTTCCAAAGCCGCATCAGATCATTTGGTCCGTGCATACTATCATACACACAATCTTCCAATAACTATCTCCAATTGCTCAAACAATTATGGACCTTGTATGTTTCCAGAAAAAGTTATTCCACTTTTTATTACCAACTTATTTGAAAATAAAAAAGTACCTTTGTATGGTGATGGAATGAACATTCGTGATTGGATCCATGTAGATGATCACAATCGTGGAGTAGATCTCATAATTCACAAAGGAAAAATTGGTGAGACATACTGTCTTGGAGGAAATAATGAATTGACTAACAAAGATTTAACTTTCAAAATTTTACAAGCCGTTGGCAGGGGCGAGGAGATGATAGAGCATGTTGAGGATAGAGCCGGGCATGATAAAAGGTATGCAATTGATTTTAGTAAGATTAAAAATGAATTGGGTTGGGAGCCAGAAATTAGCTTTGAAGACGGACTAAAAGAAATGGTAAAATGGTATAAGGATAATTATGAATGGGTAAAGAATTGTAAGAGTGGGGAATATAAGGAATACTATAAGAGGCAATATAATATATGAAAATATTAATAATAGGTAAAGGATATATTGGTGAACGCTGTCACAAAGCATGGCAGGATTCAGTCTTGGCAGAAAAACGTGTTGAGACAAAACAAGATGTTTTGGAATTGCTGGATGAGCACAATCCCGATGCAGTTCTAAATGCCGCTGGGGTTCGTGGTAAACCAAATGTAGATTGGTGTGAGGATCATCAGATGGAAACAATTCTTGGTAATACGGTTTTACCAATTATGATTGCCCAAGCCTGTCAGGAAAGGAACATCTATCTACTTCATATTGGATCTGGCTGTGTTTTTTATGGTGATTCATCACATGAAGATAAAAAATGGCGTGAGAATGATTTTGCCAATCCAAAAGCAGTCTATTCCAAAGCAAAATACGCAGCTGATCTTGCTCTACAAACAATGCCAAATATTGGAATAGGAAGAATAAGAATGCCAATTGACTATATTCCATCACCAAGTAACATGATAGACAAGCTGTCATCTTTTCCAAAGGTTATAGATGTGGAAAATAGTGTGACAATTATTGACGATATGGTAGAGGTCTTTTATCAGTTAATGGAGAAAAAATCTGAAGGAATTTTTCATGTGACCAATCCAGGAACTTTGAAGCATAGAGAGATTATAGATTTGTACCAAGAACTAGTTGATCCAGATTTTACTTGCGAGTGGATAACAGAGGATGATCTAGTTGATCAGGGGTTGGCCAAAAAACATAGATCAAATAACTTTTTAGCATCAGAAAATTTGGAAAAAGTCGGTATAAAAATGCGCGAAGTACATGATGCCATGCGAGATACTATGAGTAAGTATGCTGAGGCGAAGAAGGCTGGTGAAAGTAGTGATGATGTTTTGGTCTGTTAGTGCACCACATAAAACCCAAAAACTAAAACCCATAACCAGGTTATGGGTTTTTATTTACAAAATAAGCTATTTTTGGTAATATAGTACTGTTAGTAAAGTAAAATTATGAAAAAAAGATTTGGCCTAAAAGAAGCAGTTTTAGGTACTTTTTTGGCTAGTGCTGGTTGTGCTAGCGAGGAGACTAGTGCCAAAGGCGTAGAAGACTTAAAACAAGATTCTGCAAAAGTTGAAATTTATAAAGGAGAAGAAACAATTGATCCAGAGGATGATGTTTTTTTTGTACCTGAGGATGGAACAGGAGGGTCAACTGATTCTGATTCAGTTGACGATTCGAAAGAAACGGGAAGTGATTTGATAAAAGAGAATTTACCAAAAGAAGTAGAGTTAAAAAAAGCTGAACAAAAAGAAGCTGCAGAAGATAAAAATGAAAATTATCTAATACAAGAGATACAAGATAGTGCTGATGGTGAGCGCTTGGTGGGGTTCAATATGAAATCTGAGACCAAACGAGTGGTCCCAAAGGTTGTAGAGTCTTATTCACATAAAATGTTTTCCAAACCTGCTAATGGGGTTGATTCAACAACTCATTATATGGAAAAATATTTTAAGCATTTGATTGAAGATAAAGAATATAGAGAGCAGGTAAAAAAATATGTAGAAAAATATTGTCAGCTATATGGTGTTCCAATTTCGGTTGCTTTGGGTATTATAGGTGTCGAGTCGGGTGGTGATAATAATATGGTTTCTCATAAAAATGCACATGGTATTTTTCAAATCAAACAAGATGCAGCTGACCAGTTAGCCAGAGTTAAATTTAATGGTGAAAAATGGGATGAGATAGATATAGATGATTTGGAAGATAATATTAGAGTTGGTATTGGTTATATGGCTTATTTGAATAAAAAATATACTGGTAATTATGGGTTGGCTGCGATGGCATATAATACTGGTCCAGGGAATTTTAGGACGTCAGTTGCTCATAGATTGTATAAATATCAAGAAAAACTTTTTAAGTCTGGTAAAATAGAGGAAAAACCAAAAAAATGGGATGTTGGGAGTAAAAAAGTTAAGGACAAAGAAACTGGAAAAGAAAAAAGAATTTTTGTGGACGAAGTCGGAAAAAAGTATCCAGGTGGATGGCCTTCTTTTTTACATGATAATGGAGTTAACGCGATCTCTGGGTGCTCTAAAGAGGGTTTGGGTATGTGCGAGTATGGTTATGGTGGTTATCCAATTAACGCAGCAGCTTATTTTAAGACGGTTAAAGAAATTCTTGATGCGGGTGATGATCAAGTAAAAATAATACCACTAACAAAACAATTTTAATAGACTAATTAAAAAATTATGCTAGACAATATAACAAAAATAAAAAAACTAGATTCACAAAATATGCTTGGAAGTTTGCAATTACTTTCAAAACAAGTAGAGCAAATTTATAATACTGCTCAGGATTTGAAAATTCCTACAAATTATAAAAATATTCAAAACGTAGTAGTTTTGGGAATGGGTGGGTCTGCTATAGGCGCAGATTTGATTAGAAATTTATTTTCTAGTGAATTAAAGTTGCCAGTTGACATTATAAATGGATATGATGTTCCAAAATTTGCTAATAGTAAGACTCTGGTAATTGCTTCTAGCTATTCCGGTGGAACAGAAGAGGTTGTCGAAGCTGTCAAAAAAGCAAAAATAAAAAAAGCCAAGATTGTTGTTATTTCTGCAGGTGGAAAGTTAAAGGCTTTTGCTAAGAGAAATAATTTGCCTGCCTTAATTTTTACCACAGAGAATAATCCTTGTGGTTCACCTCGTATGGGTTTGGGCTATTCAATTATGGGTCAGTTGATTTTATTTTCTAGAGTTGGATTACTAAAACTTTCTCAGAAAAAAGTAAAAGAGGTAATTAAGACACTTGCGTACTATGATGGTCTTTTTGGTGTACTTACTCCAGAAAAGGAAAATATTGCAAAGCAATTAGCCAGAAAAACAATTAGCAAGAGTATTCTGTATGTTGCGTCAGAGCATTTACTCGGCAATGCTCATATAGCGGCAAACCAAATGAATGAGAATGCCAAGCGTATGGCAGCATATTTTGCAATTCCAGAGCTCAATCATCATCTAATGGAAGGGATGATGAATCCAGCTAGCAATAAGCGCAGTTTGTTATTTATAATGTTAAAATCAGATTTGTATCACAAGAGGGTCGGCAAGCGCTATGATGTGACCAAAAAAGTTCTAAACAAAAATGGAATTCAAAACGAAATTTATAATATGAAAGAAAAAGATGCATTACTTCAGGCTTGTGAAGCTTTAGTTTTGGGAAGTTATATTAGCTATTACAGCGCACTGCTAAAAAATATTGATCCAACAGATATTCCTTATGTAGATTTTTTTAAGAAAGAAATGAAACACTGATTGACAGATTATAATAGATTACACTGAATATGTAAAAAGGGAGCAAACTAACACGTGAAATAATTGGTATTGCAATGAAGATTCATAGGGGGTTGGGCCCAGGTTTTAAGGAACAAATTTATCATACAGCATTGTTAGATGATTTAACTGAACAAGAATATGCTGTCGAAACAGAAAAAAAGTTTGATGTAGTATATAACAATAAAATAATAGGAGTTTTTAGGGTTGATTTGTTGGTAAACAGTAAGGTTGTTGTTGAATTGAAAGCTGTAAGTGGGGAAGTATCGAAAATATTTAAAACCCAGACAGTTTCTTATTTAAAAGCTAGTGGTCTGGAAGTTGGTTTGCTTATAAATTTTGGTAATCCCAGTCTAGAAGTAAAACGTTTTGGAAATTACAAGACTTATAAAAATCAGTGTAATCCAAATTAATCAACGTAATCAGTGTATGGATCTAAGTATAATCACTGTCACTTGGAATAATGAAAAAGAAATTGCGCGTCAGATCGCGTCTGTTTTTGCTGGATGCAAAGATGTGACGTGTGAGGAGATCATCGTAGATAGTGGATCGAGTGATCAGACCATTGAGATTGTGAAGAATCAATTTCCACATGTGAAATTGATAGAAAATAAAGAAAACATAGGATTTGGTGCGGGAAATAATCAAGGATTGAAAATTGCACAAGGTGAATTTTTGTTATTTCTCAATGGAGATATGATGGTTGAAGAAGGAAGTTTAGATGGTATTTTAGATTGGATGAAAAAAAATAAGGATGTGGGAATAGTATGTCCAAAACTTTTGGATCAATATGGAAAATTCAATTGGGATGCCTCACCTCGTCGATTCCCAAAACTCTGGGAGCAGCTCGCACTTATTTTGAAGATTCCACATATATTTCCAAATACCTTGAATTCATATCACATGAAAGATTTAGATATTGAAAAAGAACAAGAGGTGGATAGTGTGCGTGGATCATTCATGCTCATGCGTCGTGAATTTGTCGACAAGCTTGGATGGGCATTTGATCCAAGATATTTTATTTGGTATGAGGATGTCGACATATGTCGTGAAGCAAAACGTTTGAATTATAAAGTCATGTATACACCAGTGATATCTGCGATAGACTATGTCGGACAGAGTTTCAAAAAAAGAAAAACATTGTGGAAACAAAAACAATTCACTCGATCTATGCTGACCTATTTCAAAAAATGGGAACCGATGTATAAATGGATTTGGATTGCGATACTGCGACCTTTTGGTGTTGGTTTGGCTTGGGTGAATGATTTGTTTAAAAAATAGAATGTTATGAAAAAAATGTCAGTACATCTTGTAACCTGGAACGGAGAAAAGTATATTCCTTTTCTTTTTGAATCTCTTAGAAAGCAAAGTTTCGCTGATTGGGAACTAAAGATTTTAGATAACGGTTCAACAGATAAAACTGTAGAAAAAATTGAAAAAGAAATTAAAAGTTTTCCTGTTGATATAAATTT
Organism: Candidatus Magasanikiibacteriota bacterium; assembly: GCA_018652595.1. GTDB lineage: Bacteria > Patescibacteriota > Patescibacteriia > Magasanikbacterales > UBA922 > JABIBU01. The sequence continues at coordinate 56,723 of JABIBU010000016.1, read as the reverse complement.
TACAAAAGGTAAAGAAAATTTAGGCTTTGCAAAAGGACACAATGAACTTAATAAGAAAAATAGTTCAGAATATTTTTTGTTGCTAAATCAGGATGTGTATTTGAAACCGGATTGTTTGGAGAAGTTGGCAAAGTTTACGGACCAGAATACAGACATAGCGGTTGTCAGCCCTCGTCTTATGAGGTGGGATTTTGTTAATAAAGAATTTACTAATAAAATAGACACATTAGGATTAAGAGTTTCTCGTAGCAGGCGAGTAACTGAAATTGCTACTGGTGAAGAATGGAATGAAAAAAGCGCCCAAGTGTGTGAGGTATTTGGTGTTTCTGGTGCTCTGCCAATGTTTCGAAAATCAGTAATTGATAGAGTGGATTTGTTTGACGAGAGTTTTGGTAGTTATAAAGAAGATGTAGACTTGGCTTTTAGATTGCGTAGTGCTGGTCACAAGGCATTTGTTTTGTTAGATTCAGTTGCTTATCATGATAGATCTGCAGAAGGTTTAGAAAAGAAAAGTGATCGGTCTGCGTCAAAGAATAAGAAAAAACAATCCGATTGGGTCAAGTATCACAGTTACAAAAATCAGCTGACCGCACTCTATAAAAATGAATACTGGCAAAACTTTTTGCTTGACTTGCCTTGGATTTTATGGTATGAATTAAAGAAGTTTGCCTGGTTTTTATTATTTGATAGAAGTGTTTTGAAGGGTTTGGGAGAAGTTTGGAAGAACAGAAAAAGACTGAAGACCGAAAGATTGAAGATTAAGGAGTTGAGAAAAGTTGACTGGAGTGGATTAAGGTTTTGGTTTTAATAATCAATTGATATATAAAAATATATGAGAGAAAGAGAGCAAATTATTGAGCTATTTAATACATCGGAATTTGAGCAGGCAAGAAAATCTGTTGGTGATTTGTATAAAGTACCTCGAACTGGATGGCTCAATCATGGAATTGGAAAAGATAAAGCAGAAACAGTAGGAGAACACACTGATTCCATGATTGCATTGTTTGAATCTGTAATTGACGAGATTGATCCAGACAAAGAGTTTGATCGAAATAGAATGATAAGGATTATTCAGATCCATGATTGGGCAGAGGGTAACCCAGATGTGGGTGATAGGGTTACAGTAATTTATAGCGGAGAAAAAGAGAAGCAATTAGTAGCACAAAAGAAATCAGATGAGTTAAAAGCCATGGAGTCGATTTGTTCTAAGCTTGGTAATGAAGGAGAGGATGTTATGAAACTTTGGTTAGAATTTGAAGAGCAAAGCACCCCAGAAGGCAAACTTCTAAAAGAAATGGATAAATTACAAGCAGTGTTGAAGGCGTACGAATACGAGCAATACGGAACAGATGTACGAGCAAGAGAATTTATTGATAATATTAAAAAAAGAAACCAAGTGACTAATTCAGTTTTAGTTGAAATAATGTCTGAAGTAGAAAGTAAGTGCAAATAATAATATATGAAAGACCTAAATATTGTATTACTAAATTACGAATGTAAAGATGACATCCTGCAAGCTGTCCAGTCTTTGGTTCGGGACTTGGAAATGTGCAAGTACGATGTGCAGTTGACCGTGGCGGATAATTCAGAAAATCGTGATGGGCTTAGAAATCAGCTGATGACAAATTTTCCACAAGTAAAGTATGTTGATTCACGTGGCAATGTTGGTTTTGGTAAAGGTAACAATAATGGTTTCAAAGAAACTGAAGCACGTTATTATTTTGCTTTAAATCGAGACACTGTAATTCCAGAAAATTCTCGTACAATAGAAAGACTTATTGAGTTTATGGATAGTCATCCAAAGATTGGTTGTATAGGACCAAAACTTGTTAATATGGATGGGAGCTTGCAGTATTCGTGTTATCGATTTGATTTGCCATCAATTTTGATAAAGCCATTAAAACAAATTCATTTTGATAAAAAATATAAGTGGGTAAAAAAGCATGCCGACAAATTGGTGATGAAAGATTTTGACCACAAAGAAACCAGGCCTGTTGATTGGGTTTTGGGTGCCGCTATCATGGTCCGCAAGGAAGTGGTAGATGAGATTGGTTTTTTTGATGATAGATATTTTATGTATTTGGAAGATTGCGATTGGTGTCGTCGTATGTGGGACATTGGCTGGCCAGTCTACTATGTTCATGATATAGTAATCAAACATGTTCATGCTAGGGAATCAGCAAAAGTACCTGGAATTTTCAAAGCACTGTTTAAAAATAAATTAGCTCGTATCCATTTGAATAGTTGGTTCAAATTTCTATGGAAGTGGAGAGGGACAAATAAGTATTACAAATATAAATATAAATAAATGAAACCTAAAGTTGCTATAATCTATCTTTCTTACCATTGTGAGCCGTACATAGACGATGTGGTATCTGCTTTGAAAAAATTAACTTATTCGCGAGATAAGGTCGAGTTTGTTATAGTGGATAATCCGCACCCAGAATATGGCTCGTCAGTTCGACACTTACAAGAAAACGTAATGCCATTGTCAGGTGATGTAATTCCTCATGTTACAATTTTGTCACAAAAAGAAAACTTAGGTTTTGCTGGTGGTAACAATGAGGGAATAAAATGGGCACTGGAAAATGGATATGACTATATTTATTTGCACAATAATGATGGATTTTTAGCTGCAAACGCTTTGGAATCTCTGGTTGATACAATGGAATCTGACAAGACCATTGGCGCAACACAGTCGTTAATGCTATTACATCCTGATACTGAGTATATCAATAGCACTGGAAACGAGTTTCAGTATTTGGGCTTTGGTTTTTGTGGTGGCTATAGAGAAAGATTTAGTGAATTAAATTTACCAGCTGTAAAAGATATTGCTTATGCTAGTGGTGCTGCAATTATGATGAGGGCAGATTTATTGCGGGAATTTGGACATTGGGATCATGATTTCTTTTTGTATCATGAAGATCTTGAATATTCATTCCGCCTACGTGTAGCTGGATATAGTATAAAGCTTGTAAAGGATTCAATTTTTTATCACAAATATCAATTTAGTCGCAGTATACAGAAGTTTTACTGGATGGAAAGAAATAGATATGGTGTGATGCTTATGTTTTTCAAATGGCCAACTTTGCTTTTATTTTTACCAATAGAACTGGCTCTTGAGTGTGGTCTTTGGTTATTTGCTTTCAGAGGCGGTTGGTGGAAAGAACGAGTGAAGGTTTATAAATATTGGTTAAAATTATCTAGCTGGAAACTCTGGCTAGGTAAAAGAAAAAATATTCAGAAAATTAAAAAGATTAAGGATAAGGATTTATTAAAAATTGCTGTAGCTGAAATAAATTTTCAGGAGAAATCAATGGAGAATCCCTTACTTAAGTATGTTGGTAATCCGGTGATGAAATTTTATTTTGTAATTGTTAAATTTGTAATATTTTGGTAGGTTATGCGTATTAAAAAAGCAATACTAACAGGTGGCGGGAGAGCAACGAGGCTCTACCCAATCACGACTACGATTAACAAGCATTTACTGCCATTGGCCAATAAGCCGATGATTTTTCATGCTATAGAAAAAGTGGTAGAGGCTGGCGTGGAAGAGATTTTTATTAATGTAAATCCTGGTGATACAGAACTCCAAAAATTTATTGGTGATGGTGGTCATTGGGGAATTAAGATCAAATTTTTTGAGCAGACTGGCGGACCGCAGGGAATTGCCCATGTCGTAAAAGAAGCAGAAAAATTTATTGATAATGATCCGTTTATATTTTATTTGTCCGATAATATTATCTTTGGAAGCATAAAGGAAATGGTAGATGAATTTAATAGTGGGAATCAAGATTGTATGTTGGCGTTGTCAAAAGTACCTGATCCGAATCGGTTTGGTGTTCCAGTATTTTGTGAGGGGGGCAATTTGATTGATGTGTTGGAAAAGCCAGAGAACCCACCAAGTGATTTTGCTGTGACTGGAATTTATCTTTATGGGCCAAAAGTATTTTTTAAGGCATTTGATAATATTGAAAAGAGTTCGCGTGGAGAGTATGAAATTTCTAGTATTCACTCACATTTTTTGAAAAACAATTATAAGGTTGGACATAAAGAAATTACTGGCTGGTGGAAAGATACTGGCCTGGCAGATGACTTACTTTTGGCTAACAAAATGCTTTTGGAAAGAATGGAAGGAAGTGAATTTCCAAATCATGGTTCTATTTATGAAAGTGCTGATATTAGCGGGAATGTTAGAATCGGTATTGGTTCAGTTATTGGTAAAAGTGTAAAAATTACAGGCCCAGCTATTATTGGTGAGAATTGTGTATTAGAAAATTGTGAGGTAGGTCCATTTATTACAATTGGTTCTGGCACCGAAGTAAAAGATGCAAAATTAAGAGATAATATTATTTTGGAAAATTGTGATATCAATTGTGATATTCAGATTACAGACAGTTTGATCGGTAGAGGTGTGAAGATTGTAAAGAAAAAAACAAAAGAGGCTGAGGGTCATAAGATGATAGTGGGGGATAAGACTATACTAGAATTATGAATTACAAATAATAAAAACAAAAAATTCCGCTATAAACGGAATTTTTTGTTTTTATTTTTTTTGACTTAGTAATCTAGTTCAAATAGGCCGTGCTTACCAGCCACTTCGCCTAGGAAAAATATTTTTCTAGTTTCAAAGTTTACCCCAACTTTTTCTATGCTGCCGTTTTTGAATAGCTCATGTTCTGTGTAATATCCCGGATTAAAGCCGACGATTTTATTTTCTGATGATAATAATACCACACCATGTTCATCTAGAGGTAATACTTGATCTATTCTATTGCCAGTACGATTGAGCAGTGATGTTTCGCCATTTTTATAAATACTCCATAGTTCCCACGCTGACCATGTGAGCCATTCATCAGTATTTTGATTGTAAAAAATTTCTTGTGTGTTTAGCGATTGAACACTTTCTATCTCAAGATTATTTATTTTGGCAATTATCACATCTCTATCAGTTTTTAAAATTATTCTATTTTCATTTATATCAACTATCTTTTCAATTTTTTCTGATAGATTTCCTAGCTTTGTGATTTTACCATCTATTACAGTAGTCAAATTATTTTGTTTATCAATTGACCATAGATTTTGTTTGTCATCCAATAGCCAAGAATTATTTACTGAGCTTGTAATTTTCTTTTTGGTATTTAAATCTAGGGTATAGATAATATTTCTGTCTTCAGCAAACACTAATGGTTCAGAGGTATTTGTTGACCATGCTATATTTTCGATCGGGTAATAAAAAGTATAAGAAGTCGAGTTATTGTTTTCAGTATCTATTATTTGCAAATTAGTTTGTTTGCCGGATTTAGTCTGTAAAATCAAATAATTAGCAAAAGGGGACCAGATTACTTCTGGTTTTAAATCAGATTTGATGCGTGAAAGTGTTTCCAAGTCTTTATTCTGTGTATCAAAAATGTCTGTTTCATAGACATTATTTTTTTGTGAAACCAGTAGTATATAGCGCCCACTATTAGAAGGATAGATAGTATCTATGTCTAGTTCATCTGTTTCAGATATCTTTGTTGGTAGATTATCCTTAAAAAGCGTTATGTCTTTTATATAAGTTGTTTTTTTGCTCTCTATATCAATATCTTTTTCCCAGGTTTTGTATCCGGGCAAAGCTAATTTTATCCTGTAACTTCCAGGTGCTCGATTTGGTAGATAGAGTGGTAAATTTTTTTGTATTTTTATATCATTCAAAAAAACTTCAGAATCCTCTGGTTCTATGTTAACACTTAGTACTCCTGTTTCCTTTATCTTCTTACTTACTGGATCCCAGCGATAGCCAGCAGTATACATAATAACTAACGGCGATATAACAAAAAATAAGATAAAAAGTAATCCCATTATTGTTAGGCGGATCTTACGAGTTAGAATTGTTTTGGGATAGGTCATTTTACAAGGAGAAAGAAATAAAGAATAAGGAGTAATTATTGGGCATTGTATTTCCAGCCAGGTTGCCAGGATTTGGTTTTGCGCCAGTCTGTGTCGATAGACTGTTCCCAGGTCTTATTATTTAATAGTACTTCCAAAGCTAATTGAGGTGCTTTGTGGGCGAGTATTGCAATATGTTTGCCATCATAATTACTTTTTAAAAATTCCAAAAAATCTGCTATACGTTTTTTTACATCTTTTAAATTTTCACCATTCGGAAATGGCTCATTAATATGGTTTTCATAAATAACATCATGTTCACTTGCTTCGTTTAGGTCTCCATAATTACATTCTCTCAGTCTCTCATCTATGATTATTTTATGCTTATCGGCAAAGCCAAGCTCAGCAGAGTGAACAGCTCGATTCAAATCTGAACAAAAAACAACATCAAATTGCTGATCTTTGGTCAATTTGCCTAGTTCCTTGGCTTGGTTTATGCCCAATTCAGATAATTTTCCTTGGGCCCAGCCAGTGGATAGGCCATTTTCATTGTCAGTGGTGGTGCCGTGGACAAAATATGTTATTTTTACACTCATGGTGACTACTTGATTAAATAATTGTTTTCATATACAATACTACCGTAAATAGAACAAAAAATCAAGTTTTTATGAATAAAATCGTTATTAATGGCAGTGGAAAATTAAACGGAACTTTGTCTGTAAATGGTGCCAAAAATTCAGCTTTACCAATTTTGGCAGCTACTTTGATAGCCGAAGGTGAGTACAGTATTGATAATATTCCTGATTTGAAGGATATTAGAACCATGATAAAATTATTGGAAACATTTGGGTTGAAAGCAGAAAAGACAGATGACCATTCATATAAAATAACAAATAGCGGTGTAAAAGATATAGAAGCTCCCTATGAGCTAGTAAAGGAAATGAGAGCATCTTTTGTTGTCATGGGGTCACTTTTGGCGCATGTAAAAAAAGCGCGCGTATCTTTACCAGGTGGTTGTGCTATTGGCACCAGACCAATAGATTTTCATTTGCAGGGATTTGAAAAATTAGGAGCAAAGATTGTTTTGGATCATGGTTTTGTAACTGCAGAAGCTGTAGAACTTGTAGGCGCTAGGGTTAAATTGCCATTTCCTAGTGTTGGTGCTACACAGAATATACTCATGGCAGCAGTGAAGGCAAAAGGTGAAACAACAATTTTGAATGCTGCTCGTGAGCCAGAGATAGATGATTTGTCTAGTTTTTTAAATAAAATGGGTGCAAATATTTCTGGGATTGGTACAGATGAATTAAAAATTCAAGGCGTAGAAAAATTAATTCCATGTAAGCATAGTATTATTCCTGACAGAATTGAAGCTGGAACTTTTATTATTGCATCAATTATAAATGACGGTGATTTGGAAATTCAAGGGGTCATAAAAGAACATTTGAAAGGTTTTATAAAAAAACTAGAAAAAATGGGAGTAGAATTTGAATTTAACAATGATAGGTTAAAAATAAAAGCTGATTTAGAAAAATTAAAACCAGTAAAAATTAGCACTGAACCTTATCCGGGTTTTCCAACTGACTTACAGGCTCAAACCATGGTTTTACTTAGTTTAACAAATGGTAAAAGTGAGCTGAAAGAAACAATTTTTGAAAATCGTTTTATGCATGTATTGGAATTGAATAGAATGGGTGCAAAAATAAAATTGGAGGGAAACAAGGCAAGTATAAATGGTCCGGTTGATTTCATTGGAGCAGAAGTTTCAGCCACAGACTTGCGTGCTGGTGCTGCCCTGGTTTTGGCAGGTTTGGTTGCAGACAATACTACTATTGTAAATGAAATTCAACATATTGAACGTGGCTATGAGGATTTGGTGGAGAGACTGCAGTCGGTTGGTGCTAAAATAAGTAAACAGTAGTGTTATGAATGAATTAAATAACCTAAAAGACAAAATTTGGTATATAATAATCGCATTATTTATACTAGGTATAATGAGTAAGTCAGGATTCTTGATTTTACTCGCCATGTTTTTGGCTTGGAAGAATTTTGATAAAAATAAAATAAATGATTTAAAAAATAAATTTAATTTAAATACTAATCCAACAAAGCATATGGAAACAATAAATCCACTGGCGGGGAAGAAGATGGGATTATGGATAACATTGGGGGTGTTACTTGTAATTTTTCTAAGTTTTATAACGGCCTTTTTCGTTGTAGTTGATTCAGGTGAGACAGGAGTTCAATCTTTCTTTGGTAAAGTCAAAGACAATGAATTTAGTTCTGGCTTTCATTTGAAAAATCCACTAGTCAAAATTACTAAAATGAATGTGAGGACCCAAGATTACACCATGAGTATAGCTCAGGGTGAGGGTAAAAAATATGGTTCAGATGTAATTTCTGCTCTTACCAAAGAAGGTTTGAGTGTAGATTTGGATATTACAGTTCTCTATCATCTAGTACAAGAAAAAGCATCTGATATTTATCGTGATGTAGGTTTAAATTATGATGAGGTAATTATTCGTCCACAAATTAGAAGTATAATTAGAGAGGTGATTGCTGAGTATGAGGCCAAAGATATTTATTCTGAAAAACGCCAAGAAGCAAGCAAGGGTATCTTAGATTCTCTAATATCAAAATTAGAACCAAGGGGAATTGAAGTGGAAGATGTGCTATTGCGCCATGTTGAGTTGCCAACTGATTTGGCTGGAAGTATCCAACAAAAATTGCAAGCTGAACAAGAGGCTGAGAGATATGATTTTATTTTACAAAAAGAAACAAAAGAAGCTGAAAGAAAAATAATTGAAGCCGAAGGTCAGCGTGATGCACAGCAGATCATCAATCAAAGTTTGACTGCTCGCTACTTGGAATATCTTTATATCAATAGCTTGAAAGATAGAGAAGGTACTATCTATGTCCCAACTAATGCAAGTAATGGTATGCCTTTGTTTAGGGGGGTTTAGACTAGTTTGACATTCAGATAACCTTAGTTTATACTATTTGTAGTTATGAAAAATAATTATTCACAAATTGTACCGCCAAGCATGGACTATCTATTGAGTTAGCCCATGGCTTTAGTTTAACTTTATTCAATAGACAGTCCCGAAATTAATTCGGGACTGTTTTTTTATTTATATTAATATGTTTGCAAATTTATCTCCCTCGGGTTTATCAAAGAAAGAGAAGAATTATTTATTTTTAATTTAACTTTATGAATTCAAAAGATTATATAAAACTAGAAGACAAATACGGAGCTAATAATTACAAACCTCTTGATGTTGTGATTTCCAGGGGTGAGGGGGTTTGGGTGTGGGATACTGAGGGGAATAAATATATGGATTTCCTTGCAGCCTATAGTGCGGTGAACCAAGGTCATTGCCACAAAAAAATTATTTCAGCCGCAAAAGAACAAATTGATCAACTAACTCTTACTTCTCGCGCTTTTCGTAACGATAAGCTAGGCTTGTTTTATGAGAAAATTTGTACCATGACTGGCTTTGAAAAATGTTTGCCAATGAATAGTGGAGCCGAGGCAGTGGAAACCGCAATCAAGCTGGCTCGCAAATGGGGTTACAAGAAAAAACAAGTCGAAGACAATGGGGCAGAGATTATTGTTGCTGATGGAAATTTTCATGGTCGTACCACCACCATTGTTGGTTTTTCATCAGAAGAGCAATATAAGGATGGTTTTGGTCCTTTTACACCAGGATTTAAGATAGTAAGGTTCGGTGATGTGGAAGATTTGAAAAAGGCCATAAATAAAAATACAGTTGGAATATTGCTGGAGCCTGCACAAGGCGAAGGCGGAATTATTTTTCCTGGTAGTGGATATTTGCGAGAGGTTAGAAAAATTTGTGATGAGGAAAATATAATGTTCATGCTAGACGAAATTCAAAGTGGACTAGGTCGTACTGGAAAATTATTTTGCTATGAACATGATAATATCAGGCCAGATGCCCTGATTGTTGGTAAAGCTTTGTCTGGCGGGGTTTATCCAGTTTCTGCAGTCCTTGCTGATGGCAAATATATGAATGTATTTAATCCTGGTGATCATGGTTCTACTTATGGTGGTAATCCTGTGGCAGCCGTTGTTGGTCTGGCAGCTTTAGAAGTAATTGAAGAAGAAAATCTTGTAGAGAATTCTAGGGTGTTGGGTGAATATATGATGGAAGAACTTAGAAAAATTGATAGTGCTAAAATAAAAGAAATTCGTGGACAAGGGCTTTGGATTGGTGTAGAATTAAATAATGATGCAGGTGGTGCGAGAATTTATTGTGAAGAACTTATGAAACTGGGATTGCTTTGCAAAGAAACTCATGAACATGTGATTCGTATTGCACCTCCTCTAGTTATTACCAGAGAAGAAATTGATTGGGCATTGAATAAAATTAAGAAAGTATTATAAAACTATGAAAAAAATAACAATCATAGGAGCAGGTACAATGGGAAAAATATTCTTGCAAGCTTGTCAGAATATTTTTTCTGGTGCAAAAATTACAGCCACAGTAAATTCAGATGAGTCTGTACAAAAATTGAAGCAAGAATTTACAAGTATAGAAGTATTACAAGACAACAGGCAGGCAGTAGAAAATTCTGATCTAACTATTCTAGCTTGCAAGCCTCAGAATTTTTTAGAAGTTGCAAAAGAAATAAAAGGATCACTAAAGCAAGATGTATTAGTTATCTCAGTCATGGCTGGTGTAAGTCTAAAAAAACTAAAGGGCGATCTTGAAATTGAAAAGGCGGTTCGTACTATGCCAAATCTTGGTGCTAGAGTAGGGAAGTCTATGACAACCTGGACTTGTTTAGGGCAGGTTGGTGAAGAAGATAAGAACCTAATTAAAAAGCTGTTAAGCTCAATGGGAGAAGAATTATTTTTGGAGACAGAAGAAAAATTAAATAAAGCAACTGCCGTGGCTGGTAGTGGTCCGGGATTTTTCTTTACAGTAGTAGAAGAGTGGCTAAAAGCTGTAGAAGAGTTTGGTTTTTCTGAGAGTGATGCAAAAATGCTGTTATTGCAGACCATAGATGGATCAAATGATTTATTGCAAAAAGGCGGGGGTGTATCTGAGTTGCGTGAGCAAGTAACTTCAAAAGGTGGTGTGACAGAAGCAGGTCTTAAAATTTTACAAGAAGCAAAATTAAAAGAACTTTGGAAAGAGGTAATAAACGAGGCTTTTGAGAGGGTTGTGGAATTGTCTAATACTTGACCCAGCACCAATTTTGGTGCGGGGTTGACTTTTGGTCAAAAATGTCCTATAATATATATGGGTAACAAATATAAGTAGTTCCCAATTTATCCCGATTTAGCGTCGGGAAGGTCGAATTTAACAAAAAATTCTCAAAACATTGGGAACACAAACATATATCAAATATGACTTTTGGAGACAGACAAATGCATGATGTGGACATAAATTGCGCCAAGTGCAATACCCATATCTCACAATTGCCTTTCCAACCTTCTGGTGACCGTCCTGTTTATTGTGCAGACTGCAATCGCTCTTATCGTGAGAGCAGAAGCAATGACAAGCCACAAGCCCAGATGCACGAAGTAGATGTGGATTGTGCTGGATGTGGTACTCACATTTCACAGCTTCCTTTCCAGCCTACCGGTGACAAGCCAGTATATTGCAGAGATTGCATGCAGGCCCGCCGTAATAATGCCTAAATATTTTGGAAAATAAAAAACTCCCCGGGAACGGGGAGTTTTTTATTTTTATAAATAATTGACAGTTTGGGAGAAAAAATATAAGATAAATATAAACATGAACTAGGAGGGTAAGAGATGGAAGGTAGAATGAAAAAGTGTAGCAAGTGTGGTCAGGAGAATCCTTATTCTCACAACTTCTGCGGGAATTGCGGGACAAAGCTTCATGTTCCTGTCATGCATGACATGTCGGGGGTTAACTCCGTCGAGATTCCTGGTGATGATCTGGGTCCTGATGGGGACAAGGCTCAGACCATGGCGGAACTCCCTGCAGCTTCGGATGATGGAAATGAGGTCGTGCTCACCGATACGGTCCACGGAATGCCCACAAGTGATTAGTGGGGCTGCCTCACTCTCTTTTTCCCCGCCAACATACAAAAAGGCGGGCGGACGAGGGGTTCAAGAAAAAATCACCTCCGTCCATTTCAGAATTAATCATTTAATTTTGAAATGGGAGGATGAGGTGGTTTTTTTGTTGATTTTTATTTTGTTTTGGGTTAAACTAGATTTATTATGAAAAATAAAAAAGAAAAAATAAAATATACAAATGAAGAGCAGGATCTTTTGAATCATGCTATTTCCAAAGTAAAAAAAATATTTGAAGACTATTCTGATCCCGCACATGGTATAGACCACATTGAGAGGGTCGCAAGTGCAGTTAATAAAATTATCAGTCAAGAGGGGGCTAATAAACCCTTTCTTTGTGAGTTATCAGCTTGGTTTCATGATATTGGTAGGACTTTGGAGGATAATCCTGGAGAAACTAGTAGGAAACATCACGAATTATCTTATGAATTATTAAATAAGTGGTTTGAGGATGATAGTAGCTTTGATATTCTTTCCAAAGAAGAAAAGAAAGAATTGCTTTACGCAGTCCGCTATCATTGGAATGATGCCGCTGATAAGTATGATACCGCTTGGATTTTACGTGATGCTGATAAATTAGATTTATTTGGTGATGTTGGGTTAGAAAGGGTTTGGAAGTTGTTTAAAGATAATGATAATGCTTGGGATCAGCATTTGCGCAATGTCTTTAGTTGTTATTATTTTTTGAGAACAAAAACAGCTAGGCAAATTGCCGACAAGCTGATGCCTGAAACTGAAAAAAGACTTAATAAATATCTAAAGTCAAAAATAGATAAGGTGAATTTATGAAGATAAAAAAGGAAAAAATATTAGTTGCTATGAGTGGTGGTGTGGATTCGTCTGTAGCTGCTGCTTTGCTAGTGGAACATGGATATGATGTCACTGGGGCTTATATGATAAATTATCAGACTTCGTCTTCTGGACTAGGCCCGACAAGTTCAGATGATGAGTTTACAGGGCATAGCGAAGCGAAGCCCTGTTGGGTTGGTGATTATCGTGATGCTACTCGTGTGGCAGCGAAGCTTGGTATTCCACTCTTAAAATTAGATTTTAAAAAAGAGTATGAGGAGACAGTCCTCAAGTATATGTTTGATGAATACAAAAAGGGAAGAACACCAAATCCAGATGTGATGTGTAACCGATGGGTGAAATTTGGATTTTGGTTGGATAAAGTAAGAGATTTAGGTTTTGACAAGATTGCGACAGGGCACTATGCCGGACTTCAGACCGCAGATTCTGGGCTTCACACCTTGATGCAGGCAAAAGATGATAATAAGGATCAAACATATTTTTTGCACCAGTTAAATCAAGAACAATTGAGTCGGACATTGTTCCCTCTTGGTGATTATAAAAAAGATGAGGTAAGAGAGTTGGCCAATAGATTTGATCTTCCTACAGCTAATAAGGAGGAGAGCATGGGGATTTGCTTTGTGGGTGAGGTGGATATGAAAGAATTTTTGCAAAGTAAAATAAAACTAAAACCCGGAAAAATTGTTATGAGTAGTGGGGAAGTAATTGGCGAGCACGAGGGTTTGGCTTTTTATACTATAGGACAGAGACATTTAGGTGTTCAGAGTAATGATACAAAATCATTGTTTGTGGTTGAAAAGAGATTTGAGACAAATGAATTGGTTGTGGGGTATGATAATGATCCGTTATTATTTAAGAGTGAGATTGAAATTGAAGATGTAAATTGGATTACTGGTCAAACTCCGGATATGCCTTTGAAATGTGATGTCAGGTTGAGACATAGACAAGAAATGCAAAATGCAGAATGCAAAATGAAGAATGACAAGTTAATTGTTGAATTTGAAGAAAAACAAAGGGCTGTGGCACCGGGGCAGTTTTGTGTGTTTTATTTGGATGGTGAATGTTTGGGTGGGGGAGTTATTAAGTAATATGTATTACTTTTTGACTAAAACAAGAGAAATTGTTAAAATAGATGGGGATTAATTAAAAAAATATGGAAACAGGCTATACAATAGGCAATCTATTGTGGTCCATTTGGCCAATTTTGATTTTGGTTGGAATTATCACATTGGTTGCTTTTAAATATTTGAAGTAAGATATATTATGAAAACAAATGATTTGCGCCAGAAGTATCTGGAGTTTTTTGAATCAAAAAAACACACTGTGATTTCTTCGGCTTCTCTTATTCCTGAGAATGATCCTACAACACTTTTTACTGGATCTGGTATGCAGCCGATGGTTCCATATCTTTTGGGTGAAAAACACCCTCAAGGTGTACGTATTGCTGACTCTCAAAAGTGTTTTCGTGCAGTTGACATGGAAGAAGTGGGGGATAATCGCCATACTACTTTTTTTGAGATGCTTGGTAATTGGTCTCTGGGGGATTATTTCAAAGTCGAAGAAATTGAATGGATGTTTGAATTTTTAACCAAAGAAATTGGATTAGACCCAGACAAAATTTATATAACTTGTTTTCGCGGAGATGAAAAAAATAATATCCCTCGTGATGAAGAGGGTGCTCAAAAATGGCAACAGCTTTTTGAATCAAATAATGTAAATGCTAGCATAGCTGATATGGCTGAGGAAAAAGGCATGCAAGATGCTAGAATTTTTTACTACGATGCTACCAAGAACTGGTGGAGTCGTGCTGGTGTGCCAGGAAACATGCCTGTGGGTGAACCTGGTGGGCCAGATAGCGAGATGTTTTGGGATTTTGGTGAAGAGTCTAGTTTGCATGAAAAGTCTGAGTGGAAAGATAAGGTTTGTCATGTAAATTGTGATTGTGGTCGGTTTATGGAGATTGGTAACAATGTATTTATGCAGTACATAAAGAAAGAAGGTGGATTTGAGGAATTGAAACAAAAAAATATTGATTTCGGTGGTGGTCTAGAGAGAATGGCGGCAGCATTGCTGGACAGTCCAGATATTTTTAATATTGATTTATTCACCAAGGCAAAAGAAAAGCTAGAAGAATTGTCTGGTAAAAAATATGGCGAAAATGAAAAAGAAACTTTTGCCTTTAGAGTTATTCTAGATCATTTGCGTGCGGCTACATTTCTTATCGCCGATGGAGCCGTGCCATCCAACAAGGATCAAGGTTATTTTACTCGCCGTCTTATCCGCAGGGCAGTGCGCTTTGCTGATAATCTTGGAATTAATGACTTATTTACTGCAAGTATTGCCAAGTCATACATAGAAACTTATGGGAATGTTGGAGGTTATCTGGAAAATAAAGAAGATTTGATTTTTGGCGAGATGAAAAAGGAAGAAGAAAAGTTTAGAACAACCTTGGAACAAGGTATAAAAGAATTTGAAAAACTATTAAATGGTTTTAGAATTGCCGAAGAAAAAACCGGTAAAAAAATTATTGAAATCTCTGGTAAACAAGCCTTTAAGTTATATGATACCTATGGTTTTCCTGTTGAGTTGACAGAAGACCTAGCAAAAGAAAACAATATGGTAGTATATATGAAAGGTTTTGAGGAGGCATTTCAAAAACACCAAGATCTCTCCCGAGCTGGTGCTGAACAAAAATTTAAAGGTGGATTAGCTGATTCTGGTGAGATGAGTACAAAATATCACACAGCGACACATCTTTTACATTCAGCCTTGCGAAATGTTTTGGGTGAGCATGTAGAACAAAAGGGTAGTAATATTACTGCTGATCGTCTTAGGTTTGATTTTACTCACGGTGAAAAGATGACAGATGAACAAAAAAAGCAAGTAGAGGATCTTGTAAACGATTCAATAGACAAAAAACTTTCTGTTTCAATGGAAGAAATGAGCGTGGAAGAGGCAAAAGATAAAGATGCGATTGGCTTGTTTGGTGATAAGTATGGAGAAAAAGTAAAAGTTTATACAATTGGCTCAGGTGATGATATCGCTAGCAAAGAAATTTGTGGTGGACCACATGTTGAAGATCTGGGCAATATGGGACACTTTAGAATCAAAAAAGAAGAAAGTTCTTCGTCCGGTGTTAGGAGAATAAAAGCTATATTAGAATGATAAAAAAATTAATAAACTATTTCTGGGGCGTGCGTTTTGAGTTTGGAAAATACTTTGTAATTGGTTTTTCTGGGTTGTTTTTGGATATAGCAACTCTAGTTTTTTTTAAGGAGGTATTCCTTTTGGGCGCTGCTTTGGCTGTGGTTTTGAATCAGATTATTGCTGTTGCTTATAATTTTACCTTGAACAAATATTGGTCATTCAAGAATAAAGCTTTACCTCAGAAGCAGTTTGTGAGGTATATGACCCTTTTCGCTTTCAACTATCTTTTGGCGGTATTACTAATGTTTGTATTTAGCGATAAAATAGGCTTTGATTATAGGCTTGTTAGGGTATGTAGTATCGCGCTAGCAGTAAGTTGGAACTTCTTTTTGTATAAATATTGGGTGTATAAGACATAGGTTATTAATAGGCTTATTTTAGCTAAAAAAAGTTATTCACAGCCTCTGGAGTTATTTTACTTGACAGTTTTATCATATTATAGTAAAATATCGCCAGATTAATCCGATAAGCTAATCATGGCTAAAACAGACGTAGTGGAGATTCGTGGTACAATTGAAGAGTTGTTACCAGGAGCCACTTTTCGTGTAAAATTAGAAAACGATCATGAGATTATTGCCCATCTTTCGGGTAAAATGCGAATGTATCGTATCAGATTAGGGGTAGGCGACGAGGTAAAAGTCGAGCTGACTCCTTATGATTTATCCAAAGGACGTATAACCTTTAGATTCTAAAGAGTATCAACCAGTGCGGTGGAGCTTAGCCCTAGTTGGCAGAGCTGTGATATCGCGGCAGTGGTTGGTATTTTTTGTTAAAAAATTATGAAAGTAAAGTCATCAGTCAAAAAAAGATGTAAGAATTGTCAGATAGTGCGCCGAGCAGGTGTTCTTCATGTTATCTGTGAAAATCCAAGACACAAACAACGTCAAGGTACAAAGATTAGAAAAAAAGCCGCTTAAATTTTGATATAAATATGAGAATTTCAGGTGTAACAATTCCAAAAGAAAAAAAAGTAGGTGTTAGTTTGACCTATGTTTACGGTATTGGTCCTACTACTTCCACTAAGATTTTGGCAGAAGCCAAGATTGATGTGAATACTCGCGTAAAAGATCTTTCTCAAGAAGAGCAGGATTTGATTCGCAATATTATTGAGAAGACACACAAGACAGAAGGTGACCTTCGTCGTGAAGTAGCTGGTAATATCAAGCGTATGAAAGATATCAAATGTTATCGTGGTATCAGACATGCCAAGAGATTGCCTGTGCGTGGTCAGAGAACTAAGACAAACTCTAGAACTGTAAGAGGTAATAAGAGAAACATGGCTACTAGTGGAAAGAAACCTACATCACAAAAGACTTAAGAATTTTAATCAAAGATTTTTTCAGACTAAAAAGGTATGGTAAAAAAGCAAGTTAAAAAAACCAATAAGAAAAAAATTATAAAAAAAGTTAGTCACGGACGAGCTTATATTCAGGCTACCTTCAACAATACTATTATTACAGTCACAGATCAAAATGGTGATGTATTGGGTTGGGCTAGTGCTGGCATGGTAGGGTTCAAGGGTCCTAAAAAGGCTACTCCTTATGCAGCTGGTCAAGTAGTAAAGAAGGTGGTAGAGGCTTTGGAACCACATGGAGTAAAGGAAGTAAATGTTTTTGTAAAAGGTATTGGCGCTGGTCGTGAAGGTGCTATCCGCGCTTTTAATGCCAACGGTTTGCAAGTTTTGTCAGTAAAGGATACTACTCCAATTCCACACAACGGTTGTCGTCCAAGAAAGAGACGTCGTGTTTAATTAATATACGAATTATTCGAATTTACGAATCAAATAGGATATGGGAAAATATATTGGTCCAAAAAATAAAATTGCTAGAAGATTTGGTGTAAACCTAGGTTTGAAAACCAATGCTACTAAGGTTGCCCGTAGACTGTCTCAACAGCCTGGTGTTCATGGTCCAAAAAAGAGACGTGCGTCTAGCTCTAGTTATGGTAAACAGCTTTTAGAAAAACAAAAAGCCAAATATATCTATGGTCTTAGAGAAAAGCAATTTAGAGGTTATGTAACCGAAGCCAATCGTCAAGATGGTGACTCTGGTGTAAATTTGCAAAAACTATTAGAACTTAGAATGGACAATGTTATTTATAGGCTTGGTTTTGCTGATACTCGTGCGCAAGCCCGTCAATTTGTTTCCCATAGTATGTTTTTTCTAAATGGAAAGAAGATGAACATCCCTTCTCATATTTTGAAAGTAGGAGATGTAATAGAGCTAAGAGAAAATAAACAAAAAAAGAAAATTTTTGAAGAGATAACAGAAAAATTAAGTAAAGTAGATACAGTATCATGGATCAGTGTAGATCCTGCCAAAAAATCCGGCAAAGTATTGAATCTACCTGCTGAACAAGATTTTGATAAGGTGTTTGATGTCAAGTTGATTATTGAGTACTATTCAGCTAGATAAAGTTTTTATAAATTAAGCTTCTTATTTAGGGAGGGTATCCCACCCCGATTCAATCGGGATATAGCAAAAACTATATGGAACATATATTACTACCTTCTACAATTGAATTCCAAGATACCGATGAAAAAAATGTAGCAAAAGTGGTTATTACACCTTGTCAACAAGGTTATGGTACGACACTTGGTAATTCTTTGCGCAGAGTATTGCTCTCATCTTTACCTGGTGCAGCAGTAGAGTCTGTAAAAATAAATGGCACCAGCCATGAGTTTTCTGCTATTGATGGTGTGCAAGAAGATATGGTAGAGGTTATTTTAAATTTAAAACAGCTGGCAATTAAATGCCATAGTGACGAATCAATTGTGCTAAATTTGAGCAAAAAAGGTAAGGGTGATATTACAGCAGCTGATTTTGAAAAAAACTCTGATGTTGAAATTTCCAACCCAGATTTAAAAATAATGACAGTAACTGATGATAAAAAAGAAATAGACATGGAAGTAACTGTTGGAAAAGGTTCAGGCTATGTGCCAGTGAGCGAAAAAGATGCTAAAAGTCTTGATCTAGGTACTATTTTGATTGATTCTTTCTATACTCCAATTATAGATGTTGGTTATAAGGTGGATATGACTCGTGTTGGTGATGTTACCAATTACGAAAAGTTGACTTTGAAAGTAGAGACCAACGGTACTATTAGTCCAAAAGAGGCATTGAGCCAGTCAACAAAGATTTTGATGGATTACCTAGGTCTAGTATTAGAAGCATCTGATTCTGGTGCTGCTGTTCCAAAAACGGAAGAAGTTGTAGAGGAAGCAGAAGAAGAGGTAGAAAAAAAACCAAAAAAGAAAGCAGTTAAAAAAACTACTAAAAAGAAAGACGAGTCCGTCTCCGCTTAGGCTACGCCGGACAAGTAAGAAAGTCTAAAAAATGATTTGTATATGCGACATCAAAAGAAAAAATTTACTTTAGGAAGAGAGAGAGCTCATCGCGAGGCTATGATGAAAAATTTGGCTGAGAGTTTGATTTTGCATGGCAATATCAAGACTACAAAGGCCAAAGCAAAAGCTTTGCGTACAGTAGTAGAACCTTTGATCACAAAAGCTAAAGCCGGTACATTGGCTGCTAGACGTGGATTAATAAAGGCCTTATTTACTGACGATGCTGTCAATAAATTGATGGATGAGCTGGGACCTAAGTATAAGGAAAGAAATGGTGGTTATACCAGAATAATTAAGTTGTCTCATCGCGATTCAGATTCTGCTGAGATGGCCAGAATAGAGTTAGTCTAATCCGAATCTACTAATATCCGAATTTACGAATATGACAAAAGAAATAAAAAGAAATAAAATTGAGATTGATGCCACAGATAGAGCTGCTGGTAGAATTGCTACCCAGGTGGCTATGGCTTTGCGTGGCAAAAATAGACCAGATTTTTCACCACATATTGATAGTGGAGATTATGTAAAAGTAATCAACGCTAAAAAGATGAAATTTACTGGTAAAAAATTAGTACAAAAAGATTATTTTCATCATACTATGTATCCAGGTGGATTGCGTCGCACTCCTTTGAAAAAAGTTTTTGATAGTGATCCAACCGAAGTTTTGCGTAGAGCTGTTAATGGAATGCTTCCAAAAAACAGATTGCGTAACGAGATGATGAAACGTCTTACTATTAAAGCATAAAATCAGTTTGAATATGGTAAAAGAAGATCAAAATTTAGTGAGAGCCGTCGGAAGAAGAAAGACATCTGCTGCCAGAGTAAAAATTACTTTAGGAAAAGGAGTTGTTACTATTAATGGTAAAACATTACCAGAATATTTTCCTGTAGATCTTTGGAGTGACAAAGTAATAGCACCCCTAAAGGCTGTAGGAAAAGAAAAAGATTTTGATGTAAGTGTAAAAGTAATTGGTGGTGGTGTAAACTCTCAAGCTGAGGCAGTACGCCATGGAATTTCTCGTGCATTGGTAAAGTGGAATGAAGAATGGAAACCAGCTTTGAAAGCTGAAGGCTATATGACACGTGATCCAAGAGCAAAAGAAAGAAAGAAACCAGGACTTCATCGTGCTAGAAGAGCTCATCAGTGGAGAAAGCGTTAGAACACGATTTACCCACAGAGCATCCCTCTACGGGGACAGTATACATGGAATAAAATACAAAATCCTGCGAAAGCAGGGTTTTTTGTTTTAAAACAAAAAACCATCCGTAAATTCTCCTACTTCAGATCTGAATAATTTCAGAGCTGGAGCAGTTGACGGATGATTCATTGTCTTCTGCCTAAAACAGGCTGCGTTGGTTGTGGTAGTTGTTATTCTACCTTATTTCCTCCTCTTCTCACGTTCCATGTGGCAGATTGAGTGAATCCAGCCTCTTCCGTCTGGATAAGCAAAGAGGGTGATGAATACAACTTTTCTGAGGTCGTGAGGGCTGTAGTTGTAACGCAGGAAACATGTCATGTACACAAGATCTTCGTAGTCTTTGCACGGTACCACGTCAGCCACTTCCAGTTCCCATTGGCCGTAAGCCCTTTGAGGGTGGTTCGGGCAGGTGAGTTTGGTGATGAGTCTGTCACCAGCCACAACGCAATCAAATTCTCTTTCTATCCCATTCAGGCGATAGAAGCGCCCTCTGAATTTGATAGTTCTTTTTCTGTAGCTTCGTCTCCTGGTTGTTAGGTTCAGCTCACTCGTTTTCTCCTTTTTGTTCATTTTGTCACCTGTATTTTGATGGCCTTATTGCCTAAAAATATATTAGCAGTTATTTGGTAATTTGTCAATTTGATTTTTCCTCCATTTTAGCGTAAAATATAGTTAAATATGGAAGGAAAATCTATTGCAAAAAATACAGCATTTATGACGATTGCCTCTGTGGGACAGAAGGTGATTTCTTTTGTTTACTTTACTTTGATAGCACGAAACATCGGTGCAGAGGGGACTGGGAAGTATTTTTTTGCATTGTCCTTTACTACGGTATTTGTAGTGTTTATTGATCTCGGATTAACACAGGTTTTGATCCGTGAAGGTGCAAAGGGTAAGGATAGATTGCAAAAATATTTTTCTAGTGTTTTGTTTACAAAAATATTTTTGGGAGTTATTACATACCTTTTAGCTTTGCTTGTGATAAATATTATGGGCTATCCAGTGGAGACCAAACATTTGGTCTATCTTTCAGCTATCACGATGCTTTTTGATTCACTCCATCTCACTATTTATGGAGTATTGCGAGCGATTGGAAATTTGAAGTATGAGGCAATTGCAATTACTGCTAGTCAGTTTATGACTCTTATCTTGGGTACGACATTTTTGTATTTAAAAATGCCGCTTATTTGGTTGATAGCTGCCTTTACAATTCCTAGTTTTTTGAATGTTGTATATAGTGCGACGGTATTGTTCAAAAAATATAAAATTAGATTCCAGCCAAAATTGGACAAACAAGCCCTACGATTTATGGCTTTGATTGCTATTCCATTTGCTCTTACCGCTATATTCGGTCGAGTCTATTCTTATATAGATTCAATTTTGCTTTCCAAGCTTGCTGGAGATATTGCAGTGGGCTGGTACAGTATTCCCTATAAGATTACTTATGCTTTTCAATTTATGCCATTAGCCTTAGTTGCGGCACTCTATCCCAAGTTTAGTGAGTACTTTGAAAAAGATAAAGAAAAGCTATCCTATATTTTTGAGCGTGGGATGAAGTATTTGCTTATAATTGTTTTTCCAATTGCAATTGGGATTGGTGTGTTGGCGAGAGATATTATTTTGTCTCTCTATACTGCAGAGTATATTAATTCCATTTTGCCTTTGCAAATATTACTCGCAGGTCTTATCTTTTCATATGTTAGCTTTCCAATCGGGGCTTTTCTTAACGCCTGTAATCGTCAGATCACACAGACGGTAATAGTATTTTTTGTAATGGTGATTAATATTATTTTGAATTTAATTTTAATTCCTAGAATTGGCGTGGTTGGGGCAGCGGTATCAGCCCTCGTTGGTAATTTTTGTCTAACCTTATTTGGCTATCTTGTAATGCCAAGTATTACAAAAATATCCCATTGGTTTTTGTTCAAGTCATTTTTGCAAATTTTTATTTCAGCGATAGTAATGGGTCTGGTAGTATATTTTATAAATCAAATTTCTCACTATACAGTTGCAATTCTGATTGGTGCTGCTATCTATCCTATAATGTTGTTTGTGACTCGTGCTATTACTACTGAGCAACTAAAAGAGGCCTTGGTTTTGGTAAAAAAATAATTGCTAGTTTATACCCACAGGGCATCGGTATGCTCTGATAAAGTTTTTAAAGTATTTGTTTATGAAAAAATTAATTATTACATTTGAGTATCCACCAAAGATTGGTGGAATAGCTAGTTATGTTCGTCAATTTGCTGGCGAGCTAGATCCAGCTGATGTTGTCGTATTGGCACCGGGCTACAAGAATGCAAAAGAATTTGATAAGGGGGAAAAATTTAAGACAATTAGAAAAAACATGCTTTTCCCGGTCTTTATTTGGCCTAGATGGATCAAGTTATTTTTTCAGGTGTTACGAATTATAAAAAAAGAAAAAATCGAGATAATTTATTTGCATCACGTATTGCCAGTTGGGCATGTAGCCAGGCTTATAAAAAAGTTCAAAAAAATTCCTTATCTGGTTTTTTCACATGGTACAGATATAGAGTATGCTACCAGATCTAGGTGGAAACGAGGAATGTTAAAAAAAGTTTTGGAAGATTCTGAGCAGATTGTATTTAACAGCAAAAATTTGAAACACAGACTATTAAAAGTATTGCCCGAGTATGAGAGTAAGGCAAGTGTGCTGTATCCTTGTCCAGAGCAGATTTTTTATGATGAAATGAGCGAGGAAGAAAATAATAGTCTAAAGGCGCAGTATGCCTTGGAAGGGAAAAAAGTAATGCTAACTGTTGCCAGGCTGGATGAGGGTAAGGGTTACACTCATCTTATTAGAATGTTGCCAGAGATATTGAAAGAAGTTCCAAATTTGGTTTGGTTTGTGGTTGGTGATGGTCCGAAGAAAGATTTTTTGTTAAAAGAAATACAAAAGAATTCTTTGCAGAGTGTAGTTAGGTTTATTGGTGAGGTACCACACGAAGAATTGAACAAGTTTTATCATTTGGCAGATTTGTTTGTATTGCTTACTCATCCAGATGAAGGTAGAGAAGAGGGGTTAGGTTTGGTCTATCTGGAGGCAGCGGCAGCTGGATTGCCTGTTGTGGCAGGTAAGAGTGGTGGTGTAGAAGAAGCAGTGCTTCACACACAGACTGGTGTTCTAGTCGATATATATAAGGGCGACAAGAGTGTAATAAAATCAATTGCAGAAATGTTTGATAATGATGAATATGCCAAGAGATTATCTGAGAATGCAAGGATCAGGGTTCGGGCAAATTTTAAGTGGGATAGTCAGATGAAAGTGATTGGTAAGTGGATGTAGGGTGATCCAAATTATAAAAACACTGTCATTGCGAGCAGTAAATTTCTGAAAGAAAATTTTTTGCGTGGCAATCTCAGTTTTTGATACATTAGTATCGCTATTAATGTATGAGATTGCCGCGTTGTGTATACTCACTCCTCGCAATGACACATTTTCTATGAAAGAATTAATCAGTGTAATTATTCCAATATATAACCGAGTGCATTTGTTGCCTAAGGTTTTAGATTCAATAAAAAGACAAATTTATAAAAACATTGAAATCATAGTAGTAGATGATGGTAGTGATGAGAAAGTTGAGGTAGATGATTCTGTTAAATTAATCAGACAAGAAAATAAGGGAGCGCCGAGTGCCAGGAACAGGGGGTTGGAAGAAGCAAAAGGTGAGTATGTGATATTTTGGGATGCGGATGTGATTGGAGAGTCTGAAATGTTGGAAAAGATGTGTGGTGAGTTGCAAGAGAATAGTGAAGCGAGTTATGCATATTGCAATCATGAGACATCTATCATAAAATATATAACAAAAAAAATTCCTGCTAGAAAATTTGATGAGAGTGAATTGGAAAAAAATAATTATATTCACAGCACCAGTTTAATCCGTAGAAAAGATGTGATGAAATGGGATGAGAGCTTGAAGAGGTTTCAAGATTGGGATCTTTGGTTGGGTATGGCTGAGAAAGGTAAGGCTGGCGTTTGGGTAGATGAATATTTATTTACAATACTAGGTGGCGGTACAATGAGTGGTTGGTTGCCAAGAATTGCTTATGGGGTTCCTTTCAAGTGTTTACCTGGAATTTCAAAGCGAGTGAGAGAGTACGAAGATGCAAAAAAGGTTGTTTTAGAAAAGCATAAATTAAAATAATTATAATTCACAGCGGTGGTATTGACTTTTTAGTCTTTTTTTGTTACTATATTTTTGTTCACAGTAGGACAAAGTAAATTTTTAAGTTTATTTTGTCTTGCTGTGTGGCAAGTGTTTGCATCTAGAAGGGATATGGAGTAGCTGGTCTCAACCCGCCAACCTACCGGAGGTTTTCTGGCAAGGTGGTAATCAGCTCTTCGTCGTGAGACGAGGGAAGATGCATCCTTAACTTTTTCTCTGAGAAGAGGTGTGGGATGCGGTCATTTTGGAGCTACAAGAGAGGGCACGGAGCCAATGGGTACGGAGAGGGGTTCGAACACGAGAGTGTTACATCTCCTTTCACCGGCGAGCCTATGCTGGAAGCCCTGGAGCGGGCTCGTGAGCGGGCACGACAAGAGGCTTCTGGAGAGGCGGAAACCCTGAGGAGGAAAACCACCGACGGGTTGAGACAGGCCGTGAGGTAGTAGCTATTTCGCTGCAAGACCTCTATGGTACGGAGGGACAAAAAAGCCGAGGACCTGGAGGATCCTCGGCATTGTCATTTATAAAATATTTTATTTCATTCGATTAAACATCTGATAAAGCAAAGCTGTGGTTCTATCAAAAATTTCAGTATATTTTGTCGCAATAGTGAGTGCGAAGATCAGGAATAAAATTCCAAAGACATGAAATAGTGCTGCGATCGTAATATTCATCACTAGAAGGGATATAATAGCAGCTAGCAATCCAACATCAAAGTCATGCCACTCAGGGATGGCTTTTATTTTTTTTATTAGAGCATACGCAACAAAGCAATATAAAAATATAAGCATCAGAGTGCCTGGTAGGCCTAGTTCTGCCCACATTTCTAGATACCCCCAGTCAAAATGTGGTGTTGTAAGGCTTTCGTATGTGTTGTAATTTATAAAAGTAACAGTTGCACCAAGCCCTATACCCAAGACTGGATTTTGACCAATCATTTGTACTATGTTTGGTAGGATCATCATTCGAGTATTGGTACTAACTTCAATTTGCGGTTGAGTAAAGCTTTTTAATCGAACACCGAACAATTCCCAACCAAAAGACTGTCCAGCGCTAGCCATAAAATGTAGACTAGAAAAAATTACAACAACTAACAGTATTGTGTATAGCGATTCTTTTATCCACTGTTTCCATTTGTGTTTGTATTTCAAGACTAGGAGCCCAACCCCTAAAGCAAGGAAATAACCACGAGATAGATTTAGCACTAGAATTATAATTGATAGTATTAGGAGTAGTCGCCACATTTTATGGTGTTTCTCATTCCTCATTAATAGTGATGATATTATTAAAATTAAAGGTACGATCATTAGATGGGTTGTCTCTACTATTCTAAAAAAACCAGTTCCCATGTCTGTTATTTTTCCGACATCGATGTCTCTGTACCAATTGTAAAAAGGCTCATGAATCTCGGTAATTCCTAATGAAAAAAGCCCAAAAGAAAACAGTGAAAAAATAGCTGTCCCAATAATAAAGACTAGCATTAGACGAGCCAGATAGTTTTGAATCTTTGTTTCTTTGAACAGGTGATAAGATGGAAAAATAAGAAATAAAAAAGTAAATGGCATAAAGTCTTGAATCACTCGATGAGCTTCGTGGCCATGATAAATTCCATTTACAAAAGCAAAAAATAAGGATAAAAATAATAGTGAAATTATCCAGTTTGTATATTTGTGAATTTTTAGTCTTTTTTTCAGTATACTCCGGCCTATATTGTCGGATGCCCAGAGGAATAAAAAGAAACCAATGAATAGCGTTCTAATTGAGAGTCCAATGAATTCCAAATAGTGACCCGATCCACCAAGAAATATTTCGCCCAATACCAGCATCCATGCCCAATCAGGATTTTTGAAATACAGAATTCCAAGTAGCATTAGTAGTGCAAAAACCATTATGCCTTGAATTATTAGATGTCCATTCAAGAAAAAAGAACCAAATCGGAGTAAAAAAAACAAAACTAGTAGTAACATAGTTTGTTTTTGAAAAAAGATTGATTTTTCAGTTAGAAATTTTTGCATACTAATTTGTGTTCCTATTTTAAAATTTGCTTATCAATATTTTTGTAGCCGTTTATAAATTGTTTAATATCCATTTTTTGTTTGCCTTCCAGCTGCAATTCAAGAGCTTCAATTGATTTGTCTGTGGTTCCTATATATAGCTTGCCATTTTCTGTTTTTACTAAACCGGGTTCTAATTCTAAGTCAACTGGTTTAATTTTCAAAAGTTTTAGGCGCTTATCTTTCCAAATAGACCAAACACCAGGCCAAGGTGTCAGACCGCGATAGAGATTGTAAATTTCTTTGGCAGTTTTATTCCAATGAACTTTCCCATCTTCACGCGTAAATTGTTTGCAGGTCGTAGCTTGTGAATCATCTTGGTGGGAAGGTTGTAGTTCACCCGAAACATAAGCTGGAACTGCTTCTAGAAGGGCAGAAATGCCTATTTTAGCTAGTTTTTTGTCCAAGTCGATATAAGTGTCGTTTGGCTCTATTTTGATTGATTTTTGGAGAATTATAGGTCCTGTATCCAGACCTTTGTCCATCTTCATTATTGTTACTCCAGTCTCAGTTTCACCATCAATTAAAGCAGACTGAATAGGGGAGGAACCACGGTATTTTGGTAATAGAGATGTGTGAGTGTTTAGTGTTCCATGGATTGGTGCATTTAATATCTTTTCAGGTATAAGAAGGCCATACTGTGCTGTAATTCCGAGGTTGTAAGTATTGGGTTTTAGGTTATAGTCTTTAAGAGAAGAAGGTTGGTCTGTTTTGATATTATGTTTTTGCGCGAGAAGTTTTACTGGTGGTGGAGTGAGTTCTTTTTTTCGGCCGACTGGTTTGTCTGGTTGGGTGATAACAAGTTCGATATCAAAAAGAGGACTGTCAATTAGTCCTTGTAAAATAGTTACGGCAAAGTCATGTGTGCCGAAGAAGACTGTTTTAATCGATTTCATAAATATCCTTAGCTTTATCAATAAAAAGTATACCATCTAGATGGTCAACTTCATGTTGAATAACCCTGGCAAAAAAGTTGTGGGCTTCAAAATTTAGTTCATTCCCATCTTTGTCGAGCGCTTTGACCATAATATGTTTGTAGCGTTTTACTTTGCCATAAGTTTTTGGTACAGACAAGCACCCTTCGGTGTCCCAATCTTTTCTAATGCTGGTTTTGGTCCAGACAGGGTTCACCAGTATTAAGTTTTCATCTGCACTAACTGAAGTTTTTTTGTCTAGCTTTATTCCTTCTGTGCCAATGATGCAGATACGGATATTTTTTTCAACTTGCGGAGCAGCTATTCCTACGCCGTCATCGTTGTACATGGTTGCAATTAACTGCTGTATAAAGTGCTGTGTATTAGCGGATAACAAAAAATTGCGATCAATTTCCTTTGATACCTCTCTTAGTGATTCAGTTGGGATTGCTATAATTTGTAACATAGCTTCATTTCTTCCCGAAGAGGGATGCTTTATTAGTATTATTTTTTTTGTTTTGATCTATAAAATTTTTGGGATTGCTTTTCCAGATAAATAGTCTTCCTGGGCTTTTTACATTTGAATTTTTTAATTCATTAAAAATCAGCTGAGCTCTATCGGCGCCGATTTTTTTTATTACTCCCAAGTACATGCCAAACTTATTTTTTTCACCAAATGCAGTAGAGATAACATCTGCCCAGTAGTGAGCTTCGGAGTGTATGTTTTTGTTCTGTTTAGGCTTGTGTTCGTCTACCTTTTTTAGAATTTTTCCGATTCCATCCATAGTTTTATAATACAAAATTTCCTACCAAATAGCCAACTCCGAAAGGAGCTTCGTAGGAATAGTTTTTAAAGCTGTAGTCCATATTTTTTAGGATGCCAAGTAAGATTAAAATTGATCTATATCCGCATTCTGATGCGCTATCTACAATTTTATCATCCATATTAGCAATCCCAGTTGTATTTTTGTTTTCCAAAAGTTCTATAATTTTATTGTCAAATTCTTGGCCTGTTTTTGAGAATCCTGCTGGTGCATCAGTTGTTAATGCGTGAGATAAGTCGCCAGATGCAATAACAGCAATACGTTTGTTTGATTCCATTATAACTTCTTTGAGAGACTCTCCAAATTTTAAGTGTATTTTTGATTCGAGCTCTGAATATCCTATTGGTAAAATTTTGATATCTGGTAAATGTTTGGTTAGGCCATATAAAGGAATAGTAGAGCCGTGATCTAGCTGTTCTTGGCTAATAAGTTGTAATGGTACATCTTCATTTTCGATTCCTTGTTTTATCTTGGCAGCCAATGAATCTGCTCCTGTCCACTCTAGTTTGGTGGTAAGATCCCCAAACTGTTCAAAGTCTGAAACAAAGTGGGTGTGAGCGTTGATAGAAAAAGCATCTGTAAACAAACTGCCATGTGGAGAGATAATTATAATAATATCAGGCTTGGACAAGTACAAATCTTGCTCAAGTTGTTCAATAGCCTGTTTTGTTTTTTCTATTTTTTTAATTTCATCCTTACCAATACTTGGTATAAGAACTGGTGGGTGGGGGACAATAGCGGAGAATACAAGCATAGTGATCGTGTTATAATTATTAACTTTTAAAAATTATCTATTGACCATTCAGACAGTCTTTCAGGTTCATCAAAGCGATTTGTGTAATCTGGATTTCCCATAGTTATTACAACAAATTTTTTATTATCAGTCTTTCTTTCGATCAGCATTATTAATCCAGAACCAGCCTCGTTTAGGTATCCAGTTTTACTGGAAATTATATTAAAATTTAATCCAGCTTTATTTACCAACTTATTGCTATGATTGTCGTGATGGCTGGATTTGCCGTCCTTATCCTTTAATTCATTATATTGGTAACTTTTCATACCTAGATTTTCACGAACTGTTTTATTTTTTTCTGCTTTTGAGTACAGTGTCAAAAATTCACGAGCAGTACTTATGTTTCCCAAATCATAACCATACACATCGGTAAAGTTGGTTTCTCCCAAGCCCCAATCTTTGGCTTGCTTGTTCATGCTGGATATAAAGCTGGCCTCATCTTCTTCTACCGAATCTACTAGTATTCTAGCAGGTGTATTTAGAGACGAGACTAGCATTGCCTTTAGTAAATCTGAGTTTCTATATTTTTCTCCACTGGCAATACGGAAGCGGTGATAAGCACTTTTGTGCTCAGTTGGGTTATATGTAGAAGATTGAGATGGAGACAGTCCTTCGGACATTAGTCTATAGGCCGTCATCACTTTTGTAAATGAGGCTAGTGGGCGAGTTACATCAATATTTTTGCCTGACAATATTTCTTGTGTTGCGTAATCAGCCACTAGGTAAGTATTTACGTTTGTAGTGAATTTTTTACCAACATATTTTGTATCATTTTCAGATATGGAATACATTTTTCCATTTTCTTCTATTGTTATGGTAGTGTCATCTGTGTTCTTTGTCTGGTCTGAGTCATTGTCGTTTGTCATGGCAATAGCTAAGCGAGAGGGTAGGTATATTGGTTGCCCAGTGGGGTGAATTGTTCCTGTGAGTACATCGGTCCATACTATGTTATCCCAGTCATAACCAAAACCATTGAACACTTCCTCACTAGCAATATGACGCTTTTTACCTTTTTCTATTACATAGATTTTGTTAAATCCTTTTATGCCCACAATAGTACCGTCTCTAAATTTTAACGAGTCACCCGACTTATATTTGTGTAACTCGATTACGGCTACTTTTTCTTCAGATATATCTGGGAAGTTTGTGTGTGCCATGTCTTCATCGGAGATTGAGTTAAAGACCCCGTCTTTTAAATAGTATAGACTATTGTTTTCTTTTATTCGTAAAAGTCTACCAGTAGCACTGCTTATCTCTGTATCAATGGAAATAGTAAGGCCAATTTTAAAATTGGAAATATCGCTGGCAGATACTGTTACTATTTCATCTGGGTTGTAGCCAATATTTTTTACGACATTATAACTAGCAAAAGGCCTTAGGGTTTCATAGTCTAGTAAGTAGTATTTATTTCCTTGTTTCAAAATTGAGTAATTTGGAAAAGAAATTTCCTCGCTATCTTCGTAGTTGCTTAGCTCACTCATTGGCGCCGTAATAATCATTTTTGGATCAAAACGACTAGCCAGCACACTCATGCTTTTTATTAATTTCTTTTTTCCATCTTGAATTAAGTATGTTTCTGATCCAGAACTATTTTTTACGAGTGTTCCATCTGGGTATACTTGCCCAAACCATCTGTTCCACAGTGTCCAAAAATTTTTATTACCCTCAATATGTGGGGTATAAGTATAAAGAAATGCTGTAGCATAGTTTTTTGGTACCACAGCTTGTCCATCTATAATACTAGTTTGGTTTGCTTTTTTGATCCAGGGTTGTAATTTTACATTTTCGTAATACCAGCGGATAATGCCAGCCGCACTATCTACCTGCTTACCAAAACCTTTATTATTTTTGTAAGTTTCACAAGACCATCCACAACCATCAGTTATTCCGTAACCAGTAGCACCGTCTAGTTGTTTTTGGGTTGGTTTGTTAGTAGTGATCAGGCTTTGTTCTTTTTGTAATTTTACTAATAAGTACTTTGGGTTGATACTATGTTCTTTTGCTGATCTTGCAATTATGTCAGAGGTCATGCGCGTAACACCATCTTTGTCGCTAGTTTTAAAATTAGCTAGATAGCTATCATAATCATCCAAAAAAGCTTGAATACCAGCCCTACTCATGCTTTCCCAGTTTTGCATTTCTTCGTCAGATATAATATAGCTGGCATCAAATTGGTCTTCTGACAACACAAAACTAGGCAGTAGTACAATACTGGCCAATATTACAAAACTGGCTATTTTAAGATATAGTTTCATGCTAGAGTATTATAGCATATTTTGATTTTTTGGGAAATTTAAAAACACGGATTTTCTCCGTGCCAACTTTTTTGTTTTCTTATCTATTTTTTAAGCTTTAATTTTAGAATAATCCAAAAGAATTCGAGTATATCTTTTTTAGAGAGTTTTGACTTGCCCTCTTCACGGTCAATAAAAGTGACTGGGATTTCCATTACTCTGAAACCTGCTTTTTCAGTACGATGTAGTAATTCTTCTTGAAAGGCATAGCCATTGCTTTTTATGCTGTCTATTTCAATTGATTCTAATACTTGTCGTCTAAAACACCTAAAACCGGCCGTAACATCCTTAGTTTTTAAACCTAGCATCATTTTAGAAAACCACATAGCACCATTGCTCATGAATTTTCTGATCCAGCCCCAGCCAATTACTTTTCCGTCCTTTATTTTTCTAGATCCTATTGTCAGATCAGCACTTTCACAAGCTTTCAAAAGTCTGGGTATGTCATCTGGATCATGAGAAAAGTCTGCATCCATTTCAAAAATATAATCAGCCCCGAGTTTAAGGGCTTTTTTAAATCCTGCTATATAGGCACTACCAAGACCAAGTTTATCTTGGCGTTTTATCATGTGCAGTCTTGGGCCATTAAAGTCGGAAGACTGTAGCTTATATACTAAATTGGCAGTTCCATCTGGTGAATTATCATCCACTACTACTATTTCCAAATCAGCAATCTCTAAACTAAATATCTGTTTGATTAGTTTTTTTATGTTTTCGGCTTCATTATAGGTCGGTATGACTATGACAGTTTTCATATTTTTCTTTTGGCACAAGTGATTACGTTTTTTAGTAGTAGCGCCACGGTGATTGGCCCAACGCCTCCTGGAACTGGTGTGATATGACTGGCCTTTTTGCTTACTTCAGCAAAGTTTACATCTCCATACATTTTTTTATTTTCAAAATAAATTCCAGTATCTATTACTACTGTACCCTTTTTTACCATATTACCACGCAATAAGTCCTTTTTGCCAACAGCTGTGATTATGATATCAGATTCTAGGCATTTTTTCTTAATGTCCTTGGTTTCCTTATGGCAAAGTGTGACAGTAGCTTCTTTGTTGCTTAGAATGATAGATAATGGCTTGCCAACTAGGGCGCCGGCGCCAATAATACAGATATTTTTTCCTTTTATTCCCACATCAATGTTTTTTAAAATTCTTTTGACAGCATAAGGGGTTGGGGGTAGTAGGAAACCTGTGTTCATTACTAGTCTGCCAATATTTTCACTTGTTAAGCAATCCACATCAATACTAGGATCCACCGCATTTAATACTTCTGGAGTGTATAGTGGTTCAGGCAAGGGGAGTTGGATAATAAGACCACTAGGGTTTTCTTTTTTTTGAATCTTCTTTATTTCGGCAATTAATTTATTTTTTTCAATATTAGCGGGGAATTTGTGTAAAGCAAATTCAATTCCTACCTTCTCAGAAGCTTCTTGCTTCTTTTTGATATAAGTTTGTGATGGTTTGTGTTCTCCGACCATTACCACGACTAGTTTTGGGTCTGTGCTTTTGGTGTGCAACAAAGCAACCTCGGGCTTTAGCCGGTTTAGGATGTCATCTGCAATTTTCTTACCATCTATTATATTGGTCTTCATATGGGAATATTGTAGCATTTTCTTATTTTAATTTCAAGTTAATAATTGTATTTACTTAACTTGTGGATAGTTTTTTTTGACAATATCTATGGTATGCAGTAATATATTTATTAGGTCAGGGAGCATACAACACTGCTTCCAAGAAAAACCGAAGAAACGTTACCGGGGAGTGAGGGTAGATATGTCTGTCGTAAAACACAGAACTGAAACTCGTTTCGGGTGGCGCATGTACCGAAAGGTGCTACTACGGGGTAATTGAGCAAGTAGGAGTATTGCACTCCATATCGCTCCCTGACCTACCCCTTTTTAAATAGCTCACTCCGATTTTATCGGAGTGTTTTGGTCTTGACATTTTCATCTTTTTCCTATATACTCTTAGAGTAATTTACAATATTATCAAACACTCGCGGATCGTCTAATGGTAGCCCGCCTCATCGGCGGGTGGGCCGAAGAGGCCCAGACAACAAGTTAATGATCTTATGTTCTATGTATATTGCTTAGGGAGTCAAAAAAATAATAAGTTATATATAGGTTATACCAATGATTTGAGACGTCGATTTGTGGAACATAATGATAAACAAGGTGGTGATTTTACTAGTAAAAATGGACCTTGGAAATTGATATTTTATGAATCTTTTGTTAATAAAAAAGATGCTGAAAATCAAGAAAAATTTTATAAGACAGGCTATGGTCGTGAAGTCTTAAAAGATAAATTGAAAAATTTTTTTGGATCTACTAAAAAATAAAACACTCGCGGATCGTCTAATGGTAGGACAACAGTTTCTGGTACTGTTTATCGGGGTTCGAATCCCTGTCCGCGAACCCAGTCTTCGTTTCCACTGCGTTCCAGCTTCGCCTGGTAAACCTTGGAAGTGAAAAGTAAAAACAGACTACAAGAGGTCTGTTTTATGTTATAATAAAAACCTATGAATAAACTTAGAGTACTATGCTCCATTATCGCAATACTCCTCGGTGTGGTCATGTTTATATATGCTGGGATTGATGATAGTCCTGGAGGGCAATTGTTAGGAGTACTAACTGGTATTGCTGGTGTTGGGGGTTTGGTAAAAAGTATTAAAAAAACAGCCTACTAATTCAGTAGGCTGTTTTTAATTTGTTTATTTCTTCTTTTTTGCTACTGCTTTTTTCTTTACAACTTTTTTAGCTTTAGCTTTTGGCTTTGCTTTGGTTGTTTTCTTTGTAGCTTTCTTTGCCACTTTTTTGGCAACTGCTTTCTTTTTTGCTACCACCTTTTTCTTTGCTGGTTTTTTTGCAACTGTTTTTTTGGTTGCTTCTTTCTTCACTTCTTTCTTTTCAGTCACTTTTCTATCAGCCTTAGATATGTAGGGCTCTTTTTTGCTTTTCTTTTCCTTTTTGGGACCAGATAGACCAAGAGCAGTCATAATCATGTCTAATTTGGTATTGATTTCTTTTAGTTCTTCACTAGGTTGGCCGTCTTTTCTGCCTTTGTTACCACCATTTTGTTCAAAACATCCACTACAGAAAATGTCTTTGCCGGCTGTTGGTCTAAAAGGTACCTGGCAGTTTTTACCACATTTGTTACAAACAGCATCATGCATTTGTCTGTCTCCACGAGAGCTGTCACGTCTATCATCACGTCTGTCTCCTCCAAACCTGTTTGATCCACCACGATCTCTGCCACCACCGTCTTGTTTTCCAAAACAGTCGCTACAAAATATTGGTTTGCTTCCGGTTGGTTTGAAAGGGACTTCACAGCTATCGCCACAGTCACTACAAGTAGCTCTGTGCATATCTGGTCTACCGCCGTCTCTACCCCCACCAGATCTATTTCCACGGTCAAATCCGCCACCTCGTCTATTATTGTCTCTACTATAGTTTCCCATATTTATGATTATTACTAGGTAAAGAAGGTTATTCCCCCTATACATTTTACTTAAAAGTGTAATTCATATAAGTCTAGCATATTTTTGAAAGAAAGTCAATAGCTGGAGGGGTTTCTAATTGTCTATTAATTCTCTTTCTTCCAAGCTATTCAAAAACATATTACTCACTGTTTTTATTTGATTCCACCACCAGCCGTGGTTTAGGAATACTTGTTCATTTAGAATATGGTGTTTTCTGTTGTTTTTCAATAGGTAAACCTTTGGATTGTTTGCTGATTTTATTAGTGAGTCATTTGGGAGCCTCATCTCTGCTACAGTAGGGAGGAATCCGGTTTTTACTTCCTCGCCATCGGCAAATCCATCGCCGTCACTGTCAGATAGCCATGTAATAGTTCCGTGTTTTAATTCATCTGCTTTTCTTAGCTTATCAGAGTCGCCATCGGCATTTTTGCTAGTAACTAGCTCTTTTTGGGTAAAAATAGCGATTTTGGAGCCATTTTTGGTATTATTTGCCGGTAGATAGTCGTGCATAGCATTCATAATTGTCTGATATGTGTAGCGATAGTTTTCTCCATATCTAGTCCCAGGTTCGTGGGTAATGAATTCGCTTGTTTTATCATCATAACCGGATAATACTATAGTATGATATTGTGGTCCACCATTGGCAAAATGAGGATTGTGCAGGTATTTGCCATGAGCGGGGAGGATTATTGGTCTGTTATTGTCAATTTCAGACTTTATTTGTTCTAGGCTAGGATTATCTACTATCCTAGCTTCCCAAGGCAAGAAATCGTTGATTAGTTTTACTATTTTGTTGGCATCCTCATCCAGACTCCAGCCAAAAGTTTTGTTTTTTATATTTAATATTTTCAAAATTTCTTCTCTGGCTACCTGTCTATTATCAAGACTTTTGTTTCTATAAAAATTGTCTATCATAGCAATCACAGTTTCTTCACAAGCATCTTGCCAGGGCTGACCCCAGTAGCCGTAGGGTGCTTGGGATGTAAAAGGTACTTTAATATTTTTTGCAAAAGCGGGGACTGCGGAGAATAAAAAAGCTACCATCAAGAAACTAGTGATAATTTTTTGTAGTGATTTTGAATTGTGTGACAGGCGAGAAGACATTTTTGTGATATATTGTTTATAGATACACGGATAAGACGAATTTAACAGATAGTAACGAATTATTTTTTATTTAATCCGTTCAGATTCGTTCAATTTGTTAGATCTGTGTTTCTATTAAACATAGTCTAATTTTACTATTCATAGATAATATTTTGATTGTATTTTGGTAATATTATTTTATTCTAGACAATCTCTCCACCAAGCGAAGAAGCCAACTCCTTCAGTTCTTGAGATTCTTCTGAAATTTTGTTTTTTTCTGATGTGGTTACATTTAGTTGCATCTTTGATCCCATTATTTCTGTCAGCATTTTTTCCAGGTCTTTTTTGTTCTCACTTTCCATTAGTTTGTTGCTGTGAAAACTAAAGTTGGTACTTAAAATCAGTGTGTTTCCTTCCAGGTCTTTTATCTCAGCCATTTTTAAGACAAAAGACAAGGATTTTTTTTCATTTTCTACTTTTCTCATGAAATCATTCCATTTGTCCTTTACATTTTCCAATGAAAAATCAACATTTTTGGTTACTAGATTTTTCACCTTTTCAGTAATAGTCTTTTTTTCAACTACAGTTTTTGTTTCTTGGTCACTTTCCATTTTTTTGGGTACTTCCTCTCTTTTTTTGTCTGAAAGAGGGGGGTTACCATCGTCATGGTTGTCTTTTTCCTTAATCCTTAATCCTTGTTCCTTA
Organism: Candidatus Magasanikiibacteriota bacterium; assembly: GCA_018652595.1. Taxonomy (GTDB): domain Bacteria; phylum Patescibacteriota; class Patescibacteriia; order Magasanikbacterales; family UBA922; genus JABIBU01. The sequence goes on along the minus strand of JABIBU010000016.1, from coordinate 19,880 downwards.
TTACAATATTCAATGACCGCCATCTCTAAGGGGAGTTGGGGTATGGGAGATGTCTTGATTTGGCTACCGCGAGTCATGAATAAATCTAATAAGACTACAATATCACTATATTCTACTTTGTCATTTAGTTTTTTTAGTTCTTTTCTTACTTTCTCACTTAGGTCTAGGCCGAGACCGCTGATGTTTGCATTGGTCTTGCTGACCATCATTATTCGGAGCATCTCTATCACGTCGTTGTTAAAATAACTGATATTGATTCCGTCTTCTACTAGTTGATTTATAATTTCAATATCTTTTGCAGTATTTTTTTCTATCAGGGCGGTAATAAATTCTAGATTTTTTTCTACATTAACAGTAGGGAGAACAAGAGAAGAATTTTCAGCTGTTATTTGCTTTTCACCAGAGGCCATTATTTGGTCTAGTAGTGAAATTGCATCACGAACACAGCCGTCACTCTTGTTTACAATTCTCTCTACCACATCTTTGTCAATTTTTATTCCTTCTGACTTTCCAATTTTGTTTATCTGTTTGCCCATGTCATCAAATCCTACTTTTTTGAAGTCAAATCTTTGGCAGCGCGAGACAATTGTCTCAGGTAATTTATGCAGTTCAGTAGTGGCTAGTATAAAAATAACATGGCTTGGCGGCTCTTCTAAGGTCTTTAGAAGAGCATTAAAAGCAGAAGTGGATAACATGTGCACCTCATCTATAATAAAGACCTTATATTTTGATTTTGTTGGTTTGAATCTAGCGTTTTCTATAATATTTTCACGAACATTGTCTACACCTGTATGGCTGGCGGCATCGATCTCTATTACATCTATTGAGCGAGAGCTGGTAACCTCGACACAAGACTCACATTTGTCACAGGGTTCAGAATCTTTTTCTTTTTTATCTGTACAATTTATTGCTTTTGATAGTAATCGGGCAATAGTAGTCTTGCCAATGCCTCTTGGGCCAGAAAATAAATAAGCATGGGCGACATTGTCTCCAGCTATTTGATTGGATATTGTTTTTACAATGTGGTCTTGGCCAATAATGTCAGAAAAAGTCTGAGGACGGTGTTTGTGGTATAAAGCCATACTTGAAATGCAAAATTAAAAATGCCAAAATTATATTAAATGGTGAGGTTATTATACAATATAAAACATTCGTTGACAAATTATAGAGAGGTGAGTTGAAGAAATATATTTTAGGGTTATACACACCCTAGGGCTTGGCTCTTGTGTATAAGGGGGTTATATGGTATAATGTCTACGTTAACTAAATTAATTCAAGTTTTATTCTTAATCTTAGTATTTTATGCCAAGAAAAGCAAACCCAGCCTTGCTAAAGCCATTGCCACTTTCAGCAGAGCTAGAAGCCGTAGTCGGCAAGGGTCCTATGGCCCGTGGTCAAGTAGTAAAGAAACTTTGGGAATACATCAAGAAGAACGATCTACAAAACCCAGCCAACAAGAGAAACATTTTTGCAGACGATATGCTATTACCTCTATTTGGTGGTAAGAAGGAAGTAACAATGTTTGAGATGACAAAACTTGTTTCTGCTCATATTAACCAATAGAGCGAAGTAAGAAAAATAGATACACTAAGAACACCCTGAGCTAGTCTGAGGGTGTTTTTTTTGTATAAAAAAAGAGACGCAATGTTTTGCGTCTCTTCTTGTTTTAATATTCTATTTACTTATAATATTTTCTACAGCACCCCATTCACTGGTACCCTCTGTTGGTATTAGTATTACGACCTCATCCCCAGCCTTGCCCTTAAAAAATGTAACCGAGGCGGTCAATATTTTGTAAGTGTGTCCGTCTGCTAGCGCGCTCCATCCACCAGTCGTTGGGTCAGAAATAAGTTCACCAGTTACACGTTTGCGTTCAATCTGACTGATTTGTTTATAGACAAATGATCCGCTTGCAGTAATAGTGAGCTTCATCATGTCGCCCTCTACTAGCTTTGATTTGCTGGCATAGTTTGGTGGGACAGAGTATTCTTTTCCATCGCTACCTATCATCTTTTCGCCATTGAAGACTCCTTCTACTATTTTTTCTCCGGTGGACAAGTTTTCAATGTCAGGATTTATTTTTTCAGCCTGTTTTATCACTTCGCCATCAATCATTCTAAGCATTGTGTCTAACTGGTCCTTAATTTTGTGAAGCATTGCTTTCATGGAAGTGGTGTCCAGTTCTTTTTTTTGTGGTAGTTTTTTTTCTGCGAAGTCTTCGTTGTCTTCCTCTTTGGTTAGATTTATTATTTCTTTTTTTTCTTCTGTTTCATCACCGTCTTCATTTTTTACTTCATCCTCGTCAGTTCGTGGAGTTATATTAAAGCCGTCATAAGAAGTTGGTTCTGGTCCTGGAAATAGGTCATCAGCTTTTTTGTCCAAAATGTCATTTAGGGAGTTCATAATTATTATAAAAATGCTTGAAAGGCTGAAAAAGCCAGAAAAGCTTAAAATGTTTTAGTAAATAATATTATAACATCTTTTTAAGATGCGATCATTATTTAGTGTGGAGAGACAGGGGATAGCATGTTGATAAAAAAAGCCTGTCAGGCCTTTTGGGCATTTCTGGCTTTTCAAGCATTTTATAAACTTGCCTCAACCATATCTGTCTTGGCCTCACCTTCTGGTTCTCCAAGTTTTGTCCTTTCCATTAGCTCTGCTTCTACGATATTTTTATCTCGACCGTATTTGAGTCTAGAGAGTTCTTTTATTGCAGATGCAAGCTCCCGATTACCTCTAACTGGTGGATATGCATTCATAAGGAATGGTTTTCCGGTCTGATTGTCAATTAAAAGTTTTATGTAAAAAGAATACTTTGGACAGTTTAATAAATCATAAGAGCCAAAGACCGGGGCAAATTCTTTTGCTAGAATTTCTGCATCGTCTGGTCCAATACGACCAGATAGGATAGTACCTACATTACCAAGTACAGCATCTCGTACATCTGCTTTACCTTTGTCGTCAGTTAGTTGGCCCATGTATTGGTGAGCAATAATTAAATCTAGCTTATATTTTCTAGCTTCGGATAAAATAGTCGAGATAGAATCAGTAATAAAGTTTTGAAACTCATCAATATACAAATAAAAATCATGACGATCTTCTTCGGCTGTGTCAGCACGTGCCATGGCTGCCATTTGTAATTTGGCTACTATAATTAATCCAAGAAGTTTTGCATTTACTTCGCCAGTCTTACCTTTTGCTAGGTTGACTAATAAAATCTTTTGGTTGTCCATTATTTCACGGAAGTTGAAAGCTGATTTTTGTTGTCCCATGATATTGCGCATCATTTCATTACCAACAAAACGACCAACTTTGGAAATCAAATAACCAAGCATTTCTGATTTGTGAAAGTCCGATGTCTTTGCCATTTCTTTTTCCCAAAAAGCGCGCACTACTGGATCTGTTACTTTTTTTAGGTATTCCTTTGCGTAGTCATCATCTGTAAACATGCGTGGAATGTCTATGATGGTTCCAGGATTGTCCAGATCGGCCATTAGTGTTAGCATTACATTTCGCATATTGTGTTCAAACATCGGACCAATCATTTCAGGTGGAAATAGCTTGTAAAAAATCCCAATCATTTCTTGGACTGCAAAATCTTTTTGATCTTCGCTTTTGGCCTCCAACATGTTTAGTCCAATTGGGCGCGTCAAATCTGATGGGTCAAAAATAACGACATCATCAGCACGATTTTTTGGAATATGTTCAAGAATCGCCTCTACTAGATCTCCATGTGGATCTACGATTGCCACACCTTTGCCTTCGGCAATGTCTTGTATGGCTAGATTGGCAATTGTGACCGACTTACCACTACCAGATTTTCCAATAATATATAGATGGCGTCGGCGGTCAGCTTCCTTGAGTTTTATATCTTTTTTTATACCACGATAGTCTGTGTGACCCAATAGTAATCCTTCGGTCGGAATATTTTCTGGTGGGGGAGCTGAGCGCCCTGATAACCATTTTATATTTGGTGCCTCGGTAGAGTGTAGTGGCAAGTGCCAAAAGCTGGCCATTTCTTCAGTATTCAAAATCAAGAAACGTTTTTCATTGAAAGATCTATAAATAAAATCGCGAATTATCTGAGCTTGATTTCTTGGGATACTTGCAAAAAATTCATTACCATATCTATATAGGTTGTATTGGCTATAGGCATTGATTAAGTTGTCCAAGTTTGTTCTAGCGGTTTCTTCATTGTTGGACGCGCTCAAAAGTCTGATGCTAACATCCATACCACCTTTGCTGAGTTTTTCTTCAATACCTTTTAGAGTCTCTTCTTCCATGGCAGACATTTCGTGCTTTTTTTCTGGTTGCATTTCGTCTTTTTTTTGTATTGTCTTGCCAATGTCTCCTCCGATTTTTTTCATCATACGACCAAAGGGGCTTCTGTGTGCTACAGTATCAAATTTTTCACCCTTTCTAACATCACGCACAATTCTAACTCCAGATCGTCTCCATTTTCTGTGAGATGAACGAATCACGTATTGGATTGCCATGGAACTCTCGGCTTCATGGACTTTTGCCAACACATTTAGAAGTATTGATAGAGGATCTGAGTCTGTTTTTTTATAAGTTTTAAAAGGGAAAACTTTTTTTTGCTTGCTATTGAGATAGGCCCCTACAATACTACTTTTTTCTGTAAAAATATTGTAATCTGTCATTTCTTCAATTTGAGCATGAGGATATTGAGCATGGATTTGTTGTTCCATAAAGGGTTTTGCCCGTTTTGGAATAGCAACATAAAAAGTAATTAAACTGTTGTGAGCAATCATTTCAAAGGAGGTGGAATCATTTCTACCCAAAAGCCAGCGTGTAAATCCACGTTGAGCTTTCATGCCTGCCAGAGAGGCAAAGATTGTTTCAGTTAGGCCTATTTCTTCTCTAACTTGTTCTAGTCGGTCTTCTTGGCTACCTTGTCCGCCCTGTCCTTCGGATTTTCTTTCTTTTGGTACTAATATTTGCAACACAATGCGTTCAAAGGCTTTTACTTCTCGTAATTGCGTACGAAAAATAGCTCGGAGCATAAATAGCACCCCTGTTACCAGCAAAACACCCATTGCAATTATCAGAAATAAAAAAATAATTGGATCATTTAGTAAATTTCCAGTATTAGCATTAAGGGTTGGTTGTTGAGTTGCTGTGAAGAATTGGAACATAGTGAACAATTTTCAATTTGAAATTTTCAATTTAAAAACAATTTATAATTTATTAATTTTAAATTGAAAATTAATTGCTATTTCTTACCAGTATTCTTAAGTGCTAGTATTTTATCTGTCTTTATCTTCGCTTCTTGTTCTAAAAAGAATTTATTAATTCCAGGAAGCATCTTTAGCCATTCGAATATAAGTTTAAAGATTGTCTTGGCTTTGAGGTGTGTCTTTTTCAATAGATCGCGAATTTCAAATGCGACTTGTTCTCCCTTCATTTTGAATTCTTGTTTTTGGACTGGTGTGAGCTCTGCAAAAGCATCGCCCAGATCTTCTTCCATTACTTTTTCTACTTGGATGCTTACTTCATCTCGCACTTGTGGTATTGTTGTTGGTTTTTTCTTGGTACTGCGAAGTTTTTTCTTTAGTCCGCCAATTGATTCTTCCAAAAAGTTTTCTTCGCTTGGTTTTTTTTCTACAGGTTTTTCTGGTGTAAATTCAACCACACCTTCTGGTGTAGGTGTTGGGGTTTCTGTCGTTGGTTGTTCACTTGTTTCACTCGGGGTTTCTTGTGCTATATCTACAAGTTTCTCACTATCGATATGAGCGTGTTTTGGATCAGGCATAAATAGTAAAAAGTATAAAGTATAAAGTATAAAGTAAAACTAAAAAGCGTGTAAGCTTTCTACTTTCTACTTTTATCTTTTTACTTGCTTACATTATACCAAAAAAATAACAAAATAGCTATAAAATAAAAATAACTGTTGATAAGGTTGTGTTGATTTGATTTTGTCTTTGTGTTAGTGTTGAATAAAAGTAGTGCAACTTTTTTTGGGAGGTGTGTGATGATTGTGGAACTTTTTGTTACTCGTATACTTGCTTTTGTCTGCAAGACTCAGAATACGACTTTTATCGAAGGTGTGTTCTGTAGTCTGAGAAAGAGTGTCGAAAGGTCTGTCGAAGACGACAGAGAGAGGGAAGATGTGGTGAACGCTCTTTTTTTGGTCTTGCGTCAGCATGGCTTGGTGGGGTTGTGGTGTCGTCTGAATCGAGAGGAGATGTGGGCCATAGCTGCTGGCTTTGATGCAGCTGAGAAAAAGAAGACTCGGAAGATATCATGAATCACATTGACAAAGAACTGCGAGAGGTCGTTCTCGAGGTTCTGAAGCAGGGCGGAAGTCTAATCGGAATGGAGTTAGCCATAGGAGCCTTTCTCCATGAAGATGTTTCTCCGAGATTTAGATTGTATAAATCTTTGAGACTGAGACGCTGGAAAGGTAGGCTAGAGGCAGCTTTTCTCGTTATTGAACCGGGGGATACATCGATCTTTTTTACTATCTCCGTTGAGGAGATCTAGGAGGAACTTCAAGGAGGGGAGTTCAAAAGACCCTGACTAAGTCGGGGTTTTTTGATACCTCTTGACAAAAGTGCTAAAATGTGCTATAATACAAGAGATAGTGAAAAAAAATAAATTAAAAAACCGCTTATCTTAGCGGTTTTTTCGTGTTTATATCTAAGAATTCTTCCAAAATTCCATTCACAATCTACCCACTTCTTGTCCCTTATTTGTGTCCTTCACATCAAAACCAAGTTTTTTAATCTCATCACGAAGTTCATCAGATTTTTTATAATCTTTTTCTTTGCGGGCTTTTTTTCGTTCGTCTAAAAGCTTTTGTACTTCATCAGGAATTACTACTTCTTCTTCTATGTCACCCAAACCAAGACCGAGGACTTTATCGAATTCTAGTAGGGTAGAGTAGTCAAGTTTGTTTGATTTTAAAGCTTCCCAGATTAGCGCGAGTGCTTCTGGGGTGTTTAGGTCATCATTTATTTTCTCTAAGAATGTAGTGTTTATCTTTTTATTTACTTTTGTCTCTGTGTCTTTTAGTTTGCGAGCTTGCTCATGTAGGCGCTTTAATCCAGTCTGTGCCGCCTCTAAAGCTTCCCAACTAAAATTTAGTTGCTTGCGATAGTGAGTTTGAAGCAGAAAATAACGATAGGCGAGTGGGCTAATGTTTTTTTCTTTTAAGGTTTGCAAAGTTATAAAGTTTCCTTCGGACTTTGCCATTTTTGTTTCGCCCATTACTAGGAATTCACCGTGTAGCCAGTATTTTACCCATGGTTTTTTGTCAAAAGCGGTTTCTGATTGGGCAATCTCATTGGTATGGTGAATTGGCACGTGATCTATCCCACCACAGTGAATATCAAATTGTTTGCCAAGATATTTTGTGGCCATGGCAGAACATTCTAGATGCCAGCCAGGGAATCCTTTGTGTCCGAATGCGTCCCATTCCATCTGTCTAGTTTCGCCTTTTGGTGTGAACTTCCACAGAGAAAAGTCTGTGGTATTTTTCTTTTCTCCCATGTCTACGCGCTCGCCAGCTTTCAATTCTTGATTTTTTAGATTTGCCAGTTTGCCGTAGTCATCAATTTTGGTAGTATCAAAATATATTCCGTCAGAAGTTTCATAAGTTACGCCTTTGTCAATTAATTTTTGTACCAGATCAATTTGTTCCGGAATGTGGTCTGTGGCTTTGCACCAGATGTCTGGGTTTTCAATATTCAATTTTTCTAGATCAGATTTGAAAGCGTCTGTATAAAATTTAGCAATCTCCCAGGCAGTCTTGCCTTCACGTTTGGCTCCTTTTTCCATTTTGTCCTCGCCAGAATCAGCGTCGTCAGTTAGGTGTCCGACGTCTGTGATGTTCATGACATGATTTATTTTAAAATCATTATATTTGAGAACACGCTTCAAAATATCTTCAAAAACATAAGTCCTGAGATTTCCAACATGAGCATAATTATAAACAGTCGGACCACAAGCATATAACCCAACTTTTTTGGATTTAAAGATTCCTTTTTTTAGTGGTTTGAATCCTCCTTTCTTTTTGGATAGTGTATTGTAGAGTGATAGCATATTAGAATATTTATTAAATTGTATTGTTGGGATAGGTTTATTATACTTTACAGTGGGTTAAGTGTAAAGGTTTAAAAAATACAAAATACACGTAATAAAATACAAGTGATTTTATCTTTTCGTATATTATTATGTATATTTAGTATCGTGTTTGTAGTGTTGTTTTTAAAAATATGGTATAATAATGAAAGCTTGAAAAGCCATAAAGGCCGAAAAGGTCTGAAATGTTTTTGTACAGAAACATTTTAAGCCTTTCAAGCATTTTAAGCCTTTCAAGCATTTTAATATGAGTTTATTTAAAAAAACAGAAGCTTATCTCGGTATTGATATTGGTGCGCATGGGATCAAGCTGGTGGAGCTTCACAAAACCAAAGGGCGACCACAGCTTTGGACCTATGGTATTGCAGAAGAAGATCTCGATATTCACTTACCAGAGTCACATACCAAGAGCCCTGAAGAGATTTTGATAGAAGAGAACAGTGTTTTTTTGAATTCTGAAAACGGTAAGAAAAAAAAGAAAGCGAAGGAATTGCCACAATTGGATGATCCTAGGATTGACAAGTATGCAAAGCTTTTGAAAGAATTGTTAAGGCGTTCAAAAGTAACAACCAATATGGCTACCGCTAGTTTGCCGGTTTCTTATATTTTTCATACGGTATTAAATTTGCCAAAAGTAGAAGACAAAGAAATAGAGGCGATTGTAAAAGCGGAAGTTACCAAGATGTCACCACGTCCAATCGAGGATATGCAGATAGTGCATCAAAAAATTCCAAACGAAGATGAAAAGGCGAAGACTATTAGTATTTTGGTAACAGCCGCACCAAAGATTTTGGTACAGTTCTACACTCTTATTTTTCAAAAGGCTGGATTGCAATTGCAAGAATTAGAGACAGAGGCCTTTGCTTTGGAGAGATCATTGGTTGGTCGCGATAAAGCTACGGCTATGGTTGTGGATATTGGAGCCGAAAGAACCAATTTTTTTATTATTGACAAAGGGCTTCCAATCACACATCGTAGTGTTAGTGAGGGTGGGAATACAATCGATACAATTCTTGCAAAAGCTTTGGGGGTAGAAAAAGATCTAGCTTCGCAAATAAAGACTGACCTATCTAAGATGCAAAAAGTACCAAGCGAGGTATTCATGCCTCTAATTGATATTATTACAAAAGAAATTGAGTACAGTTTTGATTTGTTTTTGAGTCAGACTGGTAATGAGGGCAAAAAACCAGAGAAGATAGTTTTGACTGGTGGTGCATCTGTGATGCCTTTTTTCAAAGAAGAGATTGAGAAAAAATTTCCTTTAAAAGTTTTTGTTGGTGACCCTTGGGCTAGGACGGTCTATCAAGATGGCCTAAAGCAGATCTTGGACGGGCTGGGTCCTAGAATGGCAGTTAGTATTGGTTTGGCAATGAGGAATATTGTTAAATAGGATATTGTTATCCACATGTGCTTTCATAAAGTTCTCAAGTTTGCTATAATGAATTAAGTAATATAATTTATTTATATGGTAGATGCAAAAAAAATACATGTGCTTTTGGTAGAAGACGATACTTTTTTGGCAAACATTTATAAGACCAAATTTGACATGGAGGGGTTCAAAGTAAGCGTGTCTGAAAATGGTGAAGAGGGTTTGGCCGATGCCAAAAAGAAGAAGCCAGATATAATTTTGCTTGATATCCTATTGCCCAAGATGGACGGTTTTACAGTTCTAGAAAAATTAAAGGAAGACTCTGGAGTAAAAGACATTCCAGTAATTTTACTTACAAATCTTGGACAAAAGGATGATGTATCAAAAGGATTGGAGATGGGTGCTGTTGATTATTTGATAAAGGCACACTTCAAACCATCAGAGGTGGTTGAAAAAGTAAATAAGGTTTTAAAGGTTTAGAATTATTTTTGAAAACAAAAAACATGTATCTCACAAAAGAAAGGGGGTGGAAATATGAATAAAAAAGGTTTTACATTAATTGAACTTTTGGTAGTTATTGCTATTATTGGATTGCTTTCAACTTTGGCAGTAGTGGCTTTGGGCAGTGCTCGTGAAAAGGCTCGTGATTCAAAACGTCTATCAGATTTGAAACAAGTACAAACAGCTTTGGAATTGCACTACACAGATAATAGTGCTTATCCTACAGCAGCTTCCTCTACGGCTATTGGTTCAGGTAGTTTTGTATGTTTGAATGCTAGTGGTTTTGCCGCTACAGGTTGTGCAGATGCTTATATGGGTTTGGTACCTTCTGACCCAGGAACTACAAATTATACTTATACATCAGCCGACGGTAGTACCTATGCTCTTACAGCCACCCTCGAGGGTACTGTAAGTGGTTTATCAGGTGCGGTCAATGCTACGCCGTCTGGAATTACTGGTTCATAAAATAGTTTGATTGCTTACTTAAGTAATTAAAAGCCCCTCTTGTTAAGAGGGGCTTTTTTGTGGTAAAATACATACTAGTAATTTAGTAACTAGTAATTACACCTTTGTAAAATTAAAGGCGTTTTGTGTCTATGATAACTTTTTACTATATAATTTCCCTTCTACTAGGTATTTCTCTCGGTAGTTTTTTGAATGCTTTGGTTTGGCGCACTCGAGAAAATATTAAGATAGGAAAAGACAGATCAATGTGTCCTCACTGTCGTCGACGTTTGACATGGTATGAGAATATTCCAATTTTGAGTTTCATATTTTTGAGAGGAAGGGCAAGAAAGTGTGGCAAGAGAATTTCTCGTCAGTATCCAATTGTAGAATTGGTCATGGGTGTTTTATTTTTATTTGTTTTTTATTTTCATGCTCGGGGAGAGCTAGTTTTTACTCCGGAGATAGTGAGAGATTGGTTTATCGTATTCAATCTAAGTTTTATCTTTCTTTACGATTTCAAGTATCAAGAAATTCTAGATTTTTCTACCATCCCTTCTATTATTATTTTGGTATTATTTTCTCCGGCTATTGGTTGGCACTCGTGGCAGAGTATTGGTTTGGCAATGCTTATTGGTGGCGGTTTCTTTTTGGCTCAGTATATTTTGTCGCGTGGGAAGTGGATTGGTGGCGGGGATATTCGTCTTGGATTTCTTATGGGTGTGATTCTTGGCTGGCCAAATATAGTTTTAGGATTGTTTCTCGCATATATTATAGGTGCTGTAATTAGTCTAATCATGGTCTCTGTCAAGAGACAAGATTTCAAAGGCGAGACTCCATTTGGTACGTATCTAGTGCTAGGAACTTTTGTTGCAATGTTTTGGGGGGAGAGGATCGTGGGTTGGTACCTAAGTTTGTTAAACTAATTTAAATGAAGACTATTCAAGAAAAAATTAAAAAACTCCGTACACAAATTGATGATCTACGCTATCGTTATCATGTTCTCAATGATCCGGAAGTGACTGATCAGATGTATGAAGGTCTCATGGATGAGCTTAGAAAGCTTGAGGAGCAAAATCCAGAGCTCGTAACACCTGACTCACCAACTCAAAGGGTGGCTGGTGTGGTAGCGGAGAAGTTTGAAAAGATTGAGCACACTGTACCACAGTGGTCTTTTAATGATGCTTTTAATATTGATGATATAGAAAATTGGGAAGAGAGAATTTTGAAAGTTTTGGAAAAAGAATTGGGACACAGGCCAAAGGATTTAGATTATGTTTGTGAGTTAAAAATCGACGGACTTCATATTGTATTAACTTATAAAGATGGATTGCTCCAAACTGCAGCTACTCGAGGAGATGGAAAAGTGGGGGAGAATGTTACCCAAAATATTAAGACTATTCATAGTGTGCCATTGCGCTTGAAAGAATCTGTAAGCATGGTGGCCGAAGGCGAAGTCTGGCTAGGTGCCAAGATGTTGGAAAAGATTAATAAGCAACGAACAAAAAATGATGAGCCAAATTTTGCAAATCCAAGGAATGCTGCTGCTGGTACGATTCGTCAGCTTGATTCAAAAATTGTTGCTGAGCGCAAACTATCATTAACCGCATATGATATTTCGGCTTTAGTAGAAAGTATAAAGTATAAAGTAGAAAGTGTTGATATTAAAACACAAGAAGGTGAACTGAAGAGTCTTAAAAAATTAGGTTTTCATACTGATGATAACTGGAAGGTTTGTAAAAATGTAGGAGAGATAATGAAATTTTATAAAAATTTACAAAAGAAAAAAGACAAATTCAAATTTTGGATTGATGGTGTGGTAATAAAAGTTAATCAGAAAAAGTATCAGGATACTCTCGGTTTTACTGGCAAAGCACCACGTTGGGCAATAGCTCTCAAGTTTCCAGCTGAGCAAGGCAAGACAAAAATCAAAGATATTTATGTGCAAGTTGGTCGCACAGGTGCTCTTACCCCCGTTGCGCTTATGGATCCAGTACAGCTCGCAGGCACTACTGTGACTCATGCGACACTTCATAATTTTGACGAAATAAAACGTCTAGATGTTAGGATCGGTGATACTGTTATAGTAGAAAAAGCAGGAGACATAATACCAAAAGTTTTGAGAGTATTGGATAAGATGCGTGATGGTAGTGAAAAAAGAGTGAGAGAGCCAAAAAAGTGTCCAATTTGTGGGGGTGAAGTAAAAAGAAGAGAGATTTTGGATAAAAAACAAGGTGCGTCCGCTGGTTTGTTTTGTACAAACAAAAAATGCTTTGCTCAAGAATTAAAAAACATTATTCATTTCGTTTCCAAAAAGGCATATAATATTGACGGTTTAGGAAAGAAAATTGTGGAACATTTATTAAGTGAGGGTCTTATAAAAAATGTAGCAGATATTTTTACTCTTACAAAAGGGGATTTGGAGCCACTTGAGAGATTTGCGGAGAAGTCTGCTGACAATTTAATTGAGTCAATAGAAAAAGCTAAACAAGTTACTTTGCCAAGATTTATTTTTGGGCTTGGTATTCATCATGTTGGTGAAGAGACTGCGATTGCTCTAGCAAAGGAATATTCCACCCAAGGCGGACCCCTCCAATACGGCGGGCAGGCAGCCTCGGGCTGGGGAACTCTAGAGCGGATTGTGAAAGCGGGCTTGGAAGAATTGCAAAATATAAATGACGTGGGACCACGAGTTGCAGAGTCTATTTATAGTTGGTTCAAGGTAGAAGAGAATAAAAAATTAATCAGTGAGTTGCTGGAACGAGGAGTAAAGATAGAGAGTATAAAGTATAAAGTAGAAAGTAGAAAGTTTGACGACAAAGTTTTTGTTTTGACTGGGAGTATGCAGACTATGAGCAGGAATGAAGCAAAGGATAAGATACGAGAGCTTGGTGGAGATGTTTCTTCATCTATTAGTAAAAATACAAGTTATCTAGTGGCGGGGGAGAAGGCTGGGAGTAAATTGGAGAAGGCGAAGCGGCTCAATGTTAAAATACTAACTGAACAAGAATTTCTTTCTTTAATAAAATAAATATTTTTATAACCAAAGACAGAGCGGAGTCCTGTACCGATCTGGTACATGGACGAAGAATTTGGGTGTGAGTGTTTTGAGTGAAGGGGAGTTTTTGAAGATGTTAAAGTAATATATATTTAAGTATAGATATAAAAAAACAAACTTGTAATTAGTTTGTTTTTTGTTGGAACTTGACAAAAGTTCAAAAATGGTCTATTATACATTGTTAAAATAAAATAAAAAAGTTAAGGTATAATTAGAGCAAAATTATCTAAAAGTAGTTAAAAATAGAAATTGTAGCTAGTTTTAGGGCATTTTTGCCTTTGATCTTTTTTCGGGGGTGTATATGAAACACCAATTTGTGAATATCGCCATTTTGGCGGTCCTGACCATGGGGTGCATGGTTGGTTGCGATCTTGATTATGTGGCAGATGCACTGGCTATCGAGGACACATCTACTGATATTGTTACCGAAGAAGAGGGTGGCAAAGGTGGAGATGGATGTCTCGTAGATTTGGATTGTGAGGATTACGATCCTTCTACTGTTGATACTTGCATTGACGCTGTTTGTGTTCATCCTGGCATCGATTGCACTACCGATGAGGAGTGTGAGGATGGAATCCCTTACACTCAGGATTTTTGTGGGGAAGACGGGAAATGCAGTGAGTACTGGCTCGAATGCTGGTGGTCACAAGACTGCAACGATGGTGTTGCCTGTACCAAGGATGTTTGTGTGGCGGGCGAGTGTGATAACTCACCAAAGGAAGATGCTTGCGACGATGCTGACCCCTGCACACTCGACTTTTGTGATCCTGAAAAGGGTTGCGACTATACCGACGTATGTGACGACTCGCTCTGAGTTGTCTCATCTACTAGGACGGTGACGCGTTGCTCTCACGAGCGACGCGTCACCAGGATCTTTTTGATCATTAATATAGTGATTAAAAAGAGAAAAACAACCTTACCTATTAGGTTGTTTTTTTATTAGCCTAAATCTCTGTAATATACTTCTTGCCTTAACCTATAAAATATAGTAAAATATATCTATTATGAAACTAACCCCACAAGAAGTAGAAGATATTGCAAAGTTAGCTCGACTTGAGCTAAGCGTAAAGGAAAAGAAAATGTATGCCGAGCAACTCTCGGTTGTTTTGGATTATGTAGAGATATTGAATGAAGTGGATACTGACGGCGTAGAGGAGACTTGCCAGGTGACAGGGTTGGAAGATGTGGTGAGGGAAGATAAAATAATTGAGTGCGATGAAGAAACAAAGAAAAAAATTATTGATCAATTTCCAGAGAAGATGGGGAAGTTGTTAAAAGTTAAAGCTATTTTTGCTGATGAAAAATAGAACGCCAATTACCACAATTACCTAAATCAACCAAAATTTGATTGTGGTAAATTGTGGATATTGTGGTAATTGGCGTTCTATAAATATTTTGTAATTATAATCTGACATGGAATTAAATAGACTTACTATAATAGAGTGTCATGACGGTCTGAAAAAAGGTGATTTTACTTCAGTAGAACTCACTCAGGCATGTCTTGATAGAATAAAAAAGCGCAATAAGAAAATTAATGCGTTTATTAGTGTATTTGAAAAAGAAGCGTTAGAAGAAGCAAAAAAGGCTGATGAGATGATTGCAACTGACAGACAACAAGAATTAACAGGTATTCCTTTTGCTGTAAAGGACGCTATCAACACAATAGACAGACGTTCTACTGGTGGTGGGAAGATTTTGGATAATTATATCTCACCTTATGAAGCTACGGTTATTACAAAAATTCGTGAACAAGGCGCAGTTCTAATTGGAAAAAATAATTGTGATGCATTTGGTCATGGAGCGAGTAATGAACAGTCTATGTACGGGCCAGTGAGAAATCCACATGATGAAAAACATGTTTCGGGTGGTTCGTCTGGTGGTTCAGCTGTTTCAGTAGCAGATCATCAGTGTATTTTTTCTATCGGTGAAGATACCGGTGGTTCTATTCGTCAGCCAGCTAGTTTTTGTGGTGTAGTAGGCCTACGACCTAGCTATGGTCGTAATTCTCGATATGGTATTATGCCAATGGCATCATCATTAGATACAGTCGGCCCACTGACAAAGACGGTAGAGGATTGCGCGATTGTTCAAAAGATAATTGAAGGTAGAGACAAAAAAGATGCGACAACTGTAGAGACGCAAGATATTGCGTCTTCAAAGAAAAAATTGCGAGTTGGTGTTCCTAAAGAATATTTCAATGTAGAAGGTATGGATGAGGAGGTTAAGAAAATTATTGAAGGTAAAATTCAAAAATTGGGGAAAAATAAGAAGATTGAAATAATGCCCGTCTCATTACCAATGACTAAATATGCGATCCCGGTTTATTATCTGGTAGTTCCTAGTGAGGATAGCTCGAATATGGGTAGGTTGGACGGAGTTCGCTATGGTGTGCAGGCAAAGCATAAAACACTTTATGATCTATATGCAAAATCTCGTGCAGAGGGCTTTCCAGAAGAAGTAAAGCGCCGTATTATGATTGGTACCTATGCATTGTCAGCTGGATATTATGATGCATATTACAAAAAGGCTCAAAAAGTGAGAACATTGATTAGACAGGATTTTGAGAGAGTATTTTCCGACCCAGACGGATCCGCCTCGGGAGGAGTAGGGGTTGATCTGCTTGTGACTCCAACATCACCTTTTCCAGCTTTCAAAGTAGGAGAAAAGAAGGATGATATCTTGGCAATGTATTTGGCTGATGTATTGGTGGCACCAGCAGCTGTCGCTGGACTACCAGCGATTTCTGTTCCTGCTGGAAAAACAAAAAAAGGTTTACCAGTTGGCTTGCAGATCATTGGAAATAGACTAGAAGAAGAGAAAATTTTTCAATTGGCGGATTTTATTTAATTTTATCCACACCCCCCCATCAGAAAAACACCTTAATAAGGTGTTTTCTTAGTATTAATTATATGCTATAATGTAGGCATAAAAATTATTATTTATATTTATGAAAAAAGAGAAAATTTTAGTTGTTTTTCTAGTTTGTTTTATCAGTATAACATTGGGTTTTTGGGTAGCATTTTTTATGCCAGAGAATGAACCGGCACTGGCTGCCAACGCCTGTGCTTCAACACAAGATGGTGATTGGAATTCAGCTGATACTTGGACAAGTTGTGGTGGTGTTGTTCCTCAAGCTACAGATGATGTAACTATTAGTCATGCAGTAAGTATTCCAAGTGGCTACACAATAAATGCAATTAACGATCTTACAATAGCTAGTAGTACGCTAACACAAACGAATAGTTCAACACAGACGATTGCAGGACTTTTGGTTGTACAAAGTGGTGCCACACTTACACATGCTGCTAATACTGATAACGATGTAGACTATACTGTAAATTTTGTAGCTGGTGATATTTCAGTTAATACGGGTGGTACTATTACTGCCAATGCTTTGGGTCATCCTGGAAAATTGAATGATACTGGTTATGGTGCAGGTGCTGGTGCAGGTGTTGGACTTAGTGATGGTGGTGGTGGTGGTCATTGTGGTACTGGTGGTACTGGTCTAGAGGATAATAGTGGTACTGCTGCTGGTGGTACTCCATACTGTGTGTTGTCTGGTCCCACAACTATGGGTTCTGGTGGTGGTGCTCGTGATAGTGGTGATTATACAGGTGGTTCTGGTGGTGGTTATATTAAACTTAGTACAAGTGGCACCGTCACTATAGACGGTACTATCTCGGCCGATGGTGGTACTGGTCAATTTGAGTCTGGTGGTGGTGGTGGTGGTACTGTTTATATTTCGGCAGACATAGTCACTAGTACTCCAGTTGGATTGTCAGCGATAGGTGGGAATGGTGCAAATGGCGGTGGTGGCGGTGGTGGCGGTATTATATATATTTATACAAATACATCTACAGTTACTTCAACTATGCTTAGCGTGGTCGCCGGTGCCGATGGTACTGGTGCTACTGATGGTGCGTTTATTTGGGAGAAAGTAAATACAGATGTAGCTGGATCTACTTGTACGACTTTGGGTAATGGAGATTGGGATAGAATATCTTGGGATTGTGGACGCTTCCCAACTTCTACTGATAATGTTGTCATTGATCATACTGTTACACTAGATATTGGTTTCACTATTCCATCTCTAAATAATTTGACTATTAATGCTACTAAAGTTTTGACTCAGTCAAATAGTTCGACCCAAACAATTAGTGGAGACTTGGCTATCTTTGGTACTCTAGACCATGCTCCCAATGTTGATGCCGATATAGACTATAGTGTGAATTTTTCAGCAAATAATATAACAGTTAGTTCGACTGGGCTTATTTCGGCTGATTTTGTTGGTCATCCTGGTGGTAGTACTCAAGCTGACCCAGATCGTCCTAATGGTTACGGTACTGGACCAGGTATTGGTTCTGGTACCAATGATGGTAGTGGTGGTGCTCATTGTGGCGATGGTGGTACTGGTACAGAGGGTAGTCTAAGTGGTGGTACAGCATATTGTGATATTAATAATCTGATTACCATGGGTTCTGGTGGTGGTGTTCGTACTAGTGCGTATATTGGTGGTGCTGGTGGTGGATTGATTATACTTAATGCTACTGCAACAGCCACAATATCTGGTACTATTACAGCAGATGGACAACTAGCTGATGGAGGAGACTTTTTTGAGTCTGGTGCTGGTGGTGGTGGTAGTATTAATATAACTGCGAATATAATATCAGGTACTCCTACTAGTATGACAGTAACAGGTGGTTATGCTGATGACGGTGGTGGTGGTGGTGGTGGTGGTGGAATAAGCCTAACATATACCGTTACAACCACTATTGCTTCTTCCACAACAGGAGTTGATTTTAATGGTGGTGCGGCTGATTCTCCCAATGACTCTGTTGTAGGTTTATTTTTGGCAGCCGTAGGAAATACCGCCCCAACCCTCACAGCATTAACTCCAGTCCAAACTTCAGCTTCGGCTGTAACAGTAACAACTACTGTAGCAGATACAGACTCAGATGTGACATCTTTGACAATGGAATACTCTCTAGACAATAGTACTTGGCTTACCGCTAGTAACACAGTTAGTGTGACACAGTCTGGCGGAGAGGGAGACGGAGTGGTTACATCTACACCAGGTACACTTTCAGACATTGACACAGATAATGATGGTTCGGTAGACTTAACTATTGTGTGGGAAGTAGGTTTAGATGTATCTGACACAGATGATACTGAAATATATTTTAGACTCACACCAAATGATGGCACTGTTGACGGAAGTGTCGCCACCTCAGTGGCTTTTGCTCTTGATACCAAACCACCAACAGCACCAGGCAATCTAAGTGTTAATTCTACTAGCACGGATGGTATTATTTTTAATTTTGGTTCGGCTAGTGTAGACAATAATTTTCTTGAATACAAAATATTTTATGCTACCACATCTCCTATTAGTACATCAAACTCAGCAATTACTTCTTCGTCCGAGCCTAATCTAGGTAATATTAGCTATAACGGATCCGCAACTACCACACTCTCACCTTTGTCTCTTGATACTCAGTATTTCTTTAGAATTTGGGCCTTTGATTCTTGGGGTGTTGATACTTCTTCGGCTGCAGAGCAAGCTGCATTTACTTTGGCCAATCCTCCTGGAACTACTAATCTCGCTAATATTTCCACATCCTCTCTAACTATAATAGCTGATGCTAACGGCAATCCATCTAATACAACATTTACATTTAAAGATACTGTGAGTGGTTTTTATACTCAAAACGATACTACACTTGGTGCTGGGATTGTTTGGAATATATTACCTGATTGGGGTGCGGTTGGTCCACCTACAGGACTTACCCCGAATACCTCGTATCAATTTGAAGCCTATGCTAGAAATGGAGATGGTGTGATAACTGTTGCTGGTGCCGCTAGCCCTCTTGTGGTTACTCTGGCAGATGTTCCAAGCACTCCTACAGTAGACGGAGCCGCTGTCTCTACATTAGACTTAACCTTTGGAACAGAGGTAAATCCAACTAGTACTCAGTACGCTATTTATGAATCATCTACAGGTAATTACGTAGCAGCAGACAATGGTTTGGATGCGTCATCAGCTGTATGGCAGACTACTAGCACTTGGAACAATCCAACTATTACTGGGCTTTCTTCAAATACCCAATATACTTTTGGGCTCATTGCTAGGAATTCAGATGAAATTAGTACTGTTACCACAACAGCTAGCGCAATATATACCTTGGCTAACGCGGCAGGAACACCTACCATAGGTACACCTACTGCTACCACACTACCTATTACAATAGATGTAAATTCAAATTCAGATGCCACTACTTACGCAGTGTACAATTCTACTGATAGTAACTATTTAGATTCCTCCGGAGCCTCTACCAGTACAGCTGTATACAGTACGACCTCAACATTGGGTTCTAGCTTTGCTGCGACTGGTCTTACGGCTAATACATC
>JABIBU010000020.1 GCA_018652595.1 Candidatus Magasanikiibacteriota bacterium | reverse complement strand
GTGACCAAGCCAGAAACAATTAACTACCGTACACAAAAGCCAGAAAAGAACGGTTTGTTTGCCGAGGAAATTTTTGGACCGACCAAAGATTGGGAATGTTATTGTGGCAAGTACAAAAAAATTCGTTTCAAGGGCATTGTCTGTGATAAGTGTGGGGTAGAGGTGACACACTCTCTAGTGCGTCGTCAGCGTATGGGTCATATCGAGTTGGCTGCTCCGGCCACTCATATTTGGTTTTTGCGTTCTATTCCTTCAAAGGTTGGTTTAATTCTAGACCAATCCATTCAATCTCTTGAAAAAGTAATTTATTTTGCTAGTTTTATAATTACAAAAGTAGATGAAGAAGGAAAAAAGCAAGTACATGAAATACTAAAACAAGAGTTCAAATCAAAGAAAAAACAAATTACAAAAGAATTTGATAAGAAAATTCAAGAGGCGGCTGATAAAAAACAAGGCAACTCTGTTTTGAAAGAATTGGGTGAAGAAAAAGAAAGAAAATTAGAAGCACTAGAAGAAGATTTCAAAGGTGCTGAATCAGAACTGAAAGAAATTCAAATGATGAAGATTATTTCTGAAAATAAATATCAGGAATTGTCTTTTCGTTATGGTACTTTGTTTGACGCTGAGATTGGTGCCGAGGCTATTCGCAATTTACTTGAGCGCATGAACCTGGAAGAGACAATTAAGAATCTGGAAGCAGAGATTGAAAAGACCAAGGGTGCAAAAAGAGAAAGGCTTATTCGTCGCACCAAACTATTGAAGAGTCTATCACAAAATGATATTAGACCAGAGTGGATGATTTTGAAAGTAATTCCTATTGTGCCACCAGATTTGCGTCCTATGGTAGCCCTAGATGGTGGTCGTTTTGCCGCATCTGATCTGAATGATTTGTATCGTCGTGTTATCAATCGTAACAATCGCTTGCGTCGTCTACTTGATTTGAATGCTCCAGAAGTAATTTGTCGTAATGAAAAGCGCATGTTGCAAGAAGCGGTAGATGCTCTTATTGATAATAATGCTCGTGCCTCTAAGACTATTACAGCTTCTACTGGACAAAAGAGACAACTTCGATCTCTAGCTGATATTTTGAAAGGTAAGCAAGGCCGTTTTCGTCAGAATTTGCTTGGTAAACGAGT
Organism: Candidatus Magasanikiibacteriota bacterium; assembly: GCA_018652595.1. Taxonomy (GTDB): domain Bacteria; phylum Patescibacteriota; class Patescibacteriia; order Magasanikbacterales; family UBA922; genus JABIBU01. The sequence goes on along the minus strand of JABIBU010000020.1, from coordinate 4,312 downwards.
AGACTATTCAGGGAGATCTGTTATCGTAGTTGGGCCTGAGTTAAAATTATTTGAGTGTGGTATTCCAAAGAGAATGGCACTAGAACTATTCCGCCCTTTTATAATGTCTGAAATTATAAAACAAGAACTTGCTCATAATGTGCGTAGCGCATCTCGCTTTATTGAAACAAATGCTCCTGAGGTTTGGGATATTTTGGAAGAGCTTACAAGCAAGACTCGAGTCATGCTTAATCGTGCTCCTACTTTGCATCGTCTAGGTATACAAGCTTTCCGCCCTCGTTTGGTAGAAGGAAAGGCTATTCGTCTGCATCCACTTGTCTGTCCAGCTTTCAATGCTGACTTTGATGGAGATCAGATGGCAGTACACCTTCCACTTACAGAGGAGGCACGTTGGGAAGCAGAAAATCTAATGGCTTCAGAAAAGAATTTGTTAAAGCCTGCTACTGGTTCTCCTGTCGTTACTCCACAGCAGGACATTGCGCTTGGGTGTTACTATATGACCAAGTGTGACGAGGATGATACGGGGGAAGTGAAGAAAATATTTTCCAATCCAAAAGAAGCTAGATTTGCGTATAAGACTGAGGATATTGGTTTGCGCGAAAGAATAAAAGTTAGATTTACTAATCTAGCCAAGTTTGAAGAAGGTGAAGGTCCAATTATTGAGACTTCAATTGGTAGAATTTTGTTTAACGAAATTTTACTAGATAAGATTCCTTATTACAACAAAGCTGTAACCAAAAAAGATTTGAGTCAGATTATTAGTTTGCTTTTGGAAGCTTATGATAAGGAAGAGACAGCCTACATGCTCGATAGAATAAAAAATCTTGGATTTAAGTATGTAACTAAATCAGGCTACTCTCTGGGCATGAATGATTTTGGTCACATCGAAGAAAAGTCTGACATACTAAAAGAGGGTGATGAAAAGGTAATGCAGGTTCAGAGCCAGTATGAAGAAGGCTTGCTTACTGATTCAGAGCGCCATGCCAAGGTTTTGGAGATCTGGACTGATGTAAAAGATAGAGTTGTTTCTCATAATAAGGTTGCTTTGGACAAAGATGGTTCAGCGTTTGCTATGATTGATTCTGGTGCTCGTGGTTCTTGGGGGCAGCTTGGACAGGTCATTGGTATGAAAGGTTTGGTAGCATCTCCATCTGGGGGTATTATTGAGCTGCCTGTAAAGGGAAACTTCAAAGAAGGATTCGATGTGTTAGAGTTTTTTATCTCATCTCATGGTACTAGAAAAGGTCTATCTGATACAGCTCTTCGTACTGCTAATGCTGGATATCTAACTCGTCGTTTAGTAGATGTGGCCCAAGACGTAGTAGTTTTGGCCGAAGATTGTGGCGATGAAGAGGGTGCATTTATTACCAAAGAAGAGACAGAAAACATGAGTGAGAAAATGTCCGATCGTTTGATCGGGAGATATACAATGGAAGATATAAAGGATGGAAGAAAGAAACTTGTAAAAGCTGGTGAAATCATTACTAGTGATGTTGCCAAACAGATTGATGGTTTGGATGTCGATAAAGTACATGTTCGTTCTGTGCTTCGTTGCCGTCTTCCAAAGGGTGTCTGTAAAAAATGTTACGGTTTCGATCTAGGACATAACAAACAAGTAGAAAAGGGTATTGCAGTTGGTATTATCGCAGCCCAATCTATTGGTGAGCCAGGTACTCAGCTAACCATGAGAACATTCCACCTCGGTGGTGTGGCTGGTGGTACTGATATTACACAGGGTCTGCCTCGAGTAGAAGAATTGCTTGAGGCGCGTAACCCAAAGAGAAAATCAGTTTTGTCCGAAGTTTCAGGCGTTGTAAAAATCGAAGATGCCGATGGCAAGATAATTACTAGCCCAACTGGCCGTAAGATTTTTGAAGGACGTCGTGGTCAAAAGATTATCCAGGTTACTTTTGAAGGAATGGATGAGATGAAGATCGGCGTGAAGGTTGCTGATGATTTGAAAGTAGAGGATGGTCAAAAAGTATCAAAAGGCGATGTGATTGTGGTGCGAGGGGACTCAGGCGAAGAAGTAAAGGCTGAATATACTGGTATAATTCAGAAAGAAAAACGCCACATAATGCTTAGTTATGAAGGCAAACACATAAAAGAATATATTGTCCCAGTTGGCTACAAGCTTTGGGTCAAGACAGGGGATAGTGTAGAAAAGGGTGAGCAGTTGACCGAAGGTTCTGTAAACCTAAAAGAATTGTTTGAGCTAAAAGGCAGAGAAGATGTGTCAGATTACATCTTACGCGAGATCAAGGGAATCTATTCTTCTCAAGGTCAGAGATTGAATGATAAGCATGTTGAAATTATTATCAAACAAATGTTCTCACGTGTTTATGTAGAAGATGCTGGAGAGACCGAACTTCTTCCAGGTGAAGTAGTAGAAAAATCTCAACTAATGATCGCCAATGCACAAGCCAAAAAGGATGGCAAAAAAGAGGCTGAGGGTCGTGAGATGTTCCTCGGAATTTCCAAGGTATCGCTCTCTACTCAGAGTTTCTTATCAGCTGCTTCATTCCAGGAGACCGCCCGTGTTCTTATCAACGCCGCTGTTACTGGCAAGATGGACTATCTAGAAGGCTTGAAAGAAAATGTGATCATCGGTCGCAAGATCCCAGCCGGTACTGGATATATAGATGTAGAGGCTGTAGAAGAAGTGGTAGAAGAGACCAAGGAAGAAATCAAAGAAGAAGTGGTAGAAGTGAAAGAGTAAGAAAAATAGACAAATTTAAAACCGCTCCGGAATGGGGCGGTTTTTTTTGTTGTATAATGTTGCAATGTAACATTTGAAACAGCTTATTAATAATATGCTATACACTGCCTTATTTTCGATTATTTTTTAAGAGAGTCTCGCATTTCTCTCAATAGCAAAATTTCCTCAGATGGCTCAGCAGGCTTTTCTTCTTCTTTTTTCTTAAGTTTGCCAATTTGTTTTACAACTATAAATATAGCAAATGCGATTATTATAAAATCTATTATGCTATTAATAAACAAACCATAGTTGAGAGTGACAGCCTCTGCTCCTTCAGTAGCACTCTTAAGGGTAACAACCAAACTTGAGAAGTCAACTCCGCCAAGCAATACCCCAATAGGAGGCATTATAATATCAGCAACAAATGAGCTAACAATTTTACCAAAGGCCGCGCCAATAACAATGCCGACAGCCATGTCCATTGCATTGCCTTTTATGGCAAATTTTTTGAATTCTTGTAACATATATTTATTTTTTAGATGTTAATTATTAATAATGTACGGAGATATCTGATGTTGGATACAATACTTCTATTTAGTTCTTAATAATATTATACCATTTCTAACCTTTTTGTCCAAGGGGTACAATATAGACGAAAAAAGATCCGTTTAGTCGCATATCTCTTGTTATCTAAAGTTATGGAAAAATTATTCATCTTTATTTAATAATATTCTTTTTGAGAACTTTGTATCCAAAGCAATCCCACCCCACGTTTTTTTTTGGATAAATTACACCAAAACAAAAACCTTTTTCAATGGGATCACCAACTGGCATTCCAAGTAATTCATTAACAGATAATATTCTTACGATTGAGTAGGGTTTTGGCATGAGTAATATTAAAATTATAATTATATATATAGTTTTTTTCTTTTTATTCATATTTTTTTCTTAATTACACATAACGTCTGAGACTATGCGACGTTTGACATTGGTAAAATACACCGTAGGTGTACCAGTGGCATGATTGAGCTGAGCGAAGGAATGAACCGTATAGTATTTGTTAGGCGATGAACAAAAGTGAAAAATTAATATACATAAGCTCCCATGCAGCACAAAGTTATCATTATGCTTGCTATATGCCACATTGAATGATTGAAGTCATAGTTTGTTTTTTGTGCGCGGAACCAAAAGTAGAATGAAGCTATCAGCGAGATCATTGCTAATTGAAAAAATGGTGACTTGAATTCTCCTTGATATAGAAAATAGAGATTTGTTGATATTAATATAAGTGAAATAATGACATCCACGGTGAAATATTTTTTCTCTTTATTTAAGTGATAAGCCAAAGCGCTGATCACGCTTAGACTCATTATTGCTGCATATAAATACAGCCCATAATAAAAACCCAGAGCAATTGGAAGGATAAATAATAATTCTGTAATGATTTTTAATCTCATAAGCTGACTTTCATTTTCGTATAACGTTTAAGGATATGAGAAGTTGCGACTGTAAGGAGCAATTTGGGTTGAAGCTCTGCAAGAGCTGAACCTCATATCCTTTGTTATGTGTCCCGAGCGTAGCTTTGCGGAGCGAGATTGCAACGTGGTCGGAGCG
>JABIBU010000027.1 GCA_018652595.1 Candidatus Magasanikiibacteriota bacterium | reverse complement strand
TGTTTACAGTACTACATCTACTCTAGGATCTAGTTTTGCTGCGACTGGGCTATCTGTCAACACTGCTTATCAATTTACAGTAGTTGCTAGAAATGGAGACTCTGTTGATTCTGCTACTTCTACTGCTAGTGTTGCTACATACACAGCGGCTAATACTCCATCATCAGTCTCTGCTACAGCTAACTCTACTACTCAAATTACTATTGCATATTCTGGTGATGCCACTTCATACTACACAGAAAACACAACAGAATCTACCAACTCTGGTTGGACAACTGAGACTTCATACAGCTTTACAGGTCTTACCTGTGCAACTAGTTATTCATTTAGAACTAAGGGAAAAAATGGTGATGATGTAGATACCTCTTACGCTAGTTCTGTTAGTGTTAGTACTAGTGATTGTCCTAGTACTGGTGGAGGAATGATTAGTGTATCAAAACCATCTCTACCTTCTGTCTCAGTACCAGTTGTAGTGCCAGAGGTAAAAACTGTAGCCCCTAAATTAGGTAGTTCGTCTCCTGTCTCCGTCGGAGGACATAGCCATACAATCTTAGTCCATTCAGCTGATACTAACAAAGCCAAAGTTACAATTAAGTCTGATCCAATTACAATTACTCTTACAAAAAATGAATATGAAGATCTAGACACTAATACTGACACAGTTGATGACTTGCGGGTAAACTATCTGGGATTACTCGGTGGTCAACCTCAGTTTTCCATGCTCAATCTAACTGATCCTAATGAACTAGAAAAACCAGTCACCATAAACTATGGTGCCTACGACAGCTATTCAAACAAAGTAATACTTTCATTCAATGTAGAAGACGCTACACAAATGGCAGTATCAAACTACTCTGATTTCCGTAATACTGAGTTTGTTCCTTATACCACCGATAAAATGATGTGGACACTGGACATCAATGAAGGTGAAAAGTCTGTCTTTGTTCGATTCCGCACTTCCGAAGGTGGAACAGCTGACGCTAGTGATACAATTTATCTTGCCTCAGTCACTGGCAAAGCCCCAGTCATTACCACTCCAACTGACCAAGGATCAGACACCTGCTCTCTTACAGAAAAACAATCATACAAACACTCCAAATCCACATCAGTCTACTACATCACCTCAGACTGTACCAAAAGAGCCTTTAGGCGCTCAGATGTCTTCTTCACCTACTTTGACTCATGGAATGATGTAATAACTACCACAAAGACCAAACTAGACAGTATGACAGACGACACTCTAGGTTTCATGCCATACGGACCAAAATATGACCCTAAATACGGTGCACTGGTAAAGATAGTAACAGATCCAAAAGTATACCTACTACTTGGAACAGAAAAGTACTGGATCACATCAGAGACAGTATTTGAGACGCTCAACTATGCTTGGAACTGGATTGAGGATGTGGCTATCGGCTTACTAGATAAGTATACTGTAGGAAGTGAGATTACTGATATTACAAAACATCCAAACCACACCTTAATTAAATATGCAGACAGTCCAAAGGTCTACAAACTAGAAGAAGGAAAGAAAAGATACATTACAGATGAAGCAACATTCAATAGTTTGAAATATCGTTGGGATAGGATTGTTACCGTTGATGATAGTGAGGTTTATGATGATGGGCCAGATTTGGGAGGTGATTATGAAACAGAAGATCTTACGGATGATGCTTATATATTTACAAGTTTTCTAACACTCGGAAGTTCTGGAGAAGAAGTAAAACAACTTCAATTAAGACTAAAAGAACTAGGATTTTTCCCAAATGATGTTGAAGTAAACAGTTACTTCGGACCAACCACAGAGCAGGCTATAAAAGATTTTCAAGCAGATAATGATTTAGATGTCTTTGGTTATGTGGGGCCCGGGACTAGAGATATTTTGAATAAGTAGATATAAAAGAAGTTTTATTGACCTCAGCGAAAGTTGGGGTTTTTGATTTACTATTTAAGATAGATAGGTATTGTGGTATAATTACTGTATAAATCTATTAAAAATTTTATGAAAGAACAAACAATTAAAAAAATAGAAAAAGGAGCTGAGAAGGATTTTACTTATAAAATGGCGGAGAAAATGGATTATCGCGAGTCATGGCGGATTTTTCGTATCATGGCTGAGTTTGTTGAGGGATACCAATTCTTGAGTACACTAAGTAATGAGGTTACGATTTTAGGATCAGCTCGTTTTGAAGAAGATCACAAATACTATAAGCTTGCTCGCGAATTTGGTGGGCTTTTGGGCAAAAATGGCTTCACGACTATTACTGGAGGGGGCCCTGGTATCATGGAATCTGCCAATCGCGGGGCTTTTGAGGCTGGTGGTGAATCAATTGGTATCAATATCCAACTTCCATTCGAACAGCGAATAAACCCTTATGTGCAAAAGTCTACTGCTTTTTATTATTTTTTTACACGCAAGGTGATGCTGACATCTCCTGCAAATGCTTTTGTTTATTTTCCAGGTGGATTTGGTACTATGGATGAATTTTTTGAGGTAGTAGACCTAATGGAGCTAAATAAAATGAACCGTATCCCAATAGTTTTGGTGGGTAAAGAGTATTGGCAACCTTTGTTAGATTTTTTGCGCAATAAGGCTACTATGATAGGCTCAGTACCAGTAGATGATATAGACTCGTGGCATTTGGTAGATTCTGCTGAGGAGGCTTATGAATTTATAAAGCACACAAAAGATAAAGATAATACTTGTGAATTATCACCAGCCAATTTTCATTGTGAGGACAAGATAGATTGGAAAGTATTTAGAATAATGGCCGAGCTGGTAGAAGGATTTGAGTTTCTTACAACTTTGGGCAATGACATTACGGTATTGGGAACAAAGAGTATAAAAGTTGGACACGAATATTATGAAGCTGGATACGAATTAGGTCAAAAATTAGCCGAAGGAAAATATACAACAATTACAGGTGGTGGACCTGGCACAATGGAAGCCGTAAATAAAGGCGCTTTTGAGGCTGGTGGTGAATCAGTTGGAATAAATATGCGCTATGGTTTCAAAGAGAGGGTAAATGCTTATGTAAAAAAATCAATTGGTTTTCAATTTCCATTTACTCGTAAGTTGATTATTACTACACCATCAAAAGCATTTGTCTTTTTTCCAGGTGGTTTTGGTACTTTACACCAGCTTTTTGAAGTTTTGACTTTGATTCAGACCAAAAAAATGGATAAAATTCCAATTATTCTTTATAATCATGAATATTGGGAACCTCTACATAAGTTTATAAAAGAGACTATGGTTGGTAAATTAAAAACAGTTAGTAATATAGATGATGAACTTTATCAGATTGTAGATGATGTAGATAGTATTATGAAGATTATTGATAGACATGCTTAAAACTTTTTTATGGAAATTTGTTTAGTTATATTACAACTTTATATTATTATAGGTGCTGGATTTTTCTTTGCTAAGAAATTTGATTTTGATAATAAAATATTGAACTATTTTATTATCTATTTGGGCTTGCCCAGTCTAGTATTTGTTGCCATGTACAATGGTGATTATAATTTGGGTACTTTTGTTTGGCCACTTCTTTATATTTTTGTTCATATATTAATTTTGCTAGTTGTATATTTTTATACCAAAATAAGTAAAAGAAGTTTTGACGATCAAGGAATAATAATGCTTTTGTCTTCTGGTGGTAATAATGGCAACTTTGGCATACCAGTTATATTATTTCTGTTGGGTCAGGAGGCTCTGGCTATAGCCTCTTTTTTGCTTTTGGTAAATGTGATTTATCTAATGGGTCCGGGGGCTTATTTTCTTGGTAGAGAAAAAGGTGCGTTAAAAAAATCAATCATAAAAGTTTTAAAATTACCACTTCTCTATGCATTATTTTTAGGTTTAATTTTTAATTTTGGAAAAATTAGTATCCCAGGATTTATAATAGATCCAATAAATTTGGTTGGTCAGGCCTATATTCCAGTCCAACTAGTCTTACTTGGTACATTTTTGGCGGGAGTAAAGATGAAGAAGATAGATTGGTCAATTGTCATGCCAACTACGCTATTTAAGCTCGTTGTGAAGCCAGTTTTGGCTTGGTTGGTGGTATATATCATAGGATTACCATTTGAAATAGGTGCTATGGCACTATTCATTCAGTCAGCTGCACCAGCCGCTGCCATGACAGTTTCTTTGGCAGATTTGTATGATAAAAAGACAGAACAAGTCGCTCTTACTAATTTTGTTCAACTGATGGTTGTTATTATTACTTTGCCACTACTTTGGGCTATATTTTTTAGCTAGTTTATAGAGGTTGACTAGATAGTTATTTTTTGGTATTATTCTTTTGAAAATATGGAGAGTTCGCATAGTGGTCGAGTGCGCCGCCTTGGAAAGGCGGTATATCGAAAGGTATCGGGAGTTCGAATCTCCCACTCTCCGCTGGTTAATTTAATAATTTTATTATGAAAAAATACACAGCAGTACTACATACATCAAAAGGAGATATTACAGTTAAACTAAATGAAGACCAAACCCCAAAGACAGTCGAAAATTTTGTTTCACTTGCCAAAAAAGATTTTTATAATGGTACTATATTTCATCGTGTTATAAAAGACTTTATGATTCAGGGTGGATGTCCAGATGGCAATGGTATGGGTGGTCCTGGGTATAAGTTTGATGATGAGCAGTTTGATGGTGAATACACTCGTGGCACAGTGGCCATGGCCAATTCAGGTCCTAATACTAACGGTAGTCAGTTTTTTATCATGCATGCTGATGTTGCACTACCAAAGAGTTATATTATTTTTGGAAAAGTAACAGATGGATTGGGTACTGTGGATGCAATTGCTGAGAGTGAAGTAGAGATCAGCATCACTGGCGAGTCATCTGTTCCTGTAGAGCCTACAACTCTTGAAAGTGTAGAGATTAAGGAAAATTAAAATAGTCATGTGAATAGATTACACCCACAATTTCCTGATCATCATGATAGTGGTGGAGTGATAAGTAAACTTCGTGATATTGTCTTTGGTATGGAAGATGGGATGGTATCCACACTTGGTGCTATTACAGGTATTGCTACTGGATCTGGCGATCATTTTACAGTTATTCTGGCTGGATCAGTAATAATAGCAGTAGAATCAATTTCTATGGGTGTTGGTTCTTATATCTCCAACAAATCTGAATCAGATGTAGAAAAAAGAAGACTAAAAGAAGAGGGCAGTGAGATAAAACATTTTTTGGAAGAAGAAGTAAAAGAACTTACAGATATTTATATTAGAGACGGCTGGCCAACTGAGTTCGCTGGTAAGATGGCAGAGGTCGCATCTAAGGATGAAAAATTATTATTACACGAAATGGCTCATCATGAGCTGGGAATTATTCCTGATAAAAATGTATCCAATATTGGCAGGGGAGTGGCAATGTTTTTTTCTTATATAATTGGAGGCTCAATTGCTTTGACACCATATTTTATTTTTTCTAACATAAAAACAGCTCTACCAATTTCTGTCTGTATTACACTATTAGGATTATTTGTTCTTGGTGCTGGTACAACAAGATTTTCGAAGAGAGTTTGGTGGAAAGCTGGTAGTGAATTTTTATTTCTTGCTGGTATTGCTACTATTGTTGGATATATTATTGGTAAAGTTGTGGAGAGTGTAGCCCTATAAAGATTGGTTAAATAAAAAAACTCCCGAAAGGGGGTTTTTGATGTCCTCCACAAGGAGGGGATAAGATTACTTTCTAAAAGGCAATAAAACCAAACTACTTAAAATAAAATGAACCAGTGAAATAATAAGCGTATAAGTAAAAATAGCAGTAAAAATCCCTAAATATTTGGTAAGATTTAAAATATATTGAGTAATATCAAATTTTAAACTGAGTGTTATTGTGTTTGCTAATAATATTAAACCTACAATCCAGATAAAGCCTTTCCACATGCCAGCACGATCTTGTTTGCTAGGTGCGATGTGGGCGGAGAGACAAAATGAGAGATAGAGAAAAACCCAAAAGTTCCAGCTCTGTAGATTTTCTAGACTAAATAAATTTAAAAGCGTATTTTTGAGAGAAAAAATAAAAGCAGTAGGGGAGGTAATATTATTTGCCAGCGGAGCAAAAATTTCTTTGCCATTTGGTACTAGAAAATATAGCATTGTTACCAATACTATAGATCCCCATATCATTGGTGCTGCGCCAATAAAAAAGTTTCCAATGTTTTGATAAAGACTTTTTTTGTGGTAACTATGATCCACATGACCTAGATTTCCATTAGTTTTATTTGGCTGAAAAAAACTAAAACCATTTATTTTGTGACGAAATAATTTTGCAAAGAAAATATGACCTAGTTCGTGGATAGGTGTGCCAAACCAAGCCGTAATTAAGATTCCTTTCCAGCCTACAGTTTTGTAGTAGGTTTTTTGAGTATATTCTTGTAGTTTTGCTAATACAAATCCAAAAGCAAAAAATATCCCAAACAAACCAAATAGTTGTATTAGGACGACTTGAAAAAGTTGTGTTATAAAGTTAGCCATAAATCATGATTCCAGATACAATTGAAATGTTTACTATAAGCCAGAGAATATACATTATAATAATTGGTTTTTCTTTATGTATTATACCATATATGAGCCATACAATATTAAAGACAATGTGAGAGCCAAACATAAAAAGTGATACACCAGAAGCATTTTGGTATGCCCAGATTTTGTAAGATTGAACAGCCCCTGAGAGAGGGGCTAGAACACCAACTAAGTAGATCAAATGATCCAAGTAATATTTGAATTTGTTTGGATGTGGGTATTTTTCTTTCTTTTGATGAATTCTTTTCCTCTTGTGCAGATGGTGAATTGGTATGGGCATAAGATATATTAAAATTATTAAGATTGGTATATTATAGCACTTTTTGGGGGTATTTAAAAACTGGCAGTTAGCCAGTTTTTTTATTCCTACAAAGTAACAACCCAAACCGCTTATCAAAATGGTTGGGGAAGTGCTCTATAGAGAAGCTAAGGGAGCGAATTATATTTTCTAGATCAGTTCGTTTATTGTTTTCTGACTCATGATACTCAATAACTAAGTATTGTATTTTACCCCATGTATCTTGTTTTATATTTTTTATTATTTCAAACTCAGCGCCTTCAATATCCATTTTTAGTAAGCCAATTCTACCTAGTCTATTTTGTGTAATTAGCTTTTCAAGTGTAGTAGTGTTTACTTCAATAGAGCTATCTGTTTTAGAAAAAGTTGAATGAGTGTGAGTGTCTTTTGAAATGTATAAATTTATATTTGTGTCTTGCGTGTGTGACAATGCCACTTGTTTAGTAAAAATATTTTTACAATGATTTTGCTTTAGATTTTGTTTTAATAATTTAAAATTCTCTGGTTCTGGTTCTAGTGAGATGATTTTTGCATCAGGATTAAGTATTGAAGCATATAGTGAAAACATTCCAATATGGGCTCCTATGTCTAGAATCGGATCTTTTAAATTTGGAATGATGCTATCTATTGAGCGATACATTTTGTCAACAAAAAATTCGTCGATGACAGATAGATCAGAATCATCACGGTAGGTGATTTTTAAGTTTTTATTATTAAATTTTAAAGTCTTTAAAATCATACACAAGCAAAATCCCCCAAAACGGGGGATTTAGATTATTTGTGTGGAATAACGTTGGCAAATTTTGTTTTCTTAAGTGAGCCATCAAATTTCTTCATTTTCTTTTGAGTAAATTTGACTATTCCGTTTACTACTGAGAACAAAGTATCATCTTTGCCTTTTTTCACGTTCTTTCCTGGGTGTATTTTTGTTCCACGCTGTCGTACGATTACCCCGCCATTTTTGACAGACTGACCGTCATTTACCTTGGTACCAAGGTATTGTGGGTTGGAATCACGTCCCAACCGGGTAGAACCACCCGCTTTTTTATGTGACATAGCACATTTTGCTTTTTCGCCCTCGTTCCAGTGGTGGATCGAGGAGCCGTCTTCCGACCATAGTCGAAATCGCTAATCATTACCTATTTGGTAAACATGTTTATTAATGGCAATATTATAGCTTATTTTGTTTGTCTTGTCAAGAGGTATAAAATAGGTTATAATTTACCCAGTACCATAGGCCTATTGTGCTGGTTTTAGTTAAATCCGTCTTAGCTTATGGCTATGCCGGACAAGTTTGATATTAATAGTATGACATTACAAGAAAAAATAGAAAAAGTAGTAGAAGAAAGACTTTCTCCAACTTTGGGTGGTCATGGTGGAGGGGTTGAAATCGTAGAAATAGATGAAAAAAATGGCTTAGTTAAGCTAAAATTTTTGGGTGCATGTATTGGTTGTCCAATGGGTGATATGACTTTTGATGGTCTAATTAAAGATACCTTGTTATCCGAGATAGAAGAGCTTGAGAATGTTGAATTAGTCTAATAATCTAATAATCTAAATACCTAATTATCTAAACTCATGTACCCAATAAAACTATACATAAAAAATCTTCCAAACCTGATCATGATTCCTTTGGCCATGATCTTAAATATTTTCAATTGGGTGTGGCTTCTTTGGGAAATAAAACCTCAAGAAGAACTTATTTTCTTGCACTATAATATTTTATTTGGAGTTGATCTAGTGGGCCCTTGGTGGAAGGTGTTATATCTTCCTATAGTTGGTTTGGTGATAATTTTGGTTAACATTGTTTTGGGTTGGTCTTTGTTTGGTAAGGACAAATTTTTTGCTTGGCTTTTAAATTTTATTTCTATATTTTGCCAAGTATTTTTATTGCTGGCTAGTTCGTTATTGATATTTCTTAATGTATGAGTAAAACAGAGAAAGCTGACTACATTTTATTGGGGTATTTTGTAATATTATTGGCTTTTGGTCTGATAATGCTTACATCAGCTGGTTCTGCTGTCGGCCATGAGAAGTTTGGTGATAGTTATTTTTTTATAAAGCGCCAGCTTTTGTTTGGTGTTTTGCCCGGTTTGTTTTTGTTTTTCTTTTTTTCAAAACTTGATTATCGTATTTTGAAACGCTGGTCAACAGCTTTTTATATATTGACCATAGGATTACTTCTAATGGTTTTTATCCCCGGTTTGGGTTCGGCTTATGGCACGAATGCCAAGAGTTGGCTAGTTTTGTTTGGTTATTCATTTCAGCCAGCAGAAATCGCCAAGTTGGCCATGATAATTTTTATTTCAGCGTTTATCTCGCGAAAGGGTAAGCAATTATTCGATTTAAAAGAAGGTTTTTTGGTAACTCTAGGTGTTGGCTTAATCCCGGTTATTTTGGTTGTGCTACAGCCAGATATAGGAACTGTCTCAATTCTATTTGCAATTTTGTTTGGCTTATTATATGTTGGTCGAGCAAAGCTACCACATATTATCGGGTTGGCTGGTTCTGGAATTACAGCACTTGTGATAATGATTATGGCAGCACCATACAGAGCTGCCAGGTTTATGACCTTTCTTCATCCCGAATTAGATCCTCAAGGTGTGGGTTATCATATCAATCAAGCCTTTTTGGCAATTGGGTCTGGCGGAATTTTGGGACGAGGCTTAGGGCACTCTCTACAAAAATTTCAGTACTTGCCAGAAGTTGCAGCCGATAGTATATATGCTATTATTGCAGAAGAAATGGGCTTTATTTTTGCAGTTGGCTTAGTTGTACTGTTAATCTTGATAACTACTAGAGGTTTTCTATTAGCCAAAAATTGCGGTGATGAATTTGGGCGTCTCTTAGTTTCTGGTATAATAATATGGTTCGCTACCCAGAGTTTTATGAATATTGGTGCTATGGTTGGTATTATGCCTCTCACTGGTGTCCCTATGCCATTTATTAGCCATGGAGGTACAGCATTGGCCATTGCAATGGGGGCAGTGGGAATATTGGTTAGTGTTAGTAAAAAAAGTAATTAGTCTTAGATTTATCATATGAAAATATTATTCTCTGGTGGTTACACGCTTGGGCCTGTGACACCACTGTTATCAATAAAAGAAACTATACAAAAGCAATACCCAGATGCTGAGTTTATTTGGATTGGGACAAAAAGGGGACCAGAGAGGAAGCTAATCGAGGAACAAGATATAAGATTTTTGACTATTGCGTCTGGTAAATTAAGAAGGTATTTGTCTTTGTGGAATTTTATTGATATTGCTAGAATTATCATAGGTTGGTTTCAATCTATCAAAATAATGTGGAAAGAGAGTCCAGATATTTGTATATCGGCTGGTGGTTTTATATCTGTACCAGTTCATTGGTCTGCATGGCTTTTTGGAATTCCATCTTGGGTGCATCAGCAAGATGTACAAGTTGGTTTGGCAAATAAGCTGATGTCACCATTTGCAAAAATTATTACAACTGCCCTAAAGAGGAATATAAAAGATTTCAATAAGAAAAAAACTCACTGGATTGGTAATCCTGTTCGAGAAGAGATTTTGAAAGGTAAAAAATCTGAAGCAATTAAAAAATTTAAATTAAAAAAAGATTTGCCTGTTGTTTTTGCTACTGGTGGTGGAACTGGTTCTATGAGAGTAAATCAGCTAATAGTTCAGGCTGTTCAGCACCTAAAGGGTCATGCCCAAGTAATTCATCTTTCGGGTAAGGAACGACCACAAGAATTAGTAGAGCGAGCAGTAAAGCATTTTGATTACTATCAAGTTCATCAGTTTTTTACACATGAGATGGCAGATGCTTATGCAGTGGCTGATATTGTGATTTCTCGTGGCGGTTTTGGTTCTATTACCGAGATGGCAGCTCTGAAGAAGCCTGCAATCCTGGTACCAAATCCTGGTCATCAAGAAGAAAATGTAAAATTCTTGGCAGATGCAGAAGCAGTATTACTAGTGGACGAAAAGACTGCCGATGGAAATTTTCTTGCCAAGATGATAAAAGACTTGCTTGCTGATGATCTCAAGAAAAAACAAATGTCAAAACAGATTGAAAAGATGTTACCATTGGCAAAAGATGAAGATATTTTGGGTATTATTAAATATTTAATAAAATAGAATATGGAGGAAGCAAGAGAATTGAACATGTTAGATCATGTAAAAGCTAACTTCAAACTTTTGTTGCGAGAAGAATTGCAAAACCGCGGTAAACATACAGAGGGTAAGAAAGTAGCAACAAGAGAGTATTCAAAAGAACAAAGAAAGTATTTGGAAGGTCTTGGAATAAAA
The DNA here is from genome assembly GCA_018652595.1 of Candidatus Magasanikiibacteriota bacterium. Taxonomy (GTDB): domain Bacteria; phylum Patescibacteriota; class Patescibacteriia; order Magasanikbacterales; family UBA922; genus JABIBU01. Next base: position 82,212 of record JABIBU010000027.1, on the reverse strand, counting down.
ACTAGTTCAAAAGAGTGGGTAGAATTAGTTGGTGTAATTACCCAATTGCTAAAAGAAAATTTCCCTGACGAACTAGTAGAAGGAGGGGAACTGGAGTGGGAGGAAAAAGGTAGACAGCTTTTTCAATAAAGATTAATCAATTAAAAAATACGATAGACTATCGTATTTTTTTGTTGACAAGAATTTGTTTTTGTGATTAAATAAAGACAAATCAATTGACCCGAAGGAGGGAGATAATATGGCAAGACCAATGGTTTTGAAAAAGACATGGTGGCGGAGCTACCTGGTGCGAAGTACTGGTGATTCTCGTCTCAAGGCGAAGAAACGTGGTAACAAGCGTCGCCAGAAGCGTGTGAATCGTCAGCGTCAGTTCAATGAGGATCGGCGCTCAGGAGCTGCTCAGAAACGACGTGAACTTCTCTACATGTACCAGGCGAGAGAGATGGAAAAGGCCAGAAAGAAGAGTGTGTTTCAGTTTTTCGAACGCCTGGCCAATCCAGCAATTCAATCCATTTCTCCAAGGGAGAGATACCGGCGAGAAGAGCAGGCCAGACAACGCAGGATTGCAGAAGAACGCGAAACCAAACGACAAAGAGCTCTTGTTGAAGAAAGAAGAAGAAGAGAGAGAATCTTCTACCCCACCAGAATTGATCGTACCCATGGCTCGTGGTAATACAAGTCATAGTCATTTTTGCGGACTAGGGTCATAAACAAGGAGGTTATAAAAAACACCCGAATCCGCTTTGAGGCTAAATTATTTGGCATCAAAGCGGAGGTTAAGGGTGTTTTTTGTTTTTGTCCCCTCCTTGTGGAGGAGGGGCACCTCGTCCCGATCGCAATCGGGGCGGGTGGGGTGGTGTTCGCATTAATGTGAGTTCAATAACCTCATAGAAGCAAACCACCCCGGCACTTCGTGTCCTGCCCCTCCTTCGAAAGGAGGGGATAAATATTAATCTTCACTCAAAAATTCAAAATGCTTCACAGTCTTTCCTTCCCACTCTACTTCATCAGTAAACAAATCAATCGGTCTGGACCAGAATTTACTTTCTGGATTATCATATAGAGTTTCGTATACCACAAACTCTTCCAAAGTCTCACTGTGCTTAGAAACAAAGTGGACTTTGTATCTCCCACCTTTGTAGTGCTTGTAGATTCCTGGTTTTATTTTATCCATATTTTTTATTATATTATATCCCCGAAGAGGGATGCCCTGTGGGTATATTTTTATTTTAACATAAATAGTACTTTCTTGACCAGCGTTGATTTTCTTGCTATGATTTAGTTATCAACTACTTTGAGGGGTGCTATGCTAGAGATAGGTAACGTAGTTGTAACAATGCGAGAGATTGAAGTCGGCTTGATCAAACTCGAGGCTGGGGTCACGGGACAGGTGACTGGGATAGTTCCGGGTGGAGGTGCCATGGTTCTCTTTGGGGGGCAAAAAGAGCCCTGGATTGTTGAGGAGGGGCTTGATAAGGACGTTGTGCACTACAAGGTTGCTGAAAAACTCTATGAAGAGGTGGTTGTATGAAGAATCGAGTTATGCTGTACTTGTTCGTGAGAACGCTTGTATTCAAGGAGGAGGACCTGAGCATGTCAATAAAAGGCTCAAGATGTATTTTTTTAATTATTTTATATTTATGAGAGATTTAAGAACAGGGCAAAATCGACAAGAAACCTCTGATCCAAATTTATCTGAGAATAAAAAAGATTTGACAAGTTTTAAAGATGATTTGGGTGGTCTTTTACAGCAAGAAAATTTTGATCAAGATATCAGAAGAAGCGATGCTCATTCTAGAACTCAAAAAGCTTTTGTTGGAAGTGTGTTAAGAAAAATAAAAGATAAAGATATAGTTAGAAATGCTATGTTAGAAGTTTTTCAAGCAGAGTATCCGCAGATGAGTTCAGAGGAAGTTGAAGAAAAGGTTGATTTTATAATCAGAGTGGTTAGTAAGTAAAATTTTTATAGATAAATAAAAAACAGAGTGAGAGCTCTGTTTTTGTTTTGCGATAAGTTTTATAAAATTCACATAACCGAGCCTGTGTCTGGAAGAATGCAGACACAGGCTCGGGACCAAAGAACGAAAAACTAGGCAAAAACGGATCTGGGGCTAGCGACCAGTTTTTCTGAAGGGGTCGCTACATACTTGGATTGAGCCCAATATCTTTCCCTCTTTTTGAGCCTTTGCCCGCCTTTTCCAGTATGCCTCTGTGTCCGCTATAAAATCTTCGAATGCCATTTCTTCAAGACATCGCCAACAAGTGTCTTCTTTTGTGACCGCAGTCTCGTGGAGCTGACCATGAGGACATCTTTTTCCTTCCTTTTCCTCGTCTTTCCTTAAATCAATGTCATCGCACATTATTTCACCCCTATTCTCAACTGATTAGTAAATTTGCCTGTATAGTTAATCTATATTGTTTTTTAATTTTTGTCAATCAAAAAACTCCTTAAAGGAGTTTTTGTGATCCGACTGGGGATCCCTCCTCCGCTCTCCTTCGCTAAAGCTACGGAGAGCTACGGCGGGTAAACTTCTCGCCCTAGCCCGAAGTTCAATAAAAATAAAACCCCACCTTTCGGGTGGAATTTTGTTTTTGTGATCCGACTGGGGCTCGAACCCAGGACCGTCAGCTTAAAAGGCTGCTGCTCTACCAACTGAGCTATCGGACCATAATTTCAAATTAAGTTGCTAATATGATATACTAATTAGGATAAAAAGTCAAGTTTTAACTATGGATAATTTTTACGTACAAAGTATACCACAGATCTTAGATAGTTTGAAGACCTCCAAAAAGGGTCTGAGTTCTTTTGAGGCTGAGACAAGGTTAAAAGAGCACGGTGTTAATAAATTGCCAAAATCTAGAGAAAAAATAACCAAACTGGCTATCTTTTTTGAACAGTGGAAGAGTCCTCTTATAATAATTTTGGCAGTTGCTGGTATTATTTCTGGTGTATTGAAAGAGTATGTAGACATGACCGTAATACTTATTACTGTCTCAGTCAATGTTATAATTGGTTTTTTTCAGGAGTATAAGGCCAATGAAGCTTTGAAAAAATTGAGTAAGATGATTGAGTATAAGGCTGTAGTTATTCGTGATGGAAAAGAAGTTCAGGTTGATGGTGTGAATATTGTACCAGGAGATATTTTGGTGCTAGATGCAGGTGAAAAGATTCAAGCTGATGCGAGAATTATAGAAGAGAGCGATCTGCAAGTAAATGAATCTGTATTAACTGGTGAGTCCGAATCAGTAAAAAAGCAGGTAAAAATCTTAAAAGAAAAATTGTCAGTAGGGGATAGAACCAATATGGTTTTTAAGGGTACAGTGGTAGAAAACGGTCGCGCCAAGGCTGTAGTTGTTGCCACTGGTAAAGAAACTGAGATCGGGAAGATTGCTTCGCTAGTAAAAGAGACAAAAGATGAAAAGACACCTCTTCAAAAACAACTTTCTAGTTTGGGTAAAAAAATTGGAATTATAGTTTTGTTTGTTTCTCTGGGTATTTTTGCCTTAGGAATACTGTCAAAGTCAGAACATCACGGATTGCTTGAAATGTTTGAGACAGCAGTAGCGGTAGCAGTAGCGGCTATACCAGAGGGGCTAGTTATATCTATGACAGTTATTTTAGCTATTGGAATGCAACATGTTTTGAAGAAAAAGGCTCTGGTTAGAAAAATGCTTGCGGCCGAAACCTTGGGCTCAGTTAGTGTGATTTGTACAGACAAGACCGGCACTTTGACCGAGGGTAAAATGCGACTAACTCGTCTTATTACCTCGGCTGATGATCTTAATTTTGAGGAATTAAAGCTTGTTAATTTGAAAGAAGCCCAGAGGCATAGCGATTCAATTTTGGGTTTGCGTATTGGTATTATGTGTAATGATGGTTTGTTGACCAATCCAGAGGTTGATGAAAAGAAATGGATTTTTGTAGGGGACACCACTGATACTGCTTTTGTTTATGCTGGAATGAAGATTGGCCTAGAAAAACATCATTTAGACAAGGCATTTTTTCGGTCTGATGAGATTCCGTTTGATAGTAAAAATAAGTTCATGGCTACTTTGCATAATATTGATCATGAGTCATTAATTTATGTAAAAGGTGCTGCTGAAATTTTGTATAAAAAATGTAAATTTTATGAAGATGGCGGCAAAATAAAAAAATTGAGCAAAGAAAAGATGGAATGGTTCAAGACTCAAGAAGAAGAGATGACAGGTCAAGGTCTGCGTGTTTTGGCTTTGGCATACAAGAGAGAAGAAAATAAAATTACTAAATTAAAAAAGACAGATTTAAATAATTTGGTCTTGGTTGGTTTGGTAGCTTTGTCAGATCCTCTGCGTTTGGATGTAAAAGAGACAATTGATATTACAAAGCAGGCCGGTATCAGAACTGTAATGATTACCGGGGACCATGTGCGTACGGCTCAGTCTATTGCTAGGGAGTTGGGAATACCAGGTGAAGATCACCAGATTTTTGATGGGCAAAAATTAGAAAAACTTAGTGATGAAGAATTAAAAAAAGCAGTACGCGATATTTATGTCTTTGCTAGAGTCGACCCAAAGCATAAGATACGAATAGTACAGGCTTTTCAATCCAATGGTGAGATAGTAGCAATGACAGGTGATGGTGTTAATGATGCACCAGCTCTAAAAGGGGCTGACATTGGCGTGGCCCTAGGGTCTGGTACTAGTGTGGCAAAGGAAATTGCAGATATAGTTTTGCTAGACGATCATTTCAATACTATTGTGGCGGCCGTAGAAGAGGGCAGGGGTATTTATCAAAATATAAAAAAAGTTGTTTTGTATTTGCTCTCAGGAAGTTTGGCAGAAGTGATTTTGATAGCAGGCAGTCTTATTGCTGGATTACCTTTGGCAATTTTACCAGCTCAGATTCTGTGGGTAAATTTGATAGAAGATTCTTTTCCAAACATGGCGTTAGCGTTTGATAAGGGTGAAAAAGAAAATATGAATGAGCTACCTCGTAAAAAAGGCGAATCAATCATAGACAAAGAGATGAAAGTAATGATAGCTATTATTTCTATTGTTTCAAACCTAGTTTTATTCGGTCTATTTCTATACTTTTGGAAAGCAACGGGAGATATCGCACTTACCAGAACTATTATTTTTGTAGGACTGGGAATTGATTCACTTCTTTATATCTATTCAGTTAGAAGTATGCGTCGCATGGTGTGGCAGACCAATCCTTTTTCCAATAACTATTTGACTCTAGCCGTCTTATTTGGCTGGCTTATGTTAGTGGGAGCCGTATACCTGCCACCATTGCAATATTTATTAAGAACTGTTAGTCTTAGTTGGTCGCACTGGGGTATGATGATAGCATTTGGATTTTTGAATATATTTTTGATCGAGATGGTGAAAGGAATATTCCTTTCAAGCAATAAGCATTAAGCTGTAAGCCATAAGTATGGATGAGCTGGAAAATTTTAGAAAACTAAAAGTGTGGCAAAAGGCTCGTATTTTTACAGTAAAAATTTATAAAGTTACAGATAGTTTTCCAAAACAAGAACAATATGGATTAACTTCACAAATTAGGAGAGCTTCCGTGTCAATTATCGCTAATATAGCCGAAGGAACAAAAAGAAAAACAGTTAAGGATAGAAAACATTTCCTAGTAATGTCAGATACATCACTAGAAGAAGTAAAATGTTATCTAATACTGTGTTACGATTTGAAATATCTAAATGAGGAACAGGGTAAAGAATTAATGACTGATGCTAGAGAAATAGGAAGAATGTTAAATGGTTTTGCAAATAGTATAAAATAGTTTAATTCTTATAGCTTAATGCTTATTTCTTATAACTTTAATAATTTAATCAACAAACTTTATGTCTGGACTACAGAAATCATATCTAAATAAAATAAAGAAAAACCTTCACGCCTACCACGGTAAGCGCGGTGAAGTGATCGGTATGTCGAATAATGCATTGCACCATGCCAAGCGAGCCATTTTTGCCCTACACAGGGACAACAAGAAAGAGGCAGTCGAAAAAATAAAGATGGTAGAGAAGAGTTTGAAAGATATATACAAGAAATACAAAACTACACCAAAGATTTTTAATGAAGGGTCTTTTAAGGCAGCCTTGGAAGAGTATGTGGAAGCAAAAATATTTTTTGAATTTTTGGAAACTGGGAAGGTCAGTGAAATAAAAACTTTGCCAATTCCTGAAGAGATTTATCTAGCTGGACTTTGTGACGTGCCGGGCGAGCTATATCGTTATGCAATCAAGTCTGCAACTAATAAAGATATAAAGACAACAAAAAAATGCGCTGAGATGGCGCAAGAAATAATAGGTGAGCTTATTGAATTTAATTTGACTAGTTATCTGCGTACCAAGTTTGATCAAGCCAAGGGCGCAGTGAATAAATTGCAAAATGTTGTCTATGAATTGAGTTTGAAGGAGGATTAGGTGTATCTATAATCGTTTTATGAAAACCTTACTTAGAAAAATAATTCCTAAAAAATTAAAAAATTACATCCATCTATTTTATGCCTGGTATGGGTCTTTTAAGTATGATAATCCTTCAGAAGAACTATTGGTGATAGGTGTGACGGGTACGACTGGCAAGTCTAGCACTATTCATTTCCTCCGTCAGATGTTAGAGGATCAGGGTTACAAGGTCGGCTCACTCTCAACTGTGGATTTTTATATCGCAGGAGAGGAAAAACTGAACGATCAAAAGATGACTATGCTTGGTCGTATGAAGATTCAGGAATACTTACGTGAGATGGTGGCAGCAAAATGTGATATCGCAATAGTCGAGGTTACTTCCGAGGGATATTTACAGCACCGACATAAGTTTATCAATTACGATACGATGATTTTGACAGGTCTGTATCCCGAGCATATTGAGTCACATGGTGGTTTTGAAAATTATAAGGCAGCCAAGCTAGGAATATTCGACTATGCAGTAAGGCAAAACAAGAAGACGATTAAGGAAAAGACAATTGATAAAGTTGCGATTGTTAATGCAAACAATAAACATTGCAAAGAATTTTTAAATTTTAATTTTGATAAGAAGCTTGTTTTTGCTAGTCAAGATGAAAAAATGTTTTGTAAGACAACACCGGTTACTGACAATAAAATCTTTGCTAGTAACATAAAAGCGACTGCAGGTGGATTAAATTTTACAATTAGCCAGCGAGAATTTAATCCAAAATTATACGGAGAGTATAATGTAATGAATGTTTTGGCAGGAATTTCAGTTTTACGAGCGCTTGATATTGCTTGGTCAGAAATTGAAACTGCTGTAAACAAAATAAAATCAGCTCCAGGTAGATTGGAATTTGTTATAGAGGCAGAAGAAAAAGGTTTTCAAGTTATTGTTGACTATGCTTTTGAACCAGTGGCACTAAAAGCTTTGTATGATGTTGTGGGCATAATAAAGCCAAAAAAAGTAATTCATGTTTGTGGTTCGACTGGTGGTGGTCGAGACAAGGAAAGAAGAAGGCCAATTGGAAAGCTTGTCGGTGAGCATGCCAATACTGTAATTATTACCAATGAAGATCCATATGATGAAGATCCAATGGAAATAATAAAGCAAGTTTCAGCTGGTGCACAGGAGGCTGGTAAAAAATTAGATAAAGACTTGTTTGAAATTTTAGACAGGCGAGAAGCTATTAAAAAAGCCGTAAGCTTAGCCAAAAAAGGCGATCTGGTTCTCATCACAGGTAAGGGGTCGGAGCAGGCAATGTGCGTTGCGGGTGGTAAGATGATATCTTGGGATGATAGGGAGGTCGTTAGAGAATTTTTATAATTTTATTTTTTAAATAAATTAGTATGTCTATCGAAAATAAAATAAAACTCAAACAAGACGAGCAAATTTTGTCAGTTATAAAAAGATACGGTCTAACATTTTTTTGGTGGTGGATTTTTATTTTACTTTTGTTTGTCGTGCCGTTCTTCTTCATGTTCTGGCTTTTTAGGCATGGTTGGTGGGGGCAAACTTTATTTACTATTCCTGTTCTCTTGGGAATTTTGACAATAATCAGAACTTTGTTTCTTTGGCAAAAAAATATTTTAATTATCACCACGCATCGTTTAATAGATATTGATCAACGTGGTTTTTTTGATAAAATTGTTTCTGACATTCCTTATGATCAAGTAGAAGATGTGATGGGTAGAATAAAAGGTTTTTGGGGAACAATATTCCGCTTCGGAAATTTAAACATTCAGACTGGAAGTGGCAAAGTACAAATTATTGTAGATAAAATAAAACAACCAACTTTTTTGCAACAAGAAATAAATGAAATTAGAGAGCGTCGTTTGGCAGAACATTCACATGACTTTGGTGAAGATTTGGCTGATAGTATTTTAGAAAAGCTTAATCAGCTGGATTATGATGATTTGCTCAAGGTATTTAAGAGATCTAGAAAATTGAAGAAAAAATATGAGGAAGAAGAGGAAGAGCTGGAAGAAGAAAAATAACTGTGTTATAATAGTCACATGAAAAAGCAGAAACAATCAGCTTTGAGGCGTTTTTTTGGTTCGCGCTTATTTTTGATATTGGCCCTTGTTTTTGCTATACTAGTTGCCTTTGGTTATGCACGTGCTTATTATCAGGATTATAAGATAAAAGAAGAGATAAGAGCCTTGCAAGATGATGTAAAAAATTTAGAACACAAAAAATTAGAATCAATGGAGATTTTGAAGTATGTTACTTCAGAGGCATTTGTAGAAGAAAAGGCTAGGACAGAGCTAAATATGAAAAGACCAGGAGAAAAAGTAATGATAATAAAAAGTCAGGTTGAAATTGAAAATAAGGGGTTTGAAGAGCCTGTGGAAAAGCGCCTATTGAACAATCCTATCAAATGGTGGTATTATTTTAGTCATAAGGGTATTAATTAATTTAGTAAACAAAATAGATATGGAAGAGAAAAAAAGTAAGTCAAGAAAAAGGGGGGAAACTAAGGTCGGAGTTCTACAAGCATTTATAACCGGAATAGTGTTAGTGCTAGTGTTAGTCGTCTTGGGGTTTGTGGTCTATGGTGTCGCATCTGTAAAGAAAGTTTCTGATTCAGGCTTTGCTTTGCAGGTTGCCAAGACATTTAATCTTTCTGCTGCTAAGATCAATGGTCTTAGTGTTAGTTATCTAGACTATATTGACGACTTACAGACTTTGGAAAAGTTTTATGCCGAGCAAGCTGATTTACCTCAGCCAAGCGAAGAAGAAGTTTCAGATCAGGTTATTAGTCGTCTACTTGCCAATACTTTGATTGCTGAGATAGCAAAAGATTATAATGTAGAGGTTTTGGACAGTGATGTAGAAGAGATGAAGGCACAGCTTCTATCTCAATTTCCAGATGAGGCTGCCGCTGAGACAGAACTTATGACACGCTATGGATGGACTTTGGAAAAATATATCCAAAAAGTAATCAAGCCATTACTTTTAGAACAAAAATTACAAAAAGCTTTTGATGAGGCTGTCATTGATGAGTCTGACGAAATAGCAGAAAGACAGATAAAAGCTTCTCATATTTTGTTTAAGCTCGATCCTAATACAAGTCAAAAAGATACTCAAATTGCTGCTACTGAAGTTTTGAAACAAATAAAAAATGGAGCTGATTTTGCCCAGCTTGCAGCCCAGCATGGTACGGATGGTACCAAAGATGTTGGTGGAGATTTAGGATGGTTTGGAAAAGGTGTGATGGTTCCTGAGTTTGAGGAAGCCGTATTTGCTCTAAAACCAGGTGAATTACGCGATGAAGTAGTTGAGACTAGTTTTGGCTACCATATTGTAAGAGTAGAAGATGAGCGTTATGTGCGTGACTTCGTTGGTTTTATGGATGAGCAGATCAAGAGTGCTGAAATTAAAATTTTGATTAGTATTCACAACCCTTTTGAGAGCTTAGATGATTTAGAAGATGACGATGATGAAGAAGCAGAAGGCGATGAGTTGGAAGAGGTGGAGGAAGATAAAACTGAAGATGATGTAGAAGACACAGAAGAGGTAACACTGCAAGAATAAGATAAACATAAGCCCCGCGAAAGTGGGGCTTTTTGAACCCTCCTTCTCCGTCAGCTGACGGATATGGCGGGCACAGCGCGAGTGTCGTATAATGGCTATTACACAAGCTTCCCAAGCTTGATACGGCGGTTCAATTCCGCTCACTCGCTCTTAGGTATTTGTTTATGGATACACAGATTAAACCAATCTAACGAATTAGAACGGATTTAAAATTCGTTCAGATCAGTTCAATTCGTTTAATCCGCGTATCTATTAGGCTAGTTTAAAATAAATGTATGTTGCAAGAATCAAAATACGTAAAAATAAAAGTAACAGTACCAAAAGAAAACGCTGATGAAATTAGACAGGTTTTGGGTGAGGCTGGAGCTGGCAAGGTTGGCAATTATGAATTTTGTTCGTATTCCTATCCAGTCATAGGACGATTTAGACCGTTAGCAGGTGCCAATCCTGCAATTGGTAAAGTAGGGGAATTGGAAGAGATAGATGAAGAATGTATTGAGTGTATTTGTAGTGTGGATATTTTAGAGAGCGTAATTACAAAATTGAAACAAGCACATCCATATGAAGAACCTGTGATCGATATTATTAGCTTGTTAGGTCTTTAGATTTTTGTAGATAGTATGCCGAGATAGCTCAGTTGGTAGAGCAATGCACTCGTAACGCATAGGTCACGGGTTCGATTCCCGTTTTCGGCTCAACAGTCTTACTAGGCTGTTTTTTGTTTTCAAAAAATATGGTATAATAATACAGCAAGTAAGCAGAATAAGTTATAAGCAGAATAAGCAAACAAATCTAGATGCCTAATCTGCCTAATCTGCTTACAACTTACTAGCTGTTAGCTATGATCAAACTAAAAAACATTTCTCGTTATTATACAAAAGATAGTGTCGGAGTAGATGATATAAACCTGCATATAAAGTCAGGTGAGTTTGTGTCTGTTGTAGGTCAGAGTGGGACTGGAAAAACAACATTAGTAAAACTTTTAATTGCCGAGGAAAGACCCGATTCTGGTATCCTTGAGATTGGTGGTTGGGATGTGAGCAGCATAAGACAAAAAGATGTACCATATTTGCGCAGGCAAATTGGCGTTATTTTTCAGGATTTCAAATTATTACCCCAGAAGACTGTTTATGAAAATGTAGAGTTTGCATTGCAAGTAGCTGGTGTACCAGGACATAGAATCGCTGATGTGGTACCAAAGGTTTTGGATGTTGTCGGATTGGCAAATAAGACGGATCGTTATCCTCACCAACTTTCTGGTGGTGAGCAACAGCGCGTGGTAATTGCCCGCTCATTAGTTCATCGCCCAAAGATCTTGGTGGCAGATGAGCCTACTGGGAATCTTGACTCTGTAAATACCGAAGAGATTATTGAAATTTTAAAAAAGATAAATGAATTTGGGACTACAATTTTGTTAGTAACCCATAATCGCGAGGTGGTAAATCGTTTGCGTAAGCGCGTTATCACTATCCATGATGGAAAAATTATTTCGGATGAGGAAGATTCAAAATATAGGTTATAAGAGTATCCGTCATTGCGAGGAATGTGAAACAATGACGCGGCAATCTTATACTTTAATACTATATAAGTTTCAAAGTACTATTTAAGACTGGGATTGCTTCGTCACCCTGTATTTCATCAAGGTGACTCGCAATGACAGGTAATCCAAATAAGATTAGTGGAATATGATGTCATTTTTAAGAGTAATAAAATTCGCTTTTCAAGATATGGTCCGAAATATCGGCTTGTCTGCTATGACTGTGCTTATTTTGGTTTTGATGTTATTGTCTATCAATACACTTGTTATTATAAATGCTATAACAGGGGAGGCAGTGAGGACGATCAAAGAACAAATTGATGTAAGTGTTTACTTTAATGAAGAGTCTACCCCAGAAGAAATTGAAGAGATAAAATCTTATGTTAATTCTTTTCCAGAGGTGGTAGAGATAAAGTTTTTTAGTGAGGAAGAAGTTTTGGCAGGTTTTCGTGAGCAGCACATAGACAATCCAGAGATAATTTCTGCTTTGGATGAGCTCGGAGAAAATCCTTTGGGCTCAACCATGATTATTCGTACGCGTGAACCAAAAGATTATGAAAAGGTAATTACAGCACTTAGTGTGCCTGAATATGAGACTATTATAGAGGCAAAAACATTTGGAGATACAGAAAAGGCAATTGAGAGAATTCATGTTATTACTACTCAGGTAGAGCGTTTTGGTGTGGCTCTCAGTGCGCTGTTTGCCTTTATCGCTTTTCTTATTATATTCAATACTATTCGCGTGGCAATCTATACACAGCGATCAGAAATTAGTATAAAGAAGCTGGTTGGAGCCAGTAATTGGTTTGTCCAAGGGCCATATATTATTGAATCATTTATTTTTACAATTTTTAGTATCGCTATTACGGGTGGATTGATTTTACTTAGTCTGCGTTTCCTAGATCCTTATGTGGAGATAGTATTTGGAAAAACAGAAATGCTTGCAACATACTATCAGACAAATTTTTGGTTGCTACTGCTTATTCATTTTTTAAGTGTTCTGCTTCTCACAGTCTTATCAAGCATCTTGGCAATGAGAAAGTATTTGCGAGTTTAAAATAATTTTTGAATAAAAAAACAGCCTACCGAATTAGTGAGCTGTTTTTTTATTTGTTCGTGGACAGGGATTCCCGTCTCCACTCTTGTTTCCAGTCTTCACTTCGTTTCGCCTGATAAACTGCGAGTTACGTACGGGTAAACTTCTCATCCTTGTTTGTTGTTTTAAAAAAATGTAAAAGAAAACAAGATATTTAAATCTCGTTTTGCTATAGTTCGCGGACAGGGATTCGAACCCCGATAGCTAGTACCAAAAACTAGAGTCCTACCATTAGACGATCCGCGAATTTTGACTACTTAATAATACTATATATTTTATATTTTGTCAATATCTTGTAAATAAATCCAGTTTATGTTATTTTAATTCTAGGTTGCCATTTGGTTTTAATCTAAAAAATGCCTAAGGAGGCGCAATGACTGAGAAACATAGATTGACAAAGGCAAAGGAGTTCCTGGAGAAGTTGATGGGGGATGATTTCACCCCTCTTATCAGCGTTACTTTGGGGTCAGGACTTAAATATCTGGTAGAGCTCTTGGAGGATGCTCGTTCATGCCAGTATTCCGAAATCCCGGGCTGTCCTGTTCCGAATGTGACTGGTCATGAAGGTGTGTTCTGGTGGGGCAAATTGAATGGCGTACCGGTGATCCTGCTTCAAGGGCGCAAGCATCTCTATGAGGGTTGTAGTGTGGAGGATGCTGTCTTCCTCACTCGGCTCGTGATCATGCTCGACGTCAAAAAGCTGATCCTTACCCATGCCACAGGTGCTGTGACTAGGAATCTGATACCCGGTGACATCGTCTCGGTGTGGAGCCAGATCGCCGGAAATTGTCCGGATCCTACAGCGGGTCAGGACGCGTTGGAGCTCGGGGTGGAGTTTACTCCAATCGCCCCTGTCTTCAATAAGCAATTCTTACAGATCGCCAGGGAGTGTGCACTTCAGAAAGGTGTGGCACTGCATCGAGGTGTCTCCTACTTCTGGTCTGGTAGAAATTTTGAGGACTATGCTGAGGGTGATGCCATGGCACGTCTCGGTGCTGACGTCGCCACGATGTCGACCGTGCCAGAGATAAAGGCCGCAGTACAGATGCTCATACAGGCCAAGAAAGGCGGCGGACTCGAGATGAAGAAGGGCGAGGGTGTCTTGGATCTCGCACTCGTCACCGACATGGTCGAGAACGTTCGGGATACTGGTGACGCGGTCTCTCACGATGAAGTCCAGGATGTTGGCGAGCGCATGAAAGAGCCGTTTTGTCGCCTGGTCATGGCGATCGTGAAAGAGATGTCCAAGATTTGATGAGGAAGTAAAACCAGACAAGGAGGTGAAACGTATCTTGCCATCACAATTGTGGCTGTGGGGGATGCGAGAATATAAAAACCTATTCGCACACCATATTTTTTTCTAAATATTTTTGGAAAAAGATATGGAGGATATCGCGAATAGGTTTTTGTTTTTTCTAAATATTTTTACATCCTCCCCAAGTTGAGTTGATTTTCAAATTCAATTTCCTTTACAAAATCAGGCATGTGGCTAATAAGGATAATAGTACCTTCATATTTATTGATAGCCTTGGCGATGATTGGGATGTGACGAAAATTTATATGATTGGTTGGTTCATCTAGTACAAGTAAGCCTGGTTTCATCAATACTAATCTAGCAAAAGATAGTAAGCCCTTTTGTCCTTCTGATAGGTGGGAAATATCCAATCCCATTAGTTCTCCAGTAATCAAAAAACCAGCAGCAATAGAACGCATTTCCTGCGTATCAATTCCGTCTGCCATTGCGTCTTGCAATGAGTCAAAAACAGTCTGTCCGTAGTCTAGTGTGGCAAAATCTTGGCTATAATATCCAACAGTAGTATTTTCCAAAATTTCAGTAGACTCTTTGTCTTTATTTTCTACTAGAGATCGAAGTAATGTGCTTTTGCCAATACCATTTGGTCCAGAAATAAGCAGTCTGTCTCTTTGTCGCAAAGTTATATCTACTTCTTTTATTACAGCCTGATGATTTTTGATCACTTTCAGTGCCTTTATTTTTACTACCTCGCCAATAATTCCTTGGGCTGGAATAGTAAACTCTCTAATAGTCTTATCTTCGCGTCTCACATCTACTTTGTTTTCTTCGAGATCTTCTATCTCTTCTTTTAGCTTACTGGCAAGCTTACGCATCTTTCCACCCTTGTTGGCAAAAAAGTTTACCTTTTCTTTGTTGTCTATAATTTCTTTTTTGAGTTGGGCGTTTTTCTTTACTTCTCGCTCAATTCTTTTATTTATTTCTTCTACTACAGAATAATAATCACCAACATAAGTCTCTACTTTTTTTGTAAACACATCAAGATATATAACACCCTCGGTAAAACAATTCAAAAAATCAGCATCATGAGAAATAACAATAACAGTCTTGTCATACATTATCAAAAATTGAATGAGATGATCAATACCATCTTTATCAAGATTATTTGTAGGCTCATCGAGAAGTAAGATATCAGGCTTTTGGATAAGGGCAAAGGCTAACAAGATTCTAGCTTGTTGTCCACCTGACAGAGCACCAACTTTCAGATCAATCGGAACGTCTAGGTTTACAGCATTCATTGCTTTGCTTATTTGACTTCGAATATTACCAGGCACATCGCCAAAGGCTTTTGAAAAATATTGTTCAACAGTCAATTCCATGTCATCCTTTTCAATCATCTGTGAAGCCGTAGCAATAGTTGCGTTATTGTTCTCAAAGACCTCTCCTTCCGTTGGTTTTATATCTCCAGTTATCAATTTGAAAATAGTACTTTTTCCAGCTCCATTTTGGCCCATTAAGGTTAGTTTGGAACCTTTTCGAACACTAAAAGACACCTCATCAATGATGGGCTTTCTTTTTGTATATTCAAACATTACATTGTCAAATCTGAGGATTACTTCTTCTGACATATTTTTTACTTGTTTTGCCATCTATCTAGTTAACTGGCTGATTATATACTAATATACACCTTTTGTCAATGGCAAAAGTCTGCTATAATGACTGCACTGTTGACAATCTGTCTTTACTCAGGTATAATTGGACATCCTCACAAAGGATATCTAAAAAAATACTTTATATGAATCTAAAAGGTCTACAAATAGTACTAGCAGGTCAGCCAAAATTCCGCTTTAAACAGGCTTGGAAGGCTGTTTTTGTTGATCTGATAAGTGATTGGAATGACAATACGACTCTACCAAAAGATTTGCGAGAGGTTTTAAATTCAGAGTGTTCTTTAGATGTGGAAGCTGAGATTTTTGGTTCGGAAAAAAGCGAATCAGTAAAAGCGCTATTAACTCTAGAAGACGACCAAAAGATAGAAACAGTTTTACTTCGTCATAAAGATGGGCGTAATACTATTTGCTTATCTTCTCAAGTGGGCTGTGCTCTGGGTTGTGCATTTTGTGCGACTGGAAAAATGGGTTTTAAGCGTGATTTGACAGTGTCTGAAATAATTTTACAAGTTTTATTATTTGCACGTTATTTGAAAGAAAATAAATCAGAAAAAAATATAACCAATGTAGTATTCATGGGAATGGGTGAGCCGTTCTTAAATTTCGATAATGTAATGGAGTCAATAAAGATTCTAAATGATAAAGAAGCTTTTAATATTGGGGCTAGACATATTTCTGTTTCTACTGCCGGAATTGTAGAAGAAATAAATAAGTTTGCCAATGAAAAAATGCAAATCAATCTGGCAATATCATTACATGCATCAAATGATAAATTAAGAGCAGAGCTGATGCCAGTTGCTAGAAAATATTCACTAAATCAATTGTTTGAAGCAATTGAAAATTATGTAGAAAAGAGAAGCAGACAAGTAATGTTTGAATATTTACTTATTGATGGTGTAAATGATTCTGAATATCATGCCAAAGAGCTTGCAGGACTAATGAAGCACCCTCTCTATGTAGTGAATCTAATTCGTTACAACCCAACTGGTGGTAGATTTAGACCATCTACTGCTACATCAATTAGAAAATTTAAAAATATTTTATTGCGTGAAGGTATAAAAGTAACAGAGCGCCATGAGTTTGGCCAAGATATAAAGGCCGCCTGTGGTCAGTTGGCAGGGAGGAAGAAATAATTATATTTTAACTGAAAATCTGGTATTAATTTACTGGATTTTTTTGTACACAGAAAAACTTTCTTACTCCTTAAATATGTGCTATAATTAAATTGTTAAAAAATAAGATAGCTATTTATTATGATAAAAAAAATTTGTTTTAAACACAAAAAGTATTTTTTGGTATCTTTTGTTACTTTCTTTTTGTTTTTTGGTTTAAGTTCTGTTGAAGCAGCGACTGTTTACACGAGTAGTAGTTATTCAGGAACAGAAAGTGGTACAGAGGCAGAGCCATATAATACTTTTAACGAAGCTTATAATGCAGCTAGTTCGGGCGACACTATTGATGCGCACGGTACTTTTACTTGGTCAGATGCTGGTGAAACAGGCGATTCATCTGATTATGGTTTTAAAATTGATGATAAAGACGTTGATATTATTGGTCATGGTGCTTCTTCGACTATTTTTCAATCTGCTTCGACAGTTGATTCATCTGACAGGCGCGTGTTTACCACTTATGATGGTTACTCTCTAAGTATTTCTAGTAGTACTATTCGTTATGGCGAGCCTAATAATAGTGGAGGGTGTCTCTATTCTTATTCTGGATCAAGCGTTACTTTGAATAATTCCGAAGTAACTGGATGTAAATTTTATGCAGGTTATGGTCTGGCCATTTATAGTTTGGGGGATCTTACAATTACCAATTCATCTATTTATAACAATGTTGATTATGCCTACAATGGTCTTGGTATGGGAATATTTTTCTCTACATCTACTGGTAATTTAGTTATTACCAATTCATCTATTTATGGTAATGAAAATACTGGTGGCAGTAGTTATGGTGGAGGTCTGTATCTTTCTAGTGGTACTGCAACTATTACCAATAGTACTATTACAGGCAATGAAAGCTATTATAATGGTGGTATTTTTTTTAATAGTGCTACGGCTGTTTTAAATCTTTCCAATACAATTGTTGCTGGCAATACTATTAGATATTCATCTGGAAGTAATTATAATATATTCAAAGGCGCATCTGCCACACTAAACAACAATGGATACAATGTAATAGGTGCTTCAAATGGTTTTGTATCTACTACAGGTGATTGGTATGATAGTGACAATGATGATGTCTATATTTTAAATGGATCAAGTACTACGGGTACTCTTAATTTAAATTCTGGCGGTGGAAATTTAAATGAATCTTTAAACCAAACTCATACAGTTGCTATTTATACAAACAGTATTGCCATTAATAACGCTACTACAACTGCTAATAATGGAGTAAGTATTCCTGCCTTAGATCAACGTGGTGCTGGCAGAAGCGGAGCAACAGACATTGGTGCTTTTGAATATAATGGTTCTGGCTTATCTTCTCCGAGTGCTCCAACAACTCAAGCGTATGATATCACATATAGTTCTGTTGAACTTTACACCTACACTGCTAGTTGGACAAATGGAAATGGTTCTCGCCGTGTGGCTTTCATGAAAGAGGCTAGTACTGGCACTAGTACGCCGGCTGATGGAACTATGTATTCCGCCAGTTCTGTTTTTGGTAGTGGTGATCAAATTGATGCTACTGGTTGGTATGCCATTTATGATGGTACGGGTACAACTGTGGATATTACTGGGTTGAGTTCAAGTACTGATTATATTATTCAAGTTTTTGAATACCATGGTGTTGGAACAGAAAGTGGAATTGTTTATTTGACGTCTACCTCTACCGATAATCCAAAAGCACAAGCTAGTCATACAGCCGCTACTATTTATACTAATTCAGACACTGGTAATGATTCTACCGGTGATGGTACTTCTGGTAGTCCATATAAAACATTTTATAAGGCATACTCAGAAGCGATTAGTGGCGATTCAATTGACGCTAGTGGTACTTTTGATTGGGATAATGGTGCTGGCGAAACCGGTGATGTTACAAGTTATGGTTATAGAATACAAAAAAATATAACTATTAACGGCCATGGTGCTTCTTCGACCATTTTTCAATCCGATTCAGTAATTGACTCAAGTAATAAGCGTGTTTTCACTATTTATGATGGGTATTCTTTTACAGTAAATAGTAGTACTATTCGTTATGGAGAAACTGACAGTACTGGTTGGAGTGGTGGTTGTATAAATTCCGAATCTGGTTCAAATGTAACTCTTAATAATTCAGATATATATGGCTGTAGAGTTTATGGCGGTTATGGTTTTGGTATCTATGCTCTTGGTAATTTAACTCTTACAAATTCAGCTCTCTTTGATAATATTGATTCTATTTATAATGGTTATGGGGCTGGTATATATTTTTCTTCTTCAACTGGAAATTTGATCATTACAAATTCAAGTATTTATAATAATCAAAATACATCTGGTGGGGCAGATGGTGGGGGAGGTGTATGTATTCACAATGGTACCGCTACTATAACCAACAGTACTATTACAAATAATTTGATAGATGAATATGGTGGAGGTGTTTATATTAGTGCTGGCACACTTTATCTTTCCAATACTATTATAGCTGGTAATTCAGCAGATGATTACAATGATCTATTTGTTGGTGGATCCGGCACCCTTGTTAATAATGGGTACAATGTTATTGGTGGAATTGCTTTCGGATTTACTTCTACAACAGGGGATTGGTATGATTCTGATAATGACGATATATTTACTTTTTATGGTTCCTCTACTACTGGTACATTAAACATGAGTGCAGAAGGTGCCTTGCATGGTAGTTTAAACCAAACTCACTCTATCTCACTATATTCTGACAGTGTTGCTATTAATAATGCCACCACAACTGCAAATAATAGTATTAGTATTCCATCCCTTGACCAGCGTCGTGCTGGCAGAAGCGGTTTAACTGACATTGGTGCTTTTGAATTTGATGGTACAGGTTTAGCAGCAATAAGTGCTCCAACAACTCAAGCTTCTGAAGTTTCATTTTCTTCAATTATTCGGACGAGTATGACAATTGATTGGACAAATGGAAATGGTTCTCGCCGTGTGGCTTTTATGAAACAGGCAAGCTCTGGTACGGCTAGTCCAGTAGATGGAACTATGTATACAGCTAGTTCTGTTTTTGCCTCAGGTCAGCAAATTGGTTCAACAGGTTGGTATACTATATATGATGGTACGGATACAACTGTAGATGTTACTGGTCTTACTGCTAGCACAGATTATATTATACAAATTTTTGAATATAATGGTGAAGGTGTATCTGACGGTACTGTATATCTAACCAGCACTAGCACCAATAATCCCAACACTCAAGCTAGTTATACACCAATAACAATTTATGTTAATTCTTCTACTGGTGATGATTCTACTGGCGTTGGTTCTTCCGGAAGTCCTTATCAAAGTTTTCATAAGGCTTATACTGAGTACGTAGATGGTGATGTTTTTGATATGACTGGTACTTTTGATTGGGATAATGGTACTGGTGAAAGTGGTGATGTTTCAGGTTATGGTTATAGAATTTATAAAGACATAACCATTATTGGTCACGGAGCATCTTCAACGATTTTTCAACCTAATTCAACTATTGAATCGAGTAATAAGCGTATTTTTACTGTCTATGATGGGTATAGTCTTGTTATAAATAGTAGTACTGTTCGGTATGGTGATCCAAATAGTACTGGTTGGAATGGTGGTTGTTTGTATGGTTCTGCTGGTTCAGATGTAACTATTAATAATTCAGAAGTACACAGCTGTAAAATTTATGGTGGTTATGGTTTTGGTATGAATATGCTTGGTAATCTAACAATTACGAATTCAGCTATTTATAACAATGTAGATTATGTTTACAATGGTTATGGGGCTGGTATATATTTTTCTTCTTCAACTGGAAATTTGATTTTGACTAACTCTACAATTTATGGCAATCAAAATACAGCTGGTGGATCAGATGGTGGTGGAGGTGTCTATATTGGTTCTGGTACAGCCCATATTACCAACTGTACTATTACTGATAATTCAATCGATGATTATGGTGGAGGTATTGGAATGAGTGGTTCGGCCACACTTTATCTTTCTAATTCTATCGTAGCGGGCAATTCAGCAGATGTATACAAAGATATAAGTGTAGCTGGGACTTTTCATAATAATGGATATAATATAATAGGTCATGCTAATAGTAATTTTACTTCTACTACAGGTGATTGGACAGACCAAGATGAAAATGATGTTTATGAGTTGTATGGTATTAGTACTACTGGCACTTTAAGTTTAGATAGTTCCGCTGCTTTAAATTCTAGTTTGAATGACACACGTACTTATGCTCTTCTTGCTGATAGTATTGCAATTAATAATGCGACTTCTACTGCTAATAATAGTATTAGTATTCCGACAATTGATCAAAGAGGTGGTACATTGGCAGGAGCGGCGAGAGACATAGGAGCTTTTGAATATGAAAGTTTAGCAGATGTTACAGATCCAATACTTTCATCTTTATCTCCAGTTGATAATGCAACAGGTGTTGGTGTAGATTCCACTTTTACAATTACTTTCAATGAAGATATCGTTACTTCAACTGGTAATATTGTGGTTTACAAAACCAGTGATGACAGCGTGGTTGAGACAATAGATGTTACAGGAACTAAAGTTACAACTTCTGGTTCAACCGCTCTAGTAATCAACCCTTCTACAACTTTAGATAGTGAAATAGAATATTATATTACTATTGCGACAACTGCAGTGGATGATACTAGTGGTAACAGTTATGCTGGAATTACAGCCTCTACCACCTGGAGTTTTACTAGTGCTGATGTAGATTCACCGAGCGTTACTTCTATTTCTTCTGACAAAGCTAATAATACCTACAAAGCAGGTGAGGTAATAGATATTGATATTGTTTTTTCTGAAGTTGTCACAAGTACTGGAAACATAACTGTCACTCTTGAAACAGGTGATACTGATCAAACTTGTACTTTTTCAGTTATTAATTCAACCACAGGGACTTGTAATTATACAGTTCAAGCAGGTGATAATTCATTAGATTTAAATGCAACTCTCTCTGGTACTATTACAGATGGTTCAGGAAATAGTACAACAACGCTTACGGCAAGCACTGATTTAGCTACCAATAAGGCATTAGTGATTGACACAACAGCTCCTACGGCTACTTTGTCACCACTAGATGGTGCAACTAGTGTTTCAATTAGTCAAAATTTAGAAATTACTTTTAATGAAGATATCGTCACAAGTACAGGTAATTTTATCATCTATAAAATAAGCGATGATACTGTTGTTGAAACTATTGTAGCAACTTCTACACAATTAAGTATAAGTGGTGCTATTGCTACCATTAATCCTACTTCTGATTTTGATTATGAAACAGAATATTATATAACAATAGCGTCAACTCTATTTGATGATACTGTAGGTAATAGCTATGCAGGAATTTCTGCTTCAACAACTTGGAGTTTTACTAGTGCTGATACACCAACTTGTCCAACAATTTCTAATGCCTCAACATATAATGCATACCCAACTTGTGGTGTTGCAACTTGTAGTAGTGGTTATACTTTAACAAATGGAGCTTGTGTGGCAAATAGTAGTGGTGTTGCTACACCAGTACCAGTCCCAACAGTTGGAATTGGTACAGCTGACACTGTTGTTCCTATGGGGTCCACTGGTGATGCTGGAACTATTAGTCAAGCGGGTACCAATATTGCTACTTATATAAATACCCCGACAAATTTTCAGACCACAGTTTCTAATCATGGTAGTTATACAGCCCAGCAACACACAGTAGAGATAATAGAGTTTGATTTGTTTGATAATATTGTGACTATTAGAGTGAGTTCAGAACCTCAAATAATCATTTTAAAATTAGAAGAAATAATGGAGGTAGATCTTGATAATGATAATATAAAAGATATTAAAATTAAATTTGAAGATGTGGTAAAAAATAGAGCCGAGTTAACAGTCCAATCTATTTTGGAAGATCTGGAAGAAGTTAGTGAACTTGAACAAAATGATTATGAGGGTAAATTAATTAAATATGGTAATTCACCAAAAGTTTACAAAGTAGAAAATAGTAAAAAATGCTGGATAGTAGATGAACAAGCTTTTAATCACTTTGGTTATAAATGGTCTGATCTATTTATTATTGATACTGAAATTAAATTTGAAGATGGAAAAAATATTATTAAACCAAGTAACAATTTTGGATTTAGTCAAAATTTAGAATTTGGCATGGTAGGGGATGATGTAAGAGAATTACAAAAATATTTGAATAATAATGGATTTTTAGTAGACACTACTGGTGTTGGTTCTCCTGGAAATGAATCTATATACTTTGGTTCACTTACACAAAGTGCATTAATAAAATTCCAACAATCAGTCGGGCTTCCAGCCTATGGCTACTTTGGTCCGATGACTAGAGCTGTTATTCAGTAAATTTAATTCTATGTACAAAAAGAAAAAGGTTGCACTCAAAAAGCACCGCAAGAAAAAAGGCAAAAAGCTTGCTAATACTAGATATAGATAGACCCCGATAAAATCGGGGTTTTGTTTTTGTATAATCTTGTAAAAAACATTCAAAAATGCTATTATTTTTAATGTACCTTGAAAATCAACCAACATAGAAGGAGGTCGTGATGGCAGTAGACTACAGCACCATTCTTATCGTTCTCCTTCTTAATGGATTGATCTGTTTGTCTCAATTTTTCACTCAGCAGTGGGAATTGAGTCAGGGGAGAATTCCAGCGAGACGGAGCCCTATTTCTGGCACGAGTCAGAAATTCAACCATTGGCAGGACGCCAATTGCCAGACATGGGGAGATGTCATTGGCATGGGCTTAGTGTTTTGCGGTTTTGGTCACCTGGTCCAGAACGGCCACGTCAGCACACTCGGGTGGGTAGTGTTCGCGCTGTCGATCTGTTTGGGTGCCTGGTTTTGGTATAGGGTTGGGACTGGTCCCAGCTACAAGCCAAACTGGGGATTTCCAAAGACTGGCAAGATCAGCTTGGGTGGTATAGTCCATCTGCCTTACTTTGGGTTTGGGGTTGCCACCACGGCAATCTGTCTGTTCCATATCTTGAAAGGTGATATGAATGGGCAAGTACTTTTCTTAACCATTGCCGGCTGGTCAATCTACATAGCCGCAGTAGTGGAAGATACGTTACTGGGCTACAAGGATGCCCTCGAGACATCTGCTCCACCACTCGTGGAGTTGGTCAAGACAGGAAGGATTAGAGGTACTCTCTTCACTTTCCTGTTTACACTCGGCGGTTTTGTGATGTACGAAGAGATTCAGGTAGATTGGGGTATTGCCTTACTGGCTGCCTTGTCCTGCTCTTTGCTTCACATGAGCATTATGACCTTCAATGACTGGTACGATAGAAGCCATGATCTCCAGAAGGGAAAACGTCTGGCATTCGACTACCCAAAAGCATTTTGGGGTTACTGGGTCAAGCTGACCGTAGTGACTCTTGTGCTGATAGGTGCGTTGATGTTTTACGACCTCTACTTGGGAGTCTTGTGTCTGGCCGTCCTACTCACGGGCTTGATATACTCCTACCTGGAAAATATCATCGTGCTCAACAACCTGATCGTCGCAGTCTGTGGCGCCAGCCCAGTGCTCTGTGGCTCAGTCTACCTTAGGACCAGTGATCATCGTGTTTGGATCTGGTACAGAGTATTCTTCCTTATAGTTCTGTGGAGAGAGATCGTCAAGGACATCGACGATGTCAAGGTCGACAGGGGATACAAGCACACGTTGGCTGTGGCGCTTGGTGTAGAAAATGCGAAGCGAATCTCACTGGTTACTGCCAGTGTTTCAGGATTCTTCCTCTACCTCACACGCAAGGCAGACGAAGTGCTAGTAGTGCTTGCCTTGCTTGTTTACAAGTTCGTCAAGTGGGATCCGACGAGCAACCCAAAGAAGATCATCCTGCTCATCGACACAGTCATGGGGCTGGCGTTGATCTGTATGGTGGTGCCACAGAAGTATGGAGCGAGAGAGGTTGCCATGCTCGATCTGTGGTCAATAGAACACTTTCTTTTGGGTGTGGTGATGTATCCGCTCCTTAGGAAGGTATTCCCAAACTCCAATATCAAGAAACTCCTACTTGTGATCTTCGCGATCGCTTATAGTTGGGAGTTGGCCGAATTTTTGATGGAGTCTGGGGTGTTCGGAATCGCAATTTCCGACTGGAAACGCGGATTTGAGCACTGGTCCAACCGTCTAATCGCAGACCCACTTCTCGTACTGCTTGGTGGTTTCATCTCCACCAAAAAGCAGAACTTGTGGAAGTGGTTACTTGTTCCTTGGGCTGTTTGGGGACTTGCCAATTACTTGGCCTCGAACAGCATGTTCATTCAAGAATATATTCTAAGAATCTTTCAATAGAGTTCTACTCTGATTGATTCTGAGGATACGATATGAGGGGGTGTGCAGGACTGGTAGACTTGCACAAACTCAAAAGCGACTCTTATCCAAGGGTTGTTTTTGTTTTTTACTTCAAAAAATGTTATCATAATCTGTGTAATCATTAATTAATCAGTGAAATCAATGCTATGAAACTAACCTTCCTCGGAACAAATGGCTGGTATGATACTGATACTGGTAATACTATTTGTACTTTGCTTGAAACCAAAGATTTTTATATTATTTTTGACGCTGGTTTTGGTTTTAGTAAATTAGATAAATATATCACAGAAGACAAACCAATTTATTTATTCATCAGTCATTTACATATAGATCATGTTTGTGGTTTGCATTGTCTGCCAAAATTTAAATTTAAACAAAAATTAACAATTCTTGGCAGTAAAAAAACTAAAAAATATTTAAAAAAGTTTTTAAACCATCCTTTTACAGCTTCATCTCGTGAATTAACTTTTAAAACTGATTTTATCAAGCTCCGTCCTGGGCATTACAAAAATCCTTTTAGATTTGTTTGTTTAAAATTAGACCATGCAGATTATACGCTCGGATATAGAATAGAATTAGATGGAAAGGTAATAGCTTATTGCTGTGACACGGGGCCATGTGAAAATGATTATAAACTAGCTCAAGATGCTGACGTATTGATTCACGAGTGCGCGCTTTTGCCAGGAGAAAAAGATAGTTGGGGTCATACAAGTCCAGATGATGTGGCTGAGATTGCAAAAAAATCTAATGTAAAACAATTATACCTTACCCATTTTGCCGCTCACAGTTATTTGGATTTGAAAAAACGCAATGAAGCTGAAAAAGTGGCTAAGAAAATATTCCCAAATACAACAGCAACGGAAGATGGTCTAGTTGTTAATATAGATAAAAAAACAGACAAAAATAAATTTGCTTGTAATCCATTAGATAAAATTTTTATTACTCAAGAATTTGGTGTCTGGCCGGAGCATTATGCAAAATATGATATGAAAGGCCATAATGGAATTGATTTTCGCACTAAATTTGACGACAGTCCTGATGGAAAGAGGGAAGTCTACGCGGTTTTAGATGGAAAAGTAATTGAGTGTAGAAATAAAGATACAGGTGGTTATGGTAAATATGTAAAACTTGAACACACTAGCGGAGCTCAAACAGTTTACGGTCATTTTGATAAAGTAAGTGTCAAGTTAGATCAAAAATTAAAAGCAGGGGATTTATTAGGTATCTCAGACAATTCAGGTGATAGCACAGGTTCTCACCTCCATTTAGGCTATCGTCCAGCTGGCTTTGATTATGGTAATGGATATAAAGGGTATGTGGATCCGAAGGATTTATTATTGTAAGAGAAAGATTGATATAAACAAAAAAATAGTGTAATTACACTATTTTTTTGTTTTGCTCGACGGGCCGGGCTCGAACCGGCGACCCACTGGTTACACTTGCCTTCTAGTTTCCTAAAAGAGTGGACTATATTATCACCCTCGCCAAAAACTTGACTAAATCAAGAGCGTTGGGGTGCAAGGCGCTTCGAATCCGATTAAATCGAATCCTACTCCCGTTAAGGATAGTCTCTGAACCTTTCTTGACTCCCTACTACAGTCTTAGTAAGTCCGTAATATTAATCCGGATATGGATTAGGGGTCAAGACTTGGCTGCAGATCGCCTTTTCTGTTTTGCAACAGATTAAGGGTTCCTGCAGTTCACCTTGTTTTTCACCTCAGTATTACTACCAAGGGCTGCTATTAAAGTCACAGCCAGTTGCTCTACCACTGAGCTACCGTCGAATGTTTAGTTGTAAACAACGAGAACATTATAACAGAAATAAAAAAGAATGTCAACCCATTTTTTTATATTTAGGATGTGGACGAGAGTTAGAATTTTTTAAGCAAAAGTAGTATACTAATATATATAATATAATAAACTTATGAGTTGGATAATTTTATCAGTCTTGGCAGGTCTATTTTTTGCTTTGGCGAGAGTGGTGGCGAGAACTGTTTTAAAAGGAGAATCAAATCCACTGGCTTACACAGCTATCCATGAATTTGTTGCTGGTTTGGTTTTGTTACCGATGCTTCTGTTTGGTTTTGATTTGCCTGAAAAGGGGATTACCTGGCTGTTTTTTGGATTTATAGTTATCTTTGTTTTTTTATGCGATTGGCTGACTTTTTTGGCTTTGAAAAAGATTGATATATCACTCTATCAAATAGTAATTCAAATTAGACATATTCTAATTTTATTTGGTGGTTTTTTCTTTTTTGCAGAAACACTTACTTTTTTGAAAATACTTGCAATTGTTATTATTATAGTAGGTGTGGCTATAGCCGTGTACACAAAGCGTAGATTTTCATGGTCTAGTGGTGTAATATTGGCTATATTAGCAACTATTTCTATTGTAATTTCTTTTATGTTTGTAAAAATTACGGTAAATGATTTTTCTGAGATAGCTTTAGCATCTTTTGTTTTGATGGCAGTAGGACTACTAGCTTTTCCCTTTTTAGGTTTTAATGTTAAAAAAATTAATCAAGAAATGAAATTAAATTCTAAGGGAATAATATTATCTGGAGTATTATTTGGAATTTTTGAAGTATTCCTGTATACAGCGTTGAAAATAGGAGATGTATCGAAGGTTATACCAGTTACGCAGGTGTCGCTTGTTTTTGCAGTACTTATAGGTATCTTCTTCTTAAAAGAACGTGAAAGAGTACCACAAAAGCTAGCTGGTATGTTTGTTATAATAGTAGGCATTATTTTGATGAACTTTGTCTAAAACTTGACAAAACTCTCAAAATATGCTATACTGCCGTATTATTTATGCTTGAGACTAATTTGTCTCTCGCGACTCGAATCTTTTTGTGTCTTGTATGACCTTCTAGAATATTGAGTCATACTAAAAATATATATGCAAAAAGAAGATACAGGTCGTTTTAGCGACCTTGGGATAGCGTCAAATTTTTTGACCATCCTCTCAAAGAAGGGGTTTGAAACTCCTACACCTATCCAGCGCCAGGTCATAGCACCTGCATTGGAAGGAAAAGACATCGTGGGTATTGCTCAGACTGGTACTGGCAAGACTCTAGCTTTTGGTATACCAATGATCCAACGTCTAGCAAAAGACAAGGGTCAGGGCCTTATTCTGGTCCCTACACGTGAGCTAGCACTCCAAGTGGAGGAATCATTGAAAAACGTTGGCACACCTCTTAGAATGACCACAGCAGTAGTAATTGGTGGTGTTTCTCAACATCCTCAAGTCAGAGCTCTACAGCGCAATCCACATATTGTAATTGCTACTCCCGGCCGTCTTATGGACTTGATAGACCAACGTGCTTATAGTTTGAAAAATGTAAATATAATTACTCTGGATGAAGGCGATCGTATGCTTGATATGGGATTTTTGCCAGAGATAAAAAAGATTTTATCAGCAATAAGACCAGATAGACAAACAATGTTATTCTCTGCTACCATGCCAAAGACTATTTCAAGTCTCGCAACTAGATTTATGAAGCTACCTTTGCGAATTGAAATCGCACCTCAAGGAACTTCTGCAGAAAATACTGATCAAGAAGTATTTGTCGTAAGGAAAAATGATAAGATGCGTCTACTCGATGCAATTCTTGAACAATATAAAGACGACAAGGTCCTTGTTTTTTCTAGAACCAAACATGGTGCCAAGCGTATTGCTCGTGATATAGGCAACATGAATCATACTGCAACAGAGATTCATGGTAATCGTTCTCAAGCACAACGCGTAAAAGCATTGGACGGATTTACCAAAGGAAGATTTCGTGTAATGGTCGCTACTGATATTGCTGCTCGTGGTATTGATGTAAAAGATATTAATCTAGTTATCAATTTCGATCTTCCAGATGGTTTAGAGGACTATGTTCACCGTATTGGTAGAACTGGTCGTGCTGGTAAATCTGGAAAAGCAATTTCATTTGTTACTCCATCAGAAAAGGCAGATGTCAGAAAGATTGAACGACTAATTCGCAAGAGTTTACCAATACTAACTCTTCCAAAACTTCCACCAGAAAGAGAAAGACCAGTTATAAAACGAGGATTCCAAGCTGGAGGTAGATCTCCTCGACAAGGTCAGGGTGGAGCATACAACCCAAGACACGGCCAAAAGAATAGTAGAGGAAAAAGAAGTGGTGGAAGTGGTAGTAGAAACAAACCATACTCCCGAAAAAGAAGCGAATCCTCAGACGGTCAACGAAGTAATTCTAGTTCCGGACAGAGTCGCCCAACCAATTCACCTCGACGTAGATATAGTAGATAAAATATAAATTAAAAAAACCGTGATAATTCACGGTTTTTTATTTTGTCTCAAATTGTATTTTCTTCTCAATTTCACCCTTGAAAAGTCCAAGAGTAAGATAGTTGAAGGCACGTCGACGGGGAGTCGAGCGTGCGTTTCGAGTACACTGGCAACCTTCGGGGATGAAGGTGTGGCGTTCCTGTGTTTGGAACGCGTACCAGTAGTAGTTGACCTGATAGATCAGGCCTTTCGCATCACGCCAGTAGCTAGATGCGACGTTGAAAGAGCGGGGTGTGGAGAAGGATCACTAGCTTAGACGACCGGAGTCGAAGTCAGCTTCGATTTGCTCTGCTTCGGTAAGCGGTGCATTGATATAGAAGATCCCTTCGAAACCCTCGAGGAAGTTGGCGCGTATGAGCTTCTCTTCATCGGAGACCCACACGTCATTTTCCGACACTCGTACCGTGTCCAAGAATGCCACAGTCTCGGGGAAATCAATTTCCTGAATGTCCCGGGGGTTCACTACCATTGCGGCCGCGGTAGCATACCAGGATTCTCTGCCAGTCTCTGTGACGTTCGTACCCGTGAATGTTAACTCCCAGAACTCGTGATACTTCACGACTTCGATGGTGGCCCCGGATGAGGCCGAGCCCCAGAGGAATCGGGATGAGCTTGCTTCTTGGAAGCCGATCCAGTCCCCATCACAGCCGTTGTCCACGCGGTGGGCACTTTCCATTGCATCCCACTCACGAGACCCGAAGGAGTTATCCGCCATGTACACCAGTTCCTGGTTGGCTTCCTCATCCTTGAGACCGTTGGTCATGAGCAGCGAAAGCTTACAGATGTTTTCCCAGGTCACACTGCAGGTAAAGACGTTCTTGTTGTCAGCCATTTCTCTTCTCCTGTATAATGCGGCTACGTCACCGCGTAATAGCAGGGCGCTTAATTAGGCACGCCTTGCTGGTCAAATATACTCACACCTATGTAGGTAATAAACATATTTCACCAGCAAGACTCCTTTTGGTGGGTTTAGATTGAAACGAACCTCGTTATAACCCCTTAAAATACAAGCTATTTACTAGACTTAATTTTTGGATTATGACGATATATTATAGCACATTTTAGCACTTTTGTCAAGTCCCTTACTGTAATGTGGAATAGTTGGGTCTAGTCAAAAAAACATTATTCTATAGGGTGTTTTTTGTTACTATACTTGACAAACCTTTTATTTTATGGTATAAAAACTTTGTTCAACAACTTAGAAAACCTTGAGGGGGGGTTCCATGGATTTGCACAGATTCTATTTCTCTGTCATCGCGGCACTTGGTTTCATCGGCATCCTCGTGGCTGGTGGGGCACACATCTGTGCTCTGGGACATGCTAAGGACGTCGCTGATACCCTGCTGTTGGGAGTGCCCTTCGCTCTGATAGGGGCTGTGGGGTACCTGACGATTGGGCTCACGGCCCTTATGGCCAGGTCCAGCAGAAGCAAGTGGGGGCTCTTTCCAATCTTCAACTACATCCTCGTCACCTTCGCGGGCGGATTCACCGTCTTCCTGGTTATGAGGGCAGTTGAAGTTGGGATGGTTTGTCCTGGGTGCCTCCTGTCCTGGATGCTGACGATTACCTTGTTCGTGAGTACCTTCTGGTTCATCTTCACGAAAAGGGTTACTATCGAGACAAGAGAGGAGGTTACTTTCGATGACACGGTCGGTCTTGGTCGCCGTGGCATAATTGTTGCCACTGTGATAGATGTGGACGTGGATTGCGAGAATTGCGAGGCGAAGTGGTGTCCAGAGCACCCAAGCAACAGAACCTAAGGGAGGAAGTCATGCGAACTTCGCATACAATCAGAGGCCCCCCGCCTAGACTACCAGAACGGTGTCGAACGGGCGGGGCGGTCGACACACTATATACCTTAAAAAGGTATTTTTTTGTTTATACTGTCATTGCGAGCGATAAGTCTCTCAAAGAGGACTTGTTGCGCGGCAATTTCAGTCTTTATTGCACTGACAGTGGTTTTTAAGTATGGGATTGCCACGTCGTTGTTACACACTCCTCGCAATGACATGGGGGGGTTGACAAAACCCCAAAACTATAGTATAATCCCGTCACAGTAGATTCTCCTACCAGGAGAATTTTGTTATTCAGCTGAAAGACTGATCCGCCTTGGGTGGATAAGCATTTTCAGCCCAAGGCTGATCCGTCCTCTGGCGGACAAGCCTTTCAAGCCTTTCCATATGGAAACTCGTAACATAGCAATCATAGCTCACGTAGATCACGGCAAGACCAAGCTGACTGATGCTCTTATGCGTCAGACTGGAATGGTGACAGATGAAAAAGTGAGTATGGATTCAAACGATCTTGAAAAAGAGCGTGGTATTACTATTTATTCCAAAAACACTTCAGTATTCTATAAAGATACAAAAATAAACATAGTAGACACACCAGGTCATGCTGATTTTGGTTCAGAAGTAGAGCGAGTTCTTCGTTCCATTGATTCTGTGCTTCTAATTGTAGATGCCCAAGAAGGGCCAATGCCTCAGACCAAATTTGTTTTAAAAAAATCTCTAGAGCTAGGCCTCAAGCCTATTGTAGTTCTAAATAAAATCGACAAGCCAGCAGCTAGACCAGACTGGGCCAATGACAAGGTACTAGAACTTTTCATGGATCTAGGTGCCAATGATGAGCAACTTGATTTCACTACAGTTTATACTATTGCAAAAGAGGGGATTGCAAAAATGAATCTAGAAGACGAGTCAGACAATCTTACTCCGCTTTTGGATGTTATTCTAGAAAAAGTTTCACCAGCCGAGGCTGATACCGAAGCTTCATTTTCTTTTCAACCATTCAACCTAGCTTATGATAATTATCTCGGCCGTCTTGGTATTGGTAGAATCTATCAAGGAAAAGTAAAAGCAGGTCAAAAAGTTTTTATAAAAAAAATCGGTGAGAAGACAACAACCGGAACTATCGCAAAACTATTTACCTTTGAGGGAATAAATAGAAAAGAAGTAGACGAAGCTGGTGCAGGTGATATTGTAATGATATCTGGTCTGCCAGAAATATATATTGGCGACACTATTTGTATAGATGAAAATCAAGAACTACTTCCTGCAATTAAAATTGACGAGCCAACAATCTCATTGAATTTCCTTGTAAACAATTCTCCTTATGCTGGAAAAGAAGGAAAGTTTGTAACGACTCAACAAATCAAAGGAAGACTAGAAAAAGAATTGGAAGTAAATGTAGGGCTAAAAATTGAATTTGAAAATAATGATTTTTTCAAAGTCTATGGCAGAGGCGAACTTCATATTGCAATTTTACTAGAAAACATGCGCCGTGAAAATTATGAACTTCAAGTTTCTCAACCTCAAGTTATTATAAAAGAAGTGGACGGTGTTAAGTCCGAACCATATGAGCTTGTTACCTTGGATATTCCAGAAGAATTTGCTGGAACAGTAATTGAAAAGATGTCAAAACGAAAAGGACAGATGATATCTATGCAACCTGAGCAAAATCACACTCGTGTGGTTTATGAAATCCCAACCAGAGGCTTACTAGGTTATAAAAATGAATTTACAGTTGATACTCGTGGCGAAGGAATCTTGTGTAGCGAAGTTATTGGCTTCAAACCAGTAGCTGGCGAGATCAAAAAACGCGACGTTGGTTCTATGATTTCTGGTGTAGCTGGCAAGGTGCTTGGTTACGCACTAGCCAATCTCCAAGAGCGTGGTGTGCTTTATGTAAAAGCAAATGTGGAAGTTTACGAAGGTCAGGTCATTGGTAATACTGCCAAAGGTCAAGATATGACAGTCAATCCAATAAAAGGCAAACAACTTACCAATATGCGTGCTTCTGGTACTGACGATGCCCTCGCGCTCATCCCGCCTATGGATCTCACGCTGGAAAGGGGAATGGAAGTAATGTCTGAAGACGAGTACCTAGAGATCACCCCAAAGAGTATCCGCCTACGAAAACAGCAATTGACTGAGACTGATAGAGTTAGAGCTGGTAGGAAGAAGTAAATAAAATAATATGCTATCAAAAGTCCTAAAAAATTTAAAAAAAGAAGAAAAGAAGTTGGGCAAGGGGACTAAGCTTCCTTCTATGAGTCTCCCAAAGAAAAAACAAAGCAGTCTCCAGGGCTTCCACGCAAAAGCAAGCAGCCAAGCCGGTGCCCAAAGACAAAGAAGCATAGGAAACCGCATGTGGAAGACCAATACAAAGCCGAAATAAAAAACTTCCAGATATGGAAGTTTTTTTGTATCTTAATTTCTATATCCTTGTCATTTTATATCCAAAACCTCACACTCCACACTCTTTCCACCAATCTCTACATCAAACACATCACCAAGCTTGTGCCCAAGTAAGGCTTCTCCAATTGGGGAAGTGTAAGATATAACTCCTTTTGTGGGATCTGTCTCAGAAGAACCTAGAATTTTATAGGTTTTTTTATTTTTATCTACTTTTAGTACTACACTATGGCCAACTTGGATAGTGCTATTATTTTTCAGATCAATTACTTCAGCATGATCAATCTGATATTCTAATTTTAATAATGCACTATTAATTCCTCGTAGGCGTCTTTTTGCTAGCTGATACTCTACATTCTCAGAAAAGTCTCCCATTTCTGCGAGCCTAGCTACTTCAGAAGAAGCATGAGGTCGTTTTTTCTTAAGTTTAACAAATTCAACTTTGAGTTCATCAAGTTTTTCTTTACTCATCACCGGATCAAATTTTGGAATAGAGTATTTTCCTGGTTTTCTGGTTGGTAGTTGCATGATATAAATGCCTGAAAGGCTTAAAATGCTAGAAAGGCTGGAAAGGCCTTAAATTTGTGTCATTGCGAGGAATGAGAATACATGACGTGGCAATCTCAGTCTAAAAAGTGATTAATCTTTATTCTATCACATAAGTAGTAATTTTGCTATAAAAGTGGTAGAATAAGTCTATGAAAAAGACTATAATTCTTTTATTTTTAATTACATTATTTTTACCACTAGCTACTCAAGCTCAGGCTGATTTTGTGCCCGAGACTTTTGAAGCTCGTGTTTTAGAAATTTTTGATACTAGAAAGATTATACAAGAAAATGGTGGAGAGAGTGTTCAACAAAATATAAAGCTAATTGGCTTATCCGGTTCGTGGGAAGAAAAGGAATTTGATTATATCGGCATAGCTGATATAGAAGTTTTGAGCATGTCGAACACTGTATTTGAGCTAGGTGACAAGGTGCTGGTGCGCTGGGACAAGGATTTTGAAGGTAGTGACCAGTTTTATATTCAGAATTTTGTTCGTCGCGGTTATCTATATTTGTTGGGATTAATTTTTTCAGTAGCAATTATTGCAGTTGGCCGGAAAAAGGGGATCAGGTCGCTCATAAGTCTTGTTATTACATTTTTTGTAATAATTAAGTTTATCATTCCGCAGATCATAGGTGGGAGTAGTCCGCTTATTATTGCACTCATTGGTTCTATTTTTATATTAGCTACTATTATTTATGTCACCGAAGGGTTTAGTAAAAAAACTCACATTGCAATCGTGAGTATTAGTCTATCACTAATCATTACTTTTGTTTTGTCTTATGTTTTTGTTGCACTAACCAAACTAACTGGTTTTGCCTCAGAAGAAGCTAGTTTTTTGGTAGGTACGCCAGGGGTTAATATAATTGACTTTCGTGGGTTACTTTTAGCAGGAATTTTAATCGGTACTTTAGGTGTTCTCGACGATGTTATTCTAGGTCAAGTGGAAGCTGTCAATCAGATTAAATTACTAAAACCAGATTTATCAAAAAGAAAAATGATAAAATCAGCAAATGAAATTGGCAGGACACACTTAAGCTCGATGGTGAATACTTTATTTCTCACTTACGCTGGTGCATCTTTGCCACTACTAATTTTATTCAGTATTAATCCTGAGACATCAGTAACTTTTGCGAGTGCACTGGACAATGAATTTATTGCGACTGAAATTGTTCGCACTCTATCCGGAAGTATCGGACTTATTTTAGCTTTTCCGCTTACTACCTATCTGGCGGTTTATTTTTTGAAAACCAAAGAATAGTTTTATGAGTATATTCCAACCATTAGAATCATTCGCAAACTGGTTTACATACAATCTATTAAATTTACGGCAAGACACTCATCTGGCAGAAAGTGTGGTATTTTTTGTTAACGATATTTTGAAAATTTTGATACTCTTAATTTTGGTAACGCACTTCATGAGCTGGTTGCGACATTTTCTGCCAATGGATAAGTTTAAAAAGTTTTTGACCAGTCGTAAATTTTATGGAGCAGATTATTTGATTGCATCAGGCTTTGGTGCTATTACTCCATTTTGTTCCTGCTCATCGATTCCACTTTTTATTGGTTTTATGCAAGCGGGGATTCCTCTTGGTGTTACATTTTCTTTTCTAATTACTTCACCACTTATAAATGAAATTGCTGTTGTATTGTTTTTAAGTCTTTTTGGTTGGAAAATAACAATTTTGTATGTATTGGCTGGTTTGCTTGTTGGTGTAGTCGGTGGTTTTGTTTTGCAAAAATTAAAAATGGAAAAATATTTAATTCCATTTGAACAAGCAAAGAAAAATTGTGGTTGTGGTTGTAAAAAAGAAAAACCAAGCAGAAAACAAGTTTTATTAAATATTAGCAGTGAGGCTTGGGGGATAGTAAGAAAAGTTGTACTCTATATTATTGCCGGTGTGGCACTTGGCGCTGTAATACATGGATTTGTTCCGACAAATTTCTTCGAAACTTATTTGCAGGCTGCAGGAATATTTGGCGTACCTTTGGCAGTTATTCTCGCCGTTCCACTCTATTCCAATGCTAGTGGTGTGATCCCGATTATACAGGCTCTGGTAGTAAAAGGCGTACCTATTGGCACTGCCTTGGCATTTATGATGGCAGTTGTTGGTCTATCTCTTCCAGAAGCATTGATTTTAAAAAAGGTAATAAAATTCAAATTGCTCTTAGTATTTTTTGGTATTGTAACTGTTGGAATTATATTCATTGGTTATTTGTTTAATATTGTTTTATAATAAAATAAGAATTACCTCAACGTGCCCCCCCTCATAGGGGAGGGGACACGATAAAATAATTAAGTTATGAACAGCACTAAAACAACAAAACCATTCCCAAAACCAATCTCCTTTAAAAAACTTATTGGTCCGAGCTTTATTATTCTCGCTCTTGGCTTAGGATCTGGTGAGGTAATACTATGGCCATATATGGCAGCAAACTATGGCATGGGAATTGCTTGGGGAGCTTTGCTTGGTATTACATTTCAATATTTCATGAACATGGAAATAGAACGCTATGCATTAGTAAAAGGCGAGAGCGTATTTGTTGGGATTCATAAAATTTTCAAACCAGCAGTCTATTGGTTTATTCTATCTACTTTTATCGGATTTGGTTTGCCGGGTATAATAGCTGCCTCTGCCAAAGTTACGGCGACTATATTTGGTTTAGAGAGTTTCAAATGGCTTGCAATT
The DNA here is from genome assembly GCA_018652595.1 of Candidatus Magasanikiibacteriota bacterium. Classification (GTDB taxonomy): domain Bacteria; phylum Patescibacteriota; class Patescibacteriia; order Magasanikbacterales; family UBA922; genus JABIBU01. The sequence continues at coordinate 45,450 of JABIBU010000027.1, read as the reverse complement.
GGGTTTTTACTTATAATCGGCGTGATTCTCAGCATTGGAAAGACAGTTTATTCTATGATGGAGCGTCTTACCAAGACGATAATTTTGATAGGTGTGCCATTTATTTTTATTTTGGCAATTGTTATTGCTACAAAAGCAGACTTCAACGCATTGTTTTCTGGAATGATTGGTAGGGGAGATGGATTTTGGTTTTTGCCATCTGGAATTAGTATTGCAACTTTCCTTGCAGCCTTTGCTTATTCTGGAGCGGGTGGGAATTTGAATCTCACACAATCAATTTATATAAAAGAAAAAGGATATGGAATGGGAGCATATTCACAAAAAATAACTGGCCTGTTTGCGAAAAAACAAGAAACACAAATAAAACTAGAAGGTGAGGAGTGTGAGATAAATGACGAAAATATAAAATGCTTCAAAAAATGGTGGAAATTAATTAGTTTGGAACATTTGTTTGTGTTTTGGTTCATAGGTGGACTATCCATGATGATGTTGATGTTATTGTCTTTTGCTACTACCCATGGCATGACTGGTAATGCCGAAGGAATTAATTTTGTAATTAGCGAGGGATTGGTAATCGGAAAGACGCTAGCACCTTTCTTGGGCACTTCGTTTCTCATAGTGGTAGCCATAATGTTATTTCAGACTCAGCTGGGTGTGATGGACTCTACTTCCCGTATTATGTCTGAGAATTTTGCAATTAGAAAATTAGACAAAGAAAAGGGAAATAAGAAAGTAAATCTTTGCAAGATTTATTATGTCTTTGTCTGGGCGCAGATTGCCTTTGGCATTATTTTATTTTTATTTAATATCTATGAACCAAAGACTTTGATAATACTCGGTGCAGTGATTAATGCTTTTGCTATGTTTGTGCACATCGGACTGGTATTTTGGCTCAATCATACTATATTGCCAAAAGTATTCCGCCCAGGTTGGATTCGTAAAATTATAATGGTAGTCATATTTTTATTCTTTGGATTTTTTAGTGCCTTGGTTCTTCTTGATAAGGTTGGATTATTCTAAAATATGAAATGGTTTAAGATAATAATTATTGTATTTATTACAGCTTTGATAGGCTTATCAGCTTTTTTTTATTTTAGTCTAAAAAAAGATTTAGTTATTGGAGAGGATTTGCCAATCTTACAAAAAATGAATCTGAGCGATATTATTACACCACCAAAACAAAAAGAAATAATTCTACCAAAAGATCAGCTTAGTTTACTTTTTACTGGTGATATAATGCTGGACAGAAGTGTTTATTTGAAAACACTAGAAGCTGGAGATTATAATCATTCATTTCAAAATCTAGACTACTTTTTTGATTATGATTTGCGAATTGGAAATCTAGAGGGTGCCATTACAAATTTTAAATCAATTTCTAATGGAACTGGTGGTAGTAGATTTTTCTTTACTTTTTCACCAGAATTTCTTGAACCGTTGGCAAAATACTTTGATGTCTTTAGTTTAGCAAATAACCACACTCTTAATTTTGGTTACAATGGACTAAAACAGACTAGAGATTATTTGGGTGAGCAAGGAATTAGCTATTTTGGTGATCCAGAAAATGATCCAGAAAACCTATCTTTTATTATTGAGAAAAATAATATAAGAGTGGGAATGATAGGTTATCACGATTTAGTTGTTGGAGGATTTGATGATACTATACTCGAAATAGAAAGAATACGTCCTTTGGTTGATTATCTAGTAGTAATACCACACTGGGGTACAGAATATATCACAGACAAAGTAAATAATTCTGTAAAAACAAAAGCTCACACTATAATTGATTCTGGTGCGGATGTAATTATTGGCACTCATCCCCATGTGATTCAGCCGATTGAAGAGTATAATGGTAAAATGATATTTTATAGCCTTGGAAATTTTATATTTGATCAATATTTTTCTACAGATACTCAGCAAGGTTTAAATGTTGCAATTTTTCTCGAAAAAGGGGATAATATAGAAGTTGAATACAATATTTTGCCAATTGTGATAAATAATGACTCACAACCTGCTTTGTCTGAAGATATTGTAAAAGAAGAGATTTTAGATAAAATAGTTAAGTTTTAAAAGTATGAGAGAAGGAATGACCGGACAACATGTTGGAGATTTTTCTAGATCTGGTAAGCCCGCTGATGAAAGACCGGAAGATTTTAGCGCGGAAGAAACTATGATCTATGCGCCCGGACAGAGAGAGGCTTTGTTAGAAGAAGCGAAGAAAGAAAAAACCAAAGGAAATGAGGTTAAAATTACAGATACTCAGTTTAATGTATCACCACAATTTGGTGAAGATTTTAAGCAGTTTGGCGAAAATCCTACAGAAATCTCGGTTCCACACAAGACAATGTATGAAAAAGCAAATGAAGGTGATGTGGAGGAGGCTAGGCAAGAGGTAATACAAACAGTTTTTTATAATGCTCTGGGTCTGGATGGTGATGATATAAAAAAAGGTAAAAATGTAATTGATGTAGATTTTGACAAAAAGAGAGTAAAAGAAAAAGAACTTAAAGTAAATTTTGATCTAGTAGATCCTATTTTGGCTGGTGTCCATCTAAAGCAAGCAAAGGAGTTGGATTTTGATAATTACGAACAAATGAGGGATGATTTTATGAAGGTTATCCCAAAAGCCATAAAACTTGATAAGATCGAAGGCCTTCCAGGAGGCTCAGATCCAAAATTTAAGGATCCAAAAAAAGAGGCTCAAAGATATGTCGACGAAATAGAGGAAGAGATGGTAGAAGAGTTGGACCAAGAGATAGAAGAAATTGCAGTTTAGAATTTTAAATAAAAACAATCTATTTCAAGGTTGTTTTTTAGTACAAAAAACTTATCCCCATATTGACCCCGACATCTGTCGGGGCAAGAAGATGATAAAAGTAAGTAAAATTTTAAAAACAAATCTGAGATATTTAGAATGAAAGTTATTAACACCTTGACCAAAGCATACTAATCTAGTATAATTAAGACACTAATCCTTTCAGCATCCCCTATATAAACCCCTTTCCGGGGCATTTTGTGGTTTACACACTGTCATTCCGAGCGTAGCCGAGGAATCCCTTTCAGAAGCACATAAAATGTTTTACATATAACGAGGTGTCTAAAGGGATCCCTCCGTTTCATTCTCTGGCTATCGCCAGTGTTCATTGCAGTCGGAATGACAACCGTAAAATTATGACTCAATTCAAACTAAAATCAGATTACAAACCATCGGGAGATCAACCTAGTGCTATCAAGTTGCTTGTTTTAGGTTTGAAAAAAGATATTAAAAAGCAAACTCTGCTGGGTGTAACTGGCTCAGGAAAGACTTTTACAGTTGCAAATGTAATTGAGCAAGTACAAAAACCAACACTAGTAATCGCTCATAACAAAACTTTGGCAGCCCAGCTGTGTAATGAGTTTAGAGAATTTTTTCCAGACAGTGCTGTAGAATATTTTGTTTCATACTATGATTACTATCAGCCAGAAGCATATATGCCAGGGAGTGATACTTATATAGAAAAGGAAGCTCAGATAAATGAAGAGATTGACCGCCTTCGTCACGCTTGTACCCAGGCTTTGCTAACTCGAAAGGATGTTATTATTGTTGCCTCAGTCTCTGCAATTTACTCGCTTGGGAATCCAAAGGAGTATGAAAAAGAAGTTTTGCATTTTACTGCTGGACAAGATCTTGATCGTAAGGGAATGATGAAACAGTTAATTGATATGCAGTTCACTCGCACGAATGCTGAACTAAAGCGTGGTACATTCCGTATGCGCGGACAAGTCTTCGAAATAATGCCAGTAAATGAAGAAAAGATTTATCGCATGGAAATAGACGAGAAAATTAACATTATTGAACAGGTTGATCCTGTAACTAGGAAAATAATGCGTGAGCAAGAAGATCTGTGGCTTTTCCCAGCCAAACATTATGTTTTGGGAGACGAAGCTCGCAGCGAGGCTTTTGCTCAGATAAAAAATGATTTAAAACAACGATTAGAATATTTTGAAAAGAATGGAAAAGTTTTGGAATACGAAAGGCTAAAACGTAAGACCAGATATGATTTGGAAATGATTAGAAACGTTGGATATTGTAATGGAATTGAAAATTATTCACGATATTTTGATGATCGTGAGCCAGGTGAAGCTGCCTTTACTCTACTTGATTATTTCAAATACGGAATTGGGGATTTTCTTACTATTATTGATGAATCGCACGTCACAGTTCCACAAATTAGAGGTATGTATGCAGGGGACAGATCCAGAAAAGATACTTTGATTGAGCATGGTTTTCGTTTGCCAAGTGCGCGCGACAACAGACCTTTGAAATTTGCTGAATTTGAAGATCGGGTAAATCAAGTAATCTTTACGACTGCTACACCAGCAGATTATGAAATGGAAAATAGTAAACAAATTGTCGAGCAGATCGTAAGACCAACTGGACTAGTTGATCCAGAAGTAATAATTAAGCCGATTACAGGTAATGAAGGAAGCAAAAGTCAGATAGAAGATGTGATGGAGAGGATAGAAGATAGGATAGAAAAAAATGAAAAAACCCTAGTTACAACACTTACAAAAAAGATGGCTGAGGACTTAACAGACTATCTAAAGGAACGAAAAATAAGAGTGGAGTATTTGCACAGTGATGTGAAGACTATTCAACGTATCCAGATTATAAATGATCTTAGATCCAATAAAATAGATGTTATAATTGGTGTAAACTTGCTTCGTGAGGGGTTAGATATCCCAGAAGTATCACTAGTTGCGATACTAGATGCTGATAAAGAGGGATTTCTTCGTAGTGAGCGAAGTTTAATACAAACTATTGGTCGTGCAGCTCGTAATGTAAATGGTCAGGTAATTCTGTATGCCGACAATATGACAGGTTCAATTAATAGGGCAGTAGGTGAGACAGCACGTAGAAGAAAAAAGCAATTGGCTTATAATAAAAAACATGGTATTACACCAAAAACAATTCAAAAAAATATCAAAAATATCCTAGACGAGTTTGGTATCTCTGCTGGTAATATGAAAACAACCAAAGGCACTACGACAAAAAATAGAAAACGTTTACTAGAATTGGATTTAATGGGAGATAAACGTCCGCGTGCAGAAATTATAAAAGATAAAGAAAAACAAATGCGTGAAGCTGCAAAAGCATTGGAATTTGAACTTGCAGCTATTTTGCGTGATGAAGTTCGTGAATTAAAAAAGAACAAGAGGGCTTGAAAGGCCTAAAAAGCCGGAAAGGCTTGAAAAATATTAAGTTATTTAACAGTAAAAATACTAGAAAAGTTGCCTTTCGGGCATTCTAAGCTTTTCCAGCATTTCAAGCATTTTATAATATGCAAGATAAAATTAAAATCAAAGGTGCACGAGAACATAATTTGAAAAATGTTGATCTTGAGTTACCACGAAATAAAATGATAGTGTTTACAGGACTGTCTGGGTCGGGTAAGTCTTCTTTGGCATTTGATACAATCTTTGCAGAAGGACAGCGCAGATATGTAGAATCACTCTCAGCTTATGCCAGACAGTTCCTTGGTGGCATGCAAAAACCTGATGTAGATGAAATTGAAGGCTTGAGTCCAGCAATTTCTATCGATCAAAAGGCCCATACAGCCAATCCAAGGTCAACCGTAGCAACTATCACAGAGGTTTATGATTATCTGCGCGTTTTGTATGCTCGTATAGGACAACCATACTGTCCACTTTGTGAGACAAAGATTGAAAAAATGACGATTGATGAAATGTTTGAGCAAATTAGAAAACATGCAGGCAAGAAAAAGGGAGAATTGATTATTCTGTCTCCAGTCGTGCGTGGTAGAAAAGGGGAGTACTATCAGATGCTTTATGATTTATATAACTCAGGCTTTTTGGAAGTTAGAGTTGACGGAAAGATTAAGTCATTAAAAAATAGAATTACGCTTAGCAAAAATAAAAAGCATACGATTGAAGTTGTTGTAGATCGTATTGATGGAACAGAAAAAGATCGTCTGAGTGAAGCAATAGAGACTGCCGTAGATTTGAGTGATGGTCTTTGTACTGTGATTTATGCTGACAAAACTGAAAATATTTATAGTACAGAATACTCTTGTCCAAAGGACGGTTTTAGTTTTCCTGAGATTGAACCGCGCTTGTTTAGTTTCAACAGCCCTTACGGCTATTGTGATTATTGTACTGGGCTTGGAACCAAGACTTTGTTTTCCGAAGATGATTGCCCCAAGTGTGATGGTAAGAGGCTAAATAAAAATTCTCTAAGTGTAAAAATAGGCGGAAAAAATATTTGGGAAGTAACAGATCTCACTATTGGTGATGCCTTGTATTTCTTTTTGCAGCTAGATGAAAAACTTAGTGATACTGAAAAAGAAATTTCTGGGCCAGCCTTGAAGGAAATTGAAAATCGTTTATCATTTCTAATGGATGTGGGATTGCACTATATTACAATAAATAGAAAAGCTGGAACACTTTCTGGTGGAGAGGCTCAACGTATTCGTCTTGCCTCACAAGTCGGCCAAAAGCTTGTTGGTGCACTCTATGTACTAGATGAGCCAACAATAGGCTTACATCAAAAAGATAATGATCAGCTAGTTTCCACTTTGCGCAATCTTTGTGATGCTGGGAATACTATTATTGTAGTAGAGCATGACGAAGATACTATTATGGCGAGTGATTGGGTAGTGGATATTGGTCCAGGAGCGGGGGAGCATGGCGGAAAGATAACTTTTAGTGGTGAAAGACAAGAATTATTAGAAGCAAAAAGTACTCAAGCAAAGAAATCTCTAACTGGAAAATACTTACGTCGTGAATTAAAAATTGATCTACCAGAAAAACGTCGCAAAGTTGATAAGTATTCACCAAAAATAAAAATCAAAAAAGCCAGCGAACATAACTTGAAAGATATTAATGTAGAAATTCCTTTACGTCGCTTTGTCTGTCTTACTGGTGTCTCTGGAAGTGGAAAGTCGACTCTCATGAATAAGATTTTGTATAGAACTGTCTCAAATCGTCTAAACCATACAAAAAAACATGTTGGCAAACATGCTAGTATTACCGGAACAGATTATATTGATAAAATTATTCGTATTGATCAGCGCGCTATTGGTAGAAGTCCTAGATCAAACCCCGCAACTTATACAGGTACTTGGGGACCAATCAGAGAATTATTTGCTGCGACAGCTGAGGCAAGAATGAAAGCTTTCAAAGTTGGTCGTTTTAGTTTCAATCGTCCAGGTGGAAGATGTGAAAACTGCGAAGGAAAAGGAGTTCTTAATATTGAGATGCACTTTCTTCCAGATGTGCAGATTGTTTGTGATGTCTGCAAGGGAAAAAGATTTAATCAGGAGACACTCGCAATTCACTATGATGGAAAAAATATTGCCGATGTTCTAGACATGACAATTACACAGGCCTCTGAATTTTTTACTGACATTCCAAATGTGGCTGACAAATTAAAAATGCTTGATCGAGTCGGTCTTGGTTATCTTACGCTTGGTCAATCTGCCAAGACACTTTCTGGTGGGGAGGCTCAGAGAACAAAACTATCCAAAGAACTTGCTAAACGTAATACTACTAAGACACTATATTTACTAGACGAGCCAACAACTGGCCTGCACTATGAAGATGTAAAAAAACTAATCAGCGTGTTACAAGATTTGGTTTCAAAAGGAAATACTGTTATGATAATTGAGCACAATCTAGATGTAATAAAATGTGCTGACTGGATAGTAGATCTAGGTCCAGAGGGTGGTGACAAGGGTGGGGAAGTCGTTGCAATTGGAACACCAGAAGAAGTGGCGAGAAAAGCCGGTAGTTTTACTGGGAAGTATTTGAAGAAACATTTAAAATAGATGACCAAAAAAAATCTTAAAACTTTACCAACCACATCAGGAATATACCTCTTTTATAATTCAAAAAAAGAGTTGATTTATGTTGGAAAAGCTACAAATTTGAAAAGTAGAGTGAGATCATATTTTTCTGGCAAGCGAACCTCACGTCCAATAGAGCAAATGATCGATCAAGTAAAAAATATAAAAACTATTCAAACTGATTCAACACTAGAAGCAATTATTTTAGAAGGAAATTACATAAAGAAATATAGACCAAAATATAATATAGATTGGAAAGATGACAAGTCTTGGAATTATATAGTGATAACTGATGAGAAATTTCCACGAGTTTTGACTATAAGACAGCACGAAGCCGACAGTAATAAGCATGCCAAGCTTATGTTTGGTCCATATCCAGGGCTAAAAGTAAAAGAAATGATGAGATTACTTCAAAAGTTATTTTATATTTCTACCTGTAGTGAAAAAAATACCAAACCATGTTTTTATCACCAACTTGGACAGTGTCTGGGTGTTTGTAATGGTGAAATAAGCTCGACTGAATATAAAAAGCGAGTAATAGCTCCCCTTACAAAATTTCTCCGTGGAAATAAAAAAAGTCTTATAAAAGACCTGGAAAAGAAAATGAAACTAGTCTCTAAACAAGAAAACTTCGAAGAAGCAGCTCGTCTTAGGAACCAAATAAAAAACTTAAATAAAATACAAGACATTGCTCTACTCAATAAATCTTTTGTTAAAACAGAGATCAAAAAACAAGGATCAACAATTCGCATAGAGGGTTACGACATATCAAATTTGGGTTCCGTTCATAAAGTCGGCTCAATGGTAGTGTTTGAAAATGGCCACTCTAAAAAACAAGACTATCGAAAATTCAATATTAAAAAAGTAATAGGACAAAGTGATGTAGACTGTCTCGCAGAGGTACTGGAAAGGCGTCTAAAGCATCCAGAATGGCCGTATCCGGACGTTATATTGGTAGACGGTGGCAAACCACAAGTTAATAAAACAAAGGCAATTCTCAAACAAAATTTACTAAAAATTCCAGTAGTCGGAATTGCCAAGGGGTCAGATAGAAAGAAAAATGAATTTATATTTGCACGAAGTATAAAATCTGATAAATGGGTTAAGGCAAATCAAAAACTCTTGATTCAGGTCCGAGACGAAGCTCATCGATTTGCAATAGTATTTAATAGAAGTAAAAGAAAAATTAAGTAACAAAAAACACCTTCATAGGTGTTTTTTGTGTGGTGGACGAACAGTGTTGTTCGCCCACGTTCTTCTCCAACCACCCCCGACGGGGGTGGCCCAATATGTTTTAGAAGGATCGATGTCTATCCTCCTGGATCCTGACAGCGCAAGACAGGCCGTCGTGGTGCTCCGAGGAAGTCTTGTTCGAGCTCCTCGTGGTAGCAATCCAGCTCCTCTTGGGTGAGGAGATTTTGCATTGCGAGTACACACTCCTGCCCGAAAGGACAGTCGCAGTTGTCCTCGCATTCGTGACAGAGCCATGCGTACTGGTTATCGTCTTCTTCGGGTTTGAGACCAAACCCCACCATAGGCGGTTTCCACTCGACGCAGTATTCGCCCCAAGGTGAGCCCTTGCAATCCAGGTCACTGTTACAGCACCCCAGGCTCACATCCAAGATTGTGTCCTTGATCTTGGGTCCCGAGACCATGTCAGTCCAGAGCTCGTAGTGGACATCCTGGACACAGGTCTGCGACCAGTAGATGCACCCATCAATCTGATGGCACCAGTCATCGGTCTCTTCGTTCTCATCGTCGCAGTAGACTGGTTCGTATGAACACAGGTTCTGCTTGGGGTCAGAACACCATCCCACAGTGCAGGCGTTCTCATCGTCGCAATCCCCGCAGGTGGGGTATGAGATGGGCACAACCTCGCCTGTGTAGGCGTCGCCTTCGATGTCCGTCTCTTTCAGGTCGGTGGACTCCACGACATCTTTTTCTTCCGGGGTGGCGTCCGTGGCGACACCAATCTCTTCAGGGTCTGTCACCAGATCATTCTCAGTACAACCCAGAAGGAACCAGCACAGACACAGAACGTAAAGAGCGCCTTTCATATTACCCTCCCGGGTTTCAGTTGTTTCATTACTTATATAACACCATATTTAGCAGTTTTTGTCAAGTCAAGTTTATCGAATAATCATTTTATGTTATACTAATTACATATGAAAAAAAATATTATTTTACTGGCTATAATAATTATTTTATTAATTATAGCTGGAGTGGTCTACGTCAATCTTAAAAATACAAAACAGCAATCTATAAATAATATGATTAGTAGTTTTATGGATGAGGAAGGAAATCCCAAGAAACTAGAGAATATGGATCCAGATATAAGGTTGTCTGATTTGAAAACAGATTTTAACAAAACCATAATAGACACTAATCAAATCTTGTCTGGAGGCCCGGGGAAAGATGGAATACCTGCACTCACCAATCCAAAATTTACTAATATTGCGTCAGCAGACTTTCCAGAAGAATCTTTGGGTATTTTGGTTAGTTTTGATGGTGAAGTTCGCTATTATCCATATAATATTCTTGTTTGGCATGAAATTGTAAATGACAATATAGGAGATAATTATTTTACAGCGACTTTTTGCCCATTGTGTGGCTCGGGGATTGTGTATAATAGGAATATTGATGGTGCTATTTTAGAATTTGGTGTTAGTGGAAGACTGTTCGAATCAAATCTACTCATGTATGACAAAAAGACTGAAAGTCTATGGTCACAGGCTCGAGGAGAGGCTGTGGTAGGGTATTATACTGAGACAAAGTTGGAAATTTTACCAATGCAATTGATTCCTTTCTCTACTGTAAAAGAAAAATATCCAAATGCAAAAGTTCTAAGCAAAAAGACTGGTCATCTACGAAATTATTCTTTCTATCCTTATGGAGGCTATGACGATAACGATGATATTTATTTCCCAACCTCTGATTTTGATGATAAATTTCCACCAAAAGAAATTATGTTTGTAATCCCAGTAGGAGATAAGTCTGTTGCTGTGGCAAATAAAAATGTAGAAGAAGGCAAGAAGTTAACCAAAAAAATAAATAGTGATAACCTAGAAGTAGAGAAGATTGATGGAGAAGTTTTTGCAAAATTAAACAACAAACCCGTTCCGGGATATTATGAAATGTATTTTTCTTGGAGCATTCATCACGGGGATGATGGGTTGCTTTGGGATTAATTTAATAAATAAAAATATGAAATACAAAATATTTTTTGTGTTTGCAATGTCACTGATTATGATCGGTGGAGGTTGTAACAAAGTTTCCAAAGAAGCAAGCCTTCCAATTAATCCAAATACAGAAGCCGGTGATGTACAAAATATAGACGGTCTTCGTATAGAGGTAGAAGGAAAAAACTATTCTTTCACCCCAAACGTAATCACGATAAATAAGGGAGAGACTGTCACAATAGATTTCTATAATTCACAAGGTTTCCATGACTTTGTAATTGACAAATTGAATGTAAAAACAAAAAAGATAAATACAGGTAACAAAACCAGTGTTACTTTCGTAGCTAACAAAGCAGGAGAGTTTGAATTCTATTGCTCGGTTGGCAATCATCGCGCCCAAGGTATGGTTGGAAAATTAATTGTAAAAGATATTGATGAACAGGTTGCTGAAGTAAAAGTACTCGAAGAAGTCCCTGTAGTAGAAGAAACAATAGTAGTAGAAGAAATATTACAAAATTTACCTGGCACTTATGAAGTTTACTCACCAGAAAAGTTAGCGTTAGCAAAAGAAAATAATGTAGTTTTATTTTTTCACGCTGCTTGGTGCCCAACTTGTCGTCGTTTGGAAAGTAATTTGAACAAAACTTTAGATGATATTCCAACTGACTTGAATATTTTACAAGTAAATTATGATGATGCAAATGATCTTCGTAAAAAATACAGTATTACATATCAACACACCCTTGTTCAAGTAGATGAAAAAGGAAACCAAATTACAAAATGGACTGGAGGTAGTGATTTGCAAAGTATTCTTGACAAATTAAAATAACAAATCTATTACCAAAATTTAACCATATAAGCCTATGACATTAGCTCTAGTCAGCTTTGTAGCCGGAGTACTTACAGTGCTCGCTCCTTGTATTCTGCCTATTTTGCCTATTATTATTGGCAAATCTGTAGAAGATAGTAATAAGCGCAGACCCTTTATTATAGTTGGTTCGCTAGCTGTCTCAATTATTCTATTCACTCTGCTTTTGAAAGCTAGCACACTGCTAATTGATATTCCACCAAAGGCATGGAGCTTGGTTTCTGGATTTATTATTTTATTTTTTGGATTTACTGCACTTTTCCCGAATCTCTGGGGAAGTCTTAGTAATAAACTAAAATTCTCTGCCAAATCTGACAAATTTCTTTATGAGTCTAGTCAGAAAAAAACTTTGTGGGGAGACATCTTGATGGGTGCAGCGCTCGGCCCTGTGTTTTCTAGTTGCTCACCAACTTACTTTCTTATTCTGGCAACTGTACTACCTCAAAATTATTTTGTAGGAATTATTTATTTGTTAATCTATGCTTCAGGACTTTCTTCAATATTGCTCTTAATAGCATATCTGGGACAAAAAGTAACGAAGCGATTGAGTGGTCTGGCAGATCCAAAGGGTTGGTTCAAAAAAACTTTGGCGATATTATTTATTATTGTAGGTCTCAGTATTATATTTGGAATTGATAAAAAAATTGAGGCCGCAGTTTTAAATGATGGGAATTTTTATTTGGTAGATTTTGAAGAGGGTTTGATGAAATAAAGAATAAATAAGAAAAAACACTCCGCCAAATAGGCGGAGTGTTTCTTTTAGTTCTTTTTTAAAGCGTTACTCCAGATCAATCTTAGCTTCTATCTCCAAAATATCTGCCAGTTTTGCTCTAGTCTCGGGTGATTTTGGCATGAAGAGCGTGCAACAGTCGTCATGAGGAAGAATAGAAGTCTCAAAAGTTCCAATTTCCTTGGCTTTAACTATTATCTCTTTTTTATCAAAACCTATTAGAGGTCTAAGGATCATCATCTCAATAGCTTGTTCCACTACTATCATGTTTTCCAAAGTCTGCGAAGCTACTTGGCCTAGTGCTTCGCCAGTTATCAAAACTTTGGCGCCGGATTCTCTTGCTTGTTTTTCTGCTAGACGTAACATATAGCGCCTATAAAAAATAATTAAGTATTTCTCTGGTATTTGCAATTTTAATTTTTTTTGAATATCACCAAAAGCAATAGAAGTGAGCTTTGCATTTGGAGAGTAAGTTCTTAATATCTCTGCCAGCTCTTCCACTTTATCGATAGAAGATTGAGAAGTATATGGTGCCGAATGAAAATGCACAAAACTAATTCGTAGTCCTCGTTTCATTGCATACCAAGCAGCTACTGGCGAATCTATTCCACCAGAGAGCAGTACTACAGCCTTGCCATTGATTCCTACAGGTAGTCCTCCTGGGCCTTGGATTTTCTCTGAGTATATGAGTGCAAAATTATCTACAATACTAATAAAACAAGTAGTGTCAGGATTGAACAAATCAACTTTCTTTTTCAAATTTTCAAAAACATAGGCACCAACTTCCTTGCTAACCTCCATGGAGCCGATCGGAAAGTTTTTATTACTTCTTTGTGTGGTAATGCGAAAAGTCTCAAACTCTTGTTTACTAATTTCTTCTAGGCATTGGTTTTTGATTACCTCTAAATCTTGTTCAACAAGCACAGCAAAACTAAAATTAGCAATTCCAAAAGTTGTCTGGAGAAGCCTAATCCAATCTTCTTTTTGATCTAACTCTGGAATTACAATATCAAGACGACCATACTTTTTTTGTACTTCGCCTTTTAGTTTTGCGATTTTTATTTTCTCTCTGATATTATCCACTAGCTGACCCTCAAATTTTGGACGATTTTTACCTTTGATGGCAATTTCATCGTAGTGGACTATTATAACTCTTGACGACATATTAGTTTTGTTTATATCTTTATTTGGATATGGTATACTAGCATAAGCCGAGTAAAAATACAACCTTAGTCTGGTTGGGTTTGAAATATAAATCTTAATTATAGAACATATGACACACTATGTATGTACTGGTGGTTGCGGGGGTGTTTCTGAGACACCTGGCACTTGCCAAGCCGAGACCTGCCCACTACACGAACATGATCTAAAAGAGTGTAATTGTGAAGATGGAAAACACGATCTTCCTTCTGAAGAAGAGACAAAAGAGGAATAGAAATAAGAAAACCGGAAACTATCAACAGTGACCGGTTTTTTGATCTGTGTTATAATGTTTCACACTAACTAAATACAGAATACTATGCAAAATATACAGGAAATCTTCAATAGAATCCAGGTTGCCAAGAAAAAACAAAAAGACATTAGGACAGCTTACAAAGATGCTCTAGCTTCATCTTTAGAATATCAAGAACTTACAGAAAAATTAAGAACAATGCGTGAGAAGAAAAAGCAGATTGAACAGACAACAAAGGAACAGTTTTCTGGTGAGTTTATTAAGTTGGAGGATTTAAAAATCGATATTGAGTCAGATCAAGAAATGTTGAATGATATAGCACTTAATAAAGTAATGAAGGGTGAAAGCATTGAGATAAGAGATGAGTATGACAATGAATACGAGCCTTTGTTTTCTGTAAAGTTTAGAAAGATGTAATTTTATCCACAGGTTGGATTAAGTTAAATAGTGTTATACTAAAATGGTAGTTAATTAATCTAATAAATAAAAATATGAAAGTAACAATCTATTCAACCCCAACTTGTCCTTATTGCCTGCAGGCAAAAGAATTTTTTAAGGAAAAAGGTGTGGAGTATACTGAAATTAATGTTGCCGAAGACCAAGACAAAGCAAAGGAAATGATGGATAAGTCCGGCCAGATGGGCGTGCCTGTTATTGATATCGACGGTGAGATTATTGTAGGTTTTGATAAAGCGAAAATCGAGACACTTTTGAAATAATACACGGAAAAAACAGAAATTAAGGAAAACACGGAATCCACCGTGTTTTTTGTATTTAAATAAAAACTATGTTACAATAATGACCTTAACAATTAATTTATGCAGTAAATAGATTGGTAATATTCCGTGCATTCCTTTTATTCCGCGTAATCCGTGTAAAAATATGAAAGAAGTTGTTCTCGACATTGAAACAATCGGTGATATAAAAAAATTTGATGAATTAAAAATTACAGTTGTCTCTATTTATGAGTATGAGACTGACAAGTATACTTCTTTTGAAGAACATGAACTCGGAGATCTGTGGCCGGTTTTGGAAAAAGCAGAACGTACTATAGGATACAATAGTGAACATTTTGATATGCCCATTTTGAATAAATACTATACTGGCGACTTAATGGCCTTTCCTCATCTAGATCTGCTAAAAGTAATAAAAGAAATCAATGGAAAGCGCTATAAATTGGACGATGTGGCCAAAGCGACTCTTGAAAATGTTTCCAAAAGCGCTGACGGATTGGAAGCTATGAAATGGTGGGAAGAAGGTAGGAAAGAAGATGTAAAAAGATATTGCGAACAAGATGTAAAAGTTACAAAGGAAGTTTATGAGTATGGCAAGCAAAATAAGATGTTATATATCCAGACTTTGACTGGAGATCTTCAGCCAATAGGTGTTAATTTTGATCTACCAAAAGAAATAGTCGGTAGTAATGGAGAAGTTGGTGGTGGTAATATTAATCTCACTTTACCATTGTAAATATATATTAGATACTATAAAATCAGCCTCAGGCTGATTTTTACTTGACTTTTGTTTTGATTTATTATATCATACTAACCAAGTATTAATTATAAAAATATGCTTCAATTTACCAAAGAGGTAGACTATGGTCTACAGCTAGTAATAACTCTCGCAAAAGGAAGTAGAGGAGACCTACTAAGCTTGCGAACTTTTTCCAAAGACACTGGGATATCTTTTTTGTTTTTGCAAAGAATCGCAAAAAAATTAAAAGATGCAAATATCATAGAGGCGACCAAAGGCGCCCAGGGTGGTTATATGTTAAAGAAAAATCCTTTGAAAATTACACTAAAGGAAATTATCGAGGCGTTGGAAGGGGATTATGCAATTATTCACTGCCTGCGTGGTAAGTGTGGCTGTAAGCGTGAAAAAAAATGTGAATCAAGAAAAGTTTTCAAAAAAATAAACACTCATCTTACAGACTATTTAGAAAAGACTAAGCTCGCTGATTTTGTATAATATATGTTTCCAAACAAACCAAAAGAAAAAAAACTAGTATATTTGGATCATGCAGCCACTACTTATGTAGACAAGGAAGTAAAAGCCGTGATGAATCCTTATTATACAGAAAGATTTGCCAATCCTTCTGGACTTTATGGAATTGGTAGAGAGGTTAGTAAAGATGTCGCAAATGCTCGTAAAAGTATTGCCCAAATTTTGGGTGCACAGGCAGATACTATTATTTTTACTAGTGGTGGAACTGAATCAGACAATTTGGCTATTCAAGGAATGGCTTACCCACACAAAAGAAATGGTAAGCATATTATTACAACAAAGATAGAACATCCAGCAGTGCTTGAGACTTGTAAATTTTTAGAAAAAGATGGTTTTGAAATTACTTATCTAAATGTAAACAAAGAAGGGCAAATTGATTTAAAAGAATTTAAAAATGCTCTGCGCACGGATACAATTCTTGTCTCAATCATGTACGCTAATAATGAAATTGGAACTATACTACCTATTGCAGATGTGGGTAGAGAGATTTTGAAATGGCGCAAAACTAAAAATACTGTCTATCCGTATTTTCACAGTGATGCCTGTCAGGCTGCCGGTGTCTTAGATCTGGATGTAGAAAAATTGCATGTAGACCTGTTGACTATAAATGGTAGTAAAATTTACGGACCAAAGGGTATCGGTGTTTTATACAAAAGACGAAAAGTAGACTTGCATTCTTTAATCCACGGTGGTGGACAGGAGATGGGATTACGAGCTGGAACAGAGAATGTCCCTGGTATAATTGGATTAGCAAAGGCTTTGGAACTATCTCAAGAAAATAAAGGACAAGAAAACAAAAGACTAATAGAACTCAGACAGTATTTTTGGGAAGAACTTCAAAAAAATATTGATAAGATAGTATTAAACGGAACTAAGCTAGACGATGAAAAAACTCGTCTACCAAACAATTTAAATGTAACCTTCTTGGATATCGAAGGTGAGGCAATGCTTTTATATTTGGACGAATACGGAATCGTGACCTCGACTGGTTCTGCTTGTTCGTCTGGATCTCTAGACGCATCTCATGTACTAATTGCTTGCGGTCTACCAGATGAGTATGCCCATGGTAGTCTGCGTTTTACATTAGGTAAGCGCAATACCAAGGAAGATGTTGATTATGTGATAAAGTATCTACCTGGAATTGTAG
This sequence comes from Candidatus Magasanikiibacteriota bacterium, assembly GCA_018652595.1. GTDB lineage: Bacteria > Patescibacteriota > Patescibacteriia > Magasanikbacterales > UBA922 > JABIBU01. The sequence goes on along the minus strand of JABIBU010000027.1, from coordinate 28,228 downwards.
AGAAGTTGCGTGAAATTTCACCAGTTAATTTAAAATATGACAAATCAAAGTCCTAAAATAAAAGATAAACAAGGTAATGATTGGCTTTACTCTGATATAGTCAAAGATCATTTTTTTAATCCTAGAAATTTATTGAAACACGGCGAAGAAGAAAAGTTTAAGGCCAATGGTGTTGGCAGAGTAGGTAGTCCAGCTTGTGGTGATGAAATGGTGGTATGGATAAAAGTTGAGGACGATAAAATTATAGATTGCAAATGGCAGACTTTTGGTTGTGGTAGTGCTATCGCTTCTACTTCTATGATGTCTGAGATGGTACTAGAAAATGGTGGTATGACAATTGAAAAAGCTTTAAAAATTACTCCGCAAGATATTTTGGAAAGATTGGGCGGGCTTCCACCGAATAAGATTCATTGTTCGGTTTTGGGTGATCAAGCTTTGGAAAAAGCTATTAAAGATTATAAAAATAGAACACAGATCTAACGAATTGGACTAATCTGAACGAATTCGTTATAATTAGTTAGATTAGTTTAATTCGTGTTCTATTTATTTTTAAATTAAATTTTATGAAATGCATTGTAAACGAAGAATTGTGCATTGGCTGTGGCACATGTCCAGCTGTCGCACCAAATAGCTTTGCTATGAATGATGAGACAAATAAAGCAGAGGCTATTAATCCTCCAGGAGACACTGATGAAACTGTAAAAATGGCAGTAGATTCATGCCCTACGGCTGCAATTAGTTGTGAGGAGTAAAACAAAGCAATACCCACAGGGTATCAGTATTCTCTGATAAGTTTTAAGTTATAAGAAACCGTTTAAGAGCGGTTTTTTGATTTTTTTGCTCAATCCTGCTAAACTACTACCATATGAATGGAAAACTATACATTGTGGCTACGCCTATAGGAAATTTGGGTGATATGACCTTGCGAGCGCTAGAAACTCTAAAAAGCGTTGATTTTGTATTGTGTGAAGACACTAGAGTGACGAAAAAGCTCTTAAATCGCCATGAAATAGATACAGATACAATTAGCTATCATCAACACAGTAAGGACAAAAAAATAAATGAAATTATCAAACTACTAGAAGAAGGAAGAAATTTAGCTTTAGTAACCGATGCTGGTACTCCTGGAATTTCCGATCCAGGCAATCAGCTAGTACAACAAGTTACCGAACACGGGGTAGAAGTAATACCAATTCCTGGAGCAAGTGCAGTCACCACAGCTTTGTCAATTTCAGGATTTCCAACTGATAAGTTTGTATTCATGGGGTTTCCACCACATAAAAAAGGACGAAAAAAATATTTTGAAGAATTAAAAGATCAGAAATTTACAGTCGCTTTTTATGAATCATGTCACAGAATAAAAAAATCACTCAAGGAATTGAGTGAAATATTAGATGAAAATAGACAAGTGTGTGTCTGCCGTGAATTAACCAAAAAGTTTGAAACAATTTACAGAGGAAATATTAGTCAAGTTTCAAGTATGGAAATTAAAGAAAAAGGGGAGTTTGTAATAGTTATTGCAAAATAAATACGCGAATTTAACGAATTTAACAGATCAAAACGAATTCGTTCGTATTCGTTAAATTAGTTCAATCTGTGTATCTATAAACAATTTAAATATTAATGAGAGTTGAAAAAAATATGAACAAATATTATATAACAACCACACTCCCTTATGTAAATGCCAAACCGCATATTGGTTTTGCTTTGGAGATTATTCAGGCAGACGTTTTGGCACGGTACCATACATTACTCGATGATGAGGTGGTTTTCAATACTGGAACTGACGAACATGGTTTGAAAATCTTTCGTAAGGCTGAGGAGCTTGGTGTTTCGCCGCAAGCATATTGTGACGAATGGGCAGGAAAGTTTGATGCTCTAAAACAAGCTTTGAATTTATCTTACACTAGCTTTATTCGCACCACAGACAAGCATCACGAAGCAGCTGCACAGAAATTTTGGAAATTGTGTTTGCAAAATGAGGATATTTATAAAAAAAATTACCAAGTAAAGTATTGTGTTGGTTGTGAGCTAGAAAAAACTGATTCCGAGCTTGTTGATGACAAATGTCCAGTACATCCAAATTTGGATTTGGAAATTATTGACGAAGAAAATTATTTTTTTAAGTTTTCAAAATACCAAGAACCACTTCTAGAAATGTACAAAGCCAATCCAGATTTTGTGGTACCACAACACAGATTCAATGAAATTACAAAATTTGTAGAACGCGGTTTGCAGGATTTTAGTATTTCGAGAATTAAAGAAAAGATGCCTTGGGGTGTACTAGTACCAGGTGACGCGGAACAAGTAATATATGTTTGGTTTGATGCATTGGTAAATTATATTTCTACCTTAGGCTGGCCCGACGATAAAGAGAATTTTGAAAAGTTTTGGCCAGGGGTTCAGGTGGCTGGAAAAGATAACTTGCGTCAACAAACTGCCATGTGGCAAGCCATGTTGCTATCAGCTGGACTTCCAACTTCTAAACAAGTCTTTATACACGGTTTTATTACCTCAGAAGGCCAGAAGATGAGCAAATCTCTTGGTAATGTGGTAGATCCATTTAAGATTGCTGAAAAATACGGCACAGATGCCCTGCGTTACTACATACTCGGTGCAGTTCCATCTTATGACGATGGTGACTTTAGCATTGAAAGATTTGAAGAATTTTATACGGCTCATCTTGTGAATGGAGTTGGTAATTTGACTTCACGTGTACTTACAATGTTGGAGAAGTATAATGATAATAAGATTCCACAACTAGCAGATGATAAATATCAAGTAACAGAGTTTTGGAAAAAATATAATGATAGTTTGAGTAAATATAATTTTGAAGAGTGTGTAAAAAATATTAATTCTTTTGTCGGCGAGATTGATGCACTAATTTCAAATGAAAAACCTTGGGCAAAGGCTAAGAATGGCGAGGATATTTCTGAACTTCTTTATCAACTTGCAGAAGGTCTACGTCATATTGCAGTAGCCCTACTTCCAATCATCCCAGAGTCAGCTAAAAATATTTTAGACCAGCTCGGAACAAAAGATTTGAGCCATAATTGGGGAAAACTGCTAGAAAATGGTATAATAAAAAAAGGAGAGATTCTCTTTCCTCGTTTAAAATAAAACACAGAATATATAGAATAAAAGGAAAACACTGGATAGTGTTCCGTGTCTTCCCTAAATTCCGTGATTTTCGTGTATTAAAACAAACTATATGGGATTATTTGATGTAATTTTACTAATTATTATCTCTGGTTTCGCAATGTTCGGTTTCTGGTTTGGGCTCATACATACTTTGGGCTCATTACTTGGTACTATACTCGGAGCATTTCTCGCTAGTCGTTGGTATGAACCAATGGGTGAGTGGCTAGCAAACATAACTGGTTGGGAGGGTAATGTTCCAAAAGTTGTGATGTTTATTATTGCGTTCGTTGTAATAAATAGATTAGTTGGCTTTGGGTTCTGGATTTTTGAGAAAACTACTGACATAGTAACAAAACTTCCATTTATAAAAGGAATAAATAGATTTTTGGGGATGATGCTCGGAATTTTTGAAGGAATTCTGACGCTTGGTTTAATTTTATATTTTATTGACAAAGTACCTTTGTCAGAACATTTTATGGGGTATATTGATGGGTCTTTTATGGCACCATTCTTGACTTCGACAGCTGCTATTTTAATTCCACTCTTACCAGATGCTTTGAAATTATTAGAGAGTGGGGTTGATTATGTTGAGGATGCCATTTTGTAGTCTATAAAACAGAAGACCCCACTTTACGTAGGGTCTTCCTCCAACAATGAACAATAGGCGGCCTCCTCCGCCTTTTTTGGTCCCTCCTACGCTAGATGACGAGATTGGCGATTCTGTCCTCCGGGTGGTCTGGTCTGTTTGGATAGCTAACACTGGGAATCAGATCGCGCCCCTTCTTCATGATCAGGAAGGTCACAGGAATGTGCTGCTCCTCCTTCCTGGCCGCCATCAGCTGAACTCTTTTGGGCATACCGTTGTCGTGATCCCAGTTGCCAAACTGCCTTGCCAGCTTTCGTTCCAGCCAAGCCATGGCGAAGTTGCAGCTGTTGCGGTTCTCGTGTGTGTAGCGTGTAATCGCTCCACCCGGTTCGACCACAACCATGAGAATCACAGACCCTTCCTTGATGTGGGCCATTCCCGGCTCGAACACACACCAGCGCAGGTGCACGTATAAGCCCATCTTGGTGGGATTTTCCCAAACATCCTCGTGCCATGCTGAGGTTGCATGTCTCTCAATCCATTCTCGAATACGCATCTACCCCCTCCAATTGCACGCCATCAAAGTGGCGCTGTTTTTGCCGATGTAGTATAATAGTCATAAATTTAAAAAAAGTCAATATACAAATATGTTAATAGACTCCCACTGTCATATCCAATTCAATGCTTACAAAGATGATTATGATGAAGTAATCAAGCGTTGTATTGAAAAAAATACTATATTAAATACTGTTGGCACACAAAAAGAGACTAGTAAAAAAGCAGTAGATTTTGCTGAGAAGTATGATAATATTTATGCGACGATTGGTTTGCATCCTATTCATCTTTTTCCAACGCATGTAGATGAAGAAGAGTCTAGCTTTATTTCACGCGAAGAAGATTTTGATGAGGAATATTATGGTGAACTTGCTAAGTCAGAAAAAGTAATCGCAGTGGGGGAGTGTGGCATAGATTTATTTCACTTACCAAAAGATAAAAGCTTGGAAGAAGTATTGAAAAAACAAAAAGAAATTTTTATAAAGCAAGCCGATTTTGCCAAAAAGCATAATCTACCCCTTGTTATTCATGTGAGAGATGCTTATAAGGAAATACTTGAAGTACTGGATCCGGAAACAAAAGGTGTAGTGCACTGTTATACTGGAAACTGGCAAAATGCTCAAAAATTCCTTGATTTAGGACTTTATTTGGGTTTTACTGGTATTGCGACCTTCCCAGCCAAGAAAACCAGCCCAAAACCTCAAGAACAGCTCTTAGAGGTAATAAAAAACTGCCCATTGGACAGAATACTGATTGAAACTGATGCACCATACCTAGCTCCACAAAAATATCGTGGAGAGCGTTGCGAGCCGTGGATGGTAGAGGAAGTTGCCAAGAAAATTGCGGAGATAAAAGTACTTACAGAAGAAGAAGTTAGAGATGTTACAGTTGAAAATGCAAAGAGGTTATTTACGAAAATTATATAATAAGAAAATCTCCTCGGGGCTCGGACTTTCGTCTCGAGCCCCTACTAGGTTAAGTCGTCCACTCTTGGGAGATTTTATTCTCCCTTGTGCAGAACGATTGACAGTCTATCCAGGAGGAATATCTCAGTCTCTCATTGAGACAAATTCCCTCGCTTTTTTTGAACCATCTGAGGAATTACTACCACTGCGATTACTGCAATCATAAATACAGTGCTTGCCACCTCGGTAACTGCCTTATCCAAAATCTTCATGTTGTACCCCTCCTATCGAATTTGAATCATATAATGATACACTTTTTTAAAGATAAAATCAAGTTTTAAGTACAGAATAACTTATTAACAAGCCAATTTTAAAACACTGTTGACTTAGTTTGAAAATTATAGTAAAATATGGTCGCTCTATTAAAAGGCTTTTTTAGTAAAAAATATGTCACTTTTACCCCCAGACTCCCCAGATAGGAAGTATATACTAATGGGTTTACGTATTGTAGGGGATTTTGGCGCATCTATTGCTGTGCCTGTAATAGTCTTTGTTCTGATAGGGCAGTGGTTGGATGGAAGATACGAAAAAACACCGCTTTTTACTGTTATTGCCTTCATTTTGGCTGCTCTAGTTTCTGCAAAAATGATCTATAGAAAATCCAAGCAATATGGTGAAGAATATAATAATTTAGATAAAAAATAAAGATTTAATATTAATATGGCTGGAGAAATTCACATTCCAACACTGGCACCAGAAGTCGTAACACAAATCGGCAATATTAATATTACCAATACAATGATTAATGCGTGGCTTGCGATAATCATTTTTTTGATTCTCGGGATAGCTGTAAAAAGAAGTGTGAAACTGCGTCCAGGAAAGTTGCAAAACACTTGTGAATTTTTCTTGGAGTCTGTATTGGGCTACTTTGACCAGGTCACTGGCAGTAGAAAGAAGACTATAAAATTTTTACCAGTAGTTGGTTCAATATTTTTCTTTGTTTTGTTATCAAATTGGCTAGGACTATTGCCTGGTACTGGAAGTATCACAAATGGTCATACTATGGTTTTGAGACCGGCTAACACTGATTTGAATTTGACTGTAGCGATGGCACTTGTCTCTGTTATTGCTTCCCATATATATGCTTTTGCTGCTGTAGGTATATTTACACATTTAGGAAAGTTTGTACAAATAAAAAATCTGATTCTAAGTTTTAAAAAAGGACCCATTGCTGTGTTTAGTGCTGTTATTGAATTTGGTGTAGGCTTGATCGAAATAGTATCAGAAATTGCAAAAGTACTATCACTATCTCTAAGGCTGTTTGGTAATGTATTTGCTGGTGAAGTCTTAATCTCTGTTATATCAGCCTTAATTGCTGCATTTGTCCCAACTCCTTTTATGTTATTGGAATTGCTAGTCGGATTGATTCAAGCTGCTGTATTTGCCATGCTTACAATAGTATATATGACTGTGGCCAGTAGTGCGCCACATGGTGCAGAGGAACACTAAAAAGGCTAGAAATGCTTGAAAGGCTTAAAAGGCTAGAAATGCTTTTTCACCCTTTCTGGCTTTTAAAGCCTTATAATTCATGAACAATTTCTAACGAGGCTAAATAACCAACCCTCTCCTCGTCGTAGAAAAGGTTCTCTAAGACACAACACTATGGAACATGAATCAATCGTAGTAATGGCAAAAGCCTTTACTATGGCAGTAGGTGGTTTTTTCCCAGCTATGGCTATCGGTAAGTTGGTAGCAAAAGCTATGGAATCTATCGGACGCAATCCAGAAGCTGCTGGAAAATTGTTTGTACCCATGCTATTGGGTGCTGCTTTCGCAGAAGCTATTGCTATTTACGCATTGGTAGTTGTATTTACTCTAAAGTAAATCAATTCATGCTAGATCTTTGTTAGGTCTAGCTCAATTGAAATATTTTAATATATAAATAGTATGTCAAACGAAGTAGAAAATACACATATTGAAGAAACTGCAGTAGAAACTCACGAAGAAGTCGTAGACACTCATGGTGCTTCTACTGGTGATGAGAGTGTTGCAGCGTCTCTAGGTTTGAATGGACAACTCTTTGCTTTTCAGCTTTTGAATTTTGCAATAGTAGCAGTGATTATTTGGTTTTTAATTCTAAAGCCACTTACCAAGACTTTAGAAGAGCGTAAAAAGCTTATTGACGAAAGTCTTGATAAAGCCAAAGAAGTTGATTCCAACCTGCAAATGGCTGAGATAAAATTTCAAGAAAGAATTGACGATGCAAAGTCTGAAGCAAGCAAGGTAATATCTAAGGTTCAAGAAGAAGGTGTTGAATTGACTGAAAAGATGAAAGAAAAAGCTCAAAAAGAAATTGAACTAGTAGTAGACCAGGCCAAGCGTAATATAAAGATTGAAAAAGAAGAAATGATGACTGAGCTAAGAGAAGAGACTGCAAATTTGGTAGTGGCTGCTGTAGAAAAGATTTTGGAAGAAAAATTGGATGATAAAAAAGATGCGGAGCTAATAAAAGGGACTATTTCAAAACTTGGTAAATAAATATGGCAAAATTAACAAACAAACAAATAGCCCAAGCGCTTTTTGAAGCAACAGAAAAATTATCTGGCGCTGATCTTGACGGTGCTTTACAAAGATTCGTTGACTTGCTTGCAAAGAAACAAAAATTAAAACAAATTGGAAATATTATAGCTGAGTTTGAGAGTATTTCTAAAAAAGCAGAAGGCATAGTTGGGATTGAGATAAAATCTGCAAAAAAACTAGATAGCACAACCATGGATGGCATAAAGAAAGTATTTGGTGATAAAGTGGAAGCAAGTGAAGAGGTAGATGAGGAATTGCTGGGTGGAATCACAGTAAAAACAGAAGATAAGATTTTGGATGGAAGTCTAAAAACTCAATTAAATAAATTAAAACTAAAATTAAGTAATTAAAAAATTATGTCTAATACTATTGTTGAACAACTAAAGAAGCATATTGCTGATTTTGAAAAGTCAGTCGAAGTGGAAGAAGTTGGTACTGTTATCGAAGTTGGTGATGGTATTGCTCGTATGAGTGGTCTAAATAATTGCCAGGCTCAAGAGATGCTTGAATTCACAGGTGGAATCATGGGCGTGGCTTTGAATCTAGAAGAAGAGACTGTTGGTGCTATGATCTTGGGTGAATATAAAGGAATTAAAGAAGGCGATACAGTGAAGCGTACTGGTCGTATTTTATCTGTTCCTGTTGGAGAGCAAATGATTGGTCGTGTAGTAAATGCTCTTGGTCAAGAAATTGATGGTAAAGGCGAGATTAAGACTAAACAATTCTATCCAGTAGAAAAGATTGCTCCTGGCGTAATGAAACGTCATCCAGTGCACGAACCTGTGCAAACTGGTATTAAATCTGTTGATGCTATGATCCCTATTGGTCGTGGTCAACGTGAGCTTATTATTGGTGACAGACAGACTGGTAAGACTGCAATTGCAATTGATGCTATTATCAACCAAAAAGGCCAGAACATGAAGTGTGTCTATGTAGCGGTTGGTCAAAAAGAATCCAAAGTTGCTCGTATCGTAGCCAAACTAGAAGAAACTGGTGCTATGGAATACACAACTGTAGTCGTAGCTGGCGCATCAGACGCAGCTTCCATGTCATTTATTGCTCCATATGCTGGTGTGTCTATTGCGGAGTATTTTGCTGACAAAGGCGAAGATGTTTTAGTAGTATATGATGATTTGACTAAGCAAGCTTGGGCTTATCGTGAAATTTCACTTTTACTTCGTCGTCCACCAGGACGTGAAGCTTATCCAGGTGATGTGTTTTATCTACATTCACGTCTTTTGGAACGCGCTTGTAAGCTTAGTGAAGAAGCTGGTGGCGGTTCTATCACAGCGTTGCCAATTATTGAGACTCAAGCAGGGGATTTGACTGCATATATTCCAACAAACGTAATTTCTATTACTGATGGTCAGATTTTCTTGGAAACAGATTTATTTTACAAAGGTATTCGTCCAGCTATTGGTATTGGTCTTTCAGTATCCCGTGTGGGTGGAGCTGCTCAGATCAAACCAATGAAAAAAGTAGCTGGTAAAACCAAGCTAGACATGGCACAGTTCCGCGAATTAGAAGCTTTTGCCCAGTTTGCTAGTGACCTTGACGAAGATACTAGAAAACAAATTGAAAGAGGGTATAGAATTACAGAAATCATGAAACAACCTCAATACACTCCAATGGCAGTAGAAAACCAAGTTGCTGTTATCTATGCTGTAAACAACGGTGTATTTGATGATGTAGAAGTAAAAGATGTATCAGCTACTGAGATTAAACTTATTGAATTCATGAACAAATCAAAACGAACTTTACTAGATAAGTTAACAGCAGGGGAATGGGATGAAAAAATTGAGAAAGAATTAGCTGATGCCTGTAGTGAATTTAAAAAATAATTATGGGAGTCAATACCAAAGCAATAAAATCTAGAATCAAATCCGTTGGTAATACAAAAAAGATTACCAAAGCTATGGAAATGGTGGCCGCTGCAAAGATGAGAAAAGCAACAGAAGCAGCCTTGAATACTCGTACTTATGCTACGATGGCTTGGGATTTGCTTGTAAGTCTTTCAAAAGTACAAAAAGAAAAATTACCTCTATTAGATGTGCGTCCAGTAAAGAAATTATTAGTAGTTCTAATCACATCAAATCGAGGTCTTTGTGGTAGTTTTAATTCTAATATTATTAGAAAGACTTCCGCACAATTAAAAGATCCAAAAAACATTAGTCGTCAACGTACTGAAATGGGTGATATGGAAGCAAGTGAAGAAGTAGAGATTGATGTAATCGGAATTGGGAAAAAAGGCGCTGATTTTGCTAAGAAAAATAACTATAATCTGATTGCATCATACAGTGAGTTTTCCGACACACCAAAGCTAGATGCTATAATGCCGATCTCTCAGATGATTATTGATGAATATACGAAGGGTAATTATGATAAAGTAGTAGTAGCTTATACTGATTTCAAATCTGCAATAGCACAAGTAGCAAAGTTCCGTCAGGTTTTACCAGTCTCGGAAACAGATATAGAAAAAATGATTGGGGAGTTGGGTTCTGACAAAGATGCAAAGGATAAAGAAAATGAAGAAAAGAAAGAAATCGCAGACTATGTTTTTGAACCAAGTAAAAGCGAAGTGCTAGAAACTATTCTACCACGACTTGTTGAGACACAGGTCTATCAAGCAGTATTAGAAAGTAGTGCCAGTGAACACAGTGCTCGTATGATGGCCATGAGGAATGCATCTGATGCAGCAGAAGATATGATAAAAGAACTAAATTTAACATTTAACAAAGCACGTCAAGCCGCTATCACACAAGAAATTGCTGAGATTGCTGGTGGGGCCGCAGCTTTAGAGTAATTAAAAAAATAAACTTATAAATAAATCTATATGAATAAAGGAAAAATATCCCAAATCATCGGTGTAGTAGCCGATGTAGAATTCAAAGAGGAACTTCCAGAGATATTTAATGCTCTTGAAACAAAGTTACCAAATGGTGATACTTTGATTTTAGAAGTTCAGCAACATCTTGGTTCAAACACTGTTCGTACCATTGCCATGAGTACTACAGATGGCTTGGCTCGTGGTGCTGAAGTGGTAGATACAGGCGCTGCAATTTCTGTTCCTGTCGGTCCAGAAACTCTTGGTCGCATGTACGATGTAGTCGGGAATACTATTGACCAAAAAGGTCCATCAAAAACAAAGAAAAGATATCCAATTCATAGACCTGCTCCAAGCTTCAAAGAACAGTCAACTGAATCAGAAGTTCTAGAAACTGGTATCAAGGTTATTGATCTGTTTTGCCCATTTTTGAAAGGTGGAAAAGTAGGACTCTTTGGTGGTGCTGGTGTAGGAAAGACTGTTATTATTCAGGAGCTTATTAGAAACATCGCTTCAGAACATGGTGGATACTCTATGTTTGCAGGCGTAGGTGAACGTACTCGTGAGGGTAATGACCTATACAGAGAAATGGAAGAGTCTGGTGTGCTTGCCAAAACCGCATTAGTCTTTGGTCAAATGAATGAGCCACCTGGAGCCCGTGCTCGTGTTGCTCTTACAGCTCTTGCTATGGCAGAATACTTTCGTGATGAAGAAGGAAAAGACTTACTACTTTTCGTAGATAATATCTTCCGCTTTACCCAAGCTGGCAGCGAGGTTTCTGCGCTTCTTGGTCGTATGCCTTCTGCTGTAGGTTATCAACCAACTCTAGCAACAGAGATGGGTGGACTTCAAGAACGTATTACTTCTACTGACAAAGGTTCTATTACATCAGTACAAGCTGTATATGTACCAGCAGATGATATGACAGATCCTGCTCCTGCCACTACCTTTGCCCATCTTGATTCTACTGTAGTACTCAATCGTTCACTAGCTGAGCTTGGAATTTATCCTGCTGTTGACCCACTTGACTCTAGTTCTACAATTCTAGATCCAAATGTAGTAGGCGAAGAACACTATCGTGTGGCTCGTGAAGTGCAACAAGTATTACAAAAATATAAAGACTTACAAGATATTATCGCCATTCTTGGTATGGAAGAGCTATCAGACGAAGACAAGACTACAGTAGCTCGTGCTCGTAAAATTCAAAAATTCTTATCACAGCCTTTTCATGTTGCCGAAGTCTTTACTGGCTCTCCAGGTACTTATGTAAAAGTCGCCGACACTGTAAAAGCTTTTGGTGAAATCCTAGATGGTAAACACGACGACAAACCAGAACAAGCTTTTTATATGAAGGGTGGAATAGACCAGGTCAAATAAAATTCGTTAATATTCGTTAGATTAGTTTAATTCGTGTATCTATTAACGTTTATAGATACAGAGATTTAACGGATTAAACTAATCAGAACTAATTTTTTATGAGTGACAACATACTACAATTTAAGATAGCAACACCTGAGAAAGTTGTATACGAAGATGAAATAAAACAAGCTTCTATCCCTACAACCTCTGGTGAAGTTACAATTCTACCAAATCACATACCACTAGTTTCTGTATTACAAGCTGGTGAGATCAAGATTACGGACAAAGATGGTGAACATGTCCTAGCCGTCGCTGGTGGTTTTTTGGAAGTGCGCGATAATAATGAAATTGTAATTTTAGCTGACAATGCTGAGAGAGCAGAAGAGATTGATCTAGAACGAGCTGAGGAAGCTAGAAAACGTGCTGAAAAGGAATTAGAAAAAGCCAAGACAGAAGAAAATATTGATTTCGCAAAATTACAAGCTGTAATTGATAGGGAGATGAATAGGATTAAAGTGGGGAAGAAATATAAGAATGTAAAATAAAATTAAGTAAGCCATTTAAAAAGCTCTCATTGACAGATGGGAGCTTTTATGATATGCTTAGGTTGAGTCTAGTAGTTACAAACACGATTTGACTTCATTATTGAAGTCGTAAACTAAGGGAGTTTTCAATGGAGTGTTATCGTGGAATATTATGTTCAAAGTGCTCACAAATTCAAATTTGTGATATCTGCATGGTTTGTCATGGTGAGCGCATCGTGATGACCTCAGAAGGACGACAGAGGACTGATGAAACAGGCGGCTGGAGAATGGCCGAGTATACAAAATGTTATACCTGTGACGGTTCTGGAAAAATGTCTCCGAAAAAGAGAGCAGAAAGAATTGAAGAACTCGCTAGATTGAAAGAACAATCCAAAAAGGAGAGCGAAGATGACTGAAAACCAACGAAGGTATAACTGGTACGCTGGTAAATATCCAGAGCTCATGAAATGTTTTGATTTCAGAACATTTCTGAAGTGGTGGTTTTTGGGTGAGACTAACCAGAATCGAAACTTCGATCCACAGGATTTCTCTAACCCCTGTGAAAGATGGGGTCATTGTTCTCAAAACATAGACGGAGTAAGATTCGGACCCACAGGCCCCTGTTGTAGTGATATCGTGAGCAATGTCAAGTATGGATGACATAATTTTTCCTCAATACAGACAGGGCACTTGCGAACGAGGGACAAAAAACTCACCGCACTTGTTTACTTGCTAAGTAAATTAGCAGATAAACAAGGAGATTGGTGAGTTTTTTGTTATAAACCACCAATCTTAACACTAATCGACAACTTTAAAATTCGTGTAGATTCGTGTTAGAATTAGTGGATGTTATCCACAAAAACCCTTGTTTTTTCCCTAAAACGAGAGTATAATATTGGCTATTCAATTCTTAACTCATAGCTATTAATTCATAATCCACATATACATATGGGACAGAAACTTAAGACAATTCTACTCGTTGCAGTAGAAACAGTTGTGGCTGCAACTGCTTTGCACTATTTGCGCGGAGCATTACTTCATAGCCATCATCACGAAATTAACACGATCATGCCTATTTTATTAGACATTGCTTTCTTGGCTGTGTTTGCTTCTTTTGGTGGACGCTTAGCAAGAGTGTTTGGTATTGCTCCAATGGCAGGAAAAATTGTCATGGGTATTATCGCTGGTCCAGCTTTGATCGGAGTTATTGATCCATACGCAAGTGGTGTAGAAATTGCTCGCCTTGCTGGTGTACTTTTCATCTTGTTTGAAGCTGGTCTTCATTTTGACCTAGAACTTTTGAAGAAAAATATTGGTATTGCCACTGCTGTAGCTCTTGGTGGTGTTCTTATTCCTTTAGTATCATTTGCTGCACTTGGTCACTATGTTATTGGTTTGGAGTGGTTACCATCAATTTTCTTGGGTGGTATATTCACTGCCACATCAGTTGGTCTGTCAGTAGAGGCTTTGAAAGCAGCTGGCAAACTTGAGACCAACATGGGAAACCGTATTGTGGGTGCTGCTGTGATTGATGATATTTTAGGTGTTTTGGTTTTGACAGTTCTTGCAAAATTATCCGCTGCTGGAGCCGTAGGTGCTCATGGTGAAGCTGGTGGTCTTGATGTTATGAGCCTTGTCTGGCTTGGTGTTTCTGTTATTGCTTTCTTTGGTGGTGCTTACGCCATGTGGAGCGCAGGTATTGCGGACAAAGTTGTAAAATATTTAGACAAACATTATTCCAATACTACCGGACCTTATACTAGATTCTTCTTTGGATCTCTTATGCTGGGTGGTACTCTAGCCGCTGTTGTTGGTCTGGAACCTGTTCTTGGTGCATTTGGCATTGGTGTAGTACTATCAAAAGTTGATAATGAAATTAAACACGAGACATGGGAAAAGATTGAAGGGTATATCCACATCTTTGTTGGTGGATTTTTAGTCAGCATTGGTACTATGCTTTCTCGTGAAGCTATTATGAATCCAAAAGCCTGGGCCTGGGCAATAGTATTTACTATTCTTGGTTTAATTGGTAAATACCTTGTAAAATACTTATTCAAAGACAGGCATGAAGGTCATCAAGTTGGTCTTGCTATGGCTATTCGTGGTGAGGTTGGATTAGTCTTTGTAGCAGTTGCTATTTCCAATAATGTACTTGATGAAACCATGGCCGCTGCCGCACTTCTAGCTGTAATTCTCGTCACTGTAGTTGGTGCAATTATGTTTGAAAAAGCTGTTATGAAAGATACTGGTGTGAAGCCTAAACCATTGGGAGAAGCGATCTAACACGATATAATATACATGGAATAAAATACAACCTCACAAAAGGTTGTATTTTTTTATATATATGATAATATATACATATAAACTGATGATCCAAACACCAAGGAGGGTATCATGCCACAGGATCGTGAGATGGGCGGACTGGAGCGTCTGGAGAGGAAGGGGGCGTTACCGGTGGGATCTCTCCTGCAGCCGGGAGTGAGTGCAACAGAGGGAGAAGCAGAACTCAACGCCATCGCCAACACGGTCGAATCAAGTCAGGATCCCGACAAGTCATTGGCATGGCTGATGGGGACCGACACGACCAACGGCGCCGAGGCCTTGCTCGCCGGCATGGACAGGTAGTCCTTGCCTCGCAACCGAGAACAAAGGTGAAACGGGCGAGCACCATAATTCTCGCCCCAACTACAAAAGACTATCTGATGGCAGGTAGTTTTTTGTTGGACAAAAATATATTTTTCATATAAAATATCTTTATACTTTCTACTTTTAACCTTCTACTAATTATATGTCCCACCAATGCTCAAGCGCACTTATTAAATGTATTGACTTCCGCCTAACTTCTGCCATAGACAAATGGATGGAAGAAAAGGGAATTATGGATGACTGTGATGTTATATCAGTTGCCGGAATTAGCAAAGCTATTGTCGAAGATGTTGATTCTGCTGATGCCAAATTCATCTTAAATCAAATAGAACTCTCAGTAAAATTACATGGTATAAAAACTCTATATCTAGTACATCACACAGATTGTGGTGCATATGGTGGTCATAGTGCTTTTGAAAATTTGGAAACTGAAAAACAAAAGTATAATAGCGACATGAACAAAGCTAAAGAAGTAATAAATGCAAAATTCCCTGGCTTAGAAGTAAAATCAATATTAGCTGATATAAAAGATAGTGAGGAAGTGGTATTACTTGAATATTAAATTTTACTAATGTATAATATATTTATCATTCTTTCAGCCCAAGGCTGACCCCGACCATTTGGCGGGCAGGCAGTCTGTGGCTGGAACTAATAAACAATTTCTATGAATTGTACAAAATGCGAAGTCGAGATAAACGACGAAAACAAATGCTGTGATGGCGGCACATGCTGTAAAGCATGCTGTGACTGTAAAGAAGAAAAAACAGAAGGATGCAGTGGGTGTGACTGCCAAACTTGCTAGTAATCTATTAATATGGAAACAGAAATGATTTATTGTTCAGAATGCGAAGCGGTACTTCTAGAAGACGAAGTCTGCACTCGTTGTGGCCGCTGCGGTCATTGTTGTGCTTGTTATGGCACAGCTGATGATGATGGCGACTTACCAGAGGAGGAAATAGACGACAAAGAAGAATAAAATCTAAGTAAAAGCCCCCTTTGTGGGGATTTTTACTTTAATCCTTAAGTAATTTTTTATGTCAGGAAAAACAGTGTTTACCTCAGAACAAGCCCAGGAGGTTGCAAATCAATTAAATATTGATTTCGAAGCCAAAGGGTTTGATCTAGAACAATTTCGTCATGGTATGGATATAGAACTAGAACATGGCACAGAAGATCCGATTACAAATGTAACTAATGATGACCCACTTTTGACTGGAAAAATCGCTTTAGCTCATTTGAATGAATTTTCCGATTATTATCATAGACTTGATAAGATGGAAGAAGAAGCAGAAGAGCATTGGGAAGGAAAATAAAAAATAATATGCAAGACAACAAAATTACTCGAGTAAAAATACTTGAAAAAATCGATACACCAGATAATGTAGATAAGCTTTTTGACTCTTGGACCGATAAGATGGGGAAAGTTCCAGAGTGGGCTAGAGTTATGGCACATTGCCCTGATATTTTACTAAGTTTTTCGAATTTGCTTAGAAAGACAATGTGTGAAGGCTCGGTTTCAGCTGAAGTAAAATGGAAAATGGCTTTTCATGTGTCTCGTGTTAATGAATGTGAGTACTGTACCAGCGTAGCACATAATAAGCTACATGCTTGTGGCTTGGATGATGAAATAGTGGAACGGATAAAAAATCATAAGTTTGAAGATTTACCAAAAGCGGAACAAATTGTTTTGGAATATGGCGAAGCTGTAACACGCGAAGCCTACAAAATAAGTGATGATTTATTTAACAAGCTCAAAAATCATTACAATGACCAGCAAATAGTGGAGTTAACATCAGTGATTGGATTATTTAATTATATAAATAGATTTAATGATGCCTTGCGAGTAATTCCAGAATAAAAAACTAATAAATCATTAAACTACAAACGTATATGTGGTTATTTTATGCATTTTTAGCGTCGATCTTTGCTGCTTTGGTTGCTATCTTTGGTAAGCTGGGACTCAAGACTATTGACTCAACTCTTGCTACTACTATTCGTGGTATTATTATGGCAGTGTTTTTGGTACTAGTAAGTCTTAGCATGAGAAAGTTTGATGGTTTTCAGTTTAATAATATTCAAACAAAAGACTGGATTTTGATAACTTTATCAGGTATTGCCGGCGCTTTATCTTGGTTGTTTTACTTCATAGCACTAAAACATGGTGACGCTAGTAAAGTTGTAGCAATTGATCGTCTGAGTATCGTATTCGTAGTAATTCTAGCTGGAATATTCCTAGCAGAAGGATTCACCTGGAAAAGTGTAAGTGGTGCAATATTAATGGCCGGAGGAGCAATACTTATTAGTTTGAAGTAAATGAATTTCTCCTAGAAAGCATATAAAACAAAAAATCCGTCTATTTAGGTGGATTTTTTAGTACTTTTGTCAATTTTGTTAAATAATGGTAGAATAGTTGTAGAAATAATAAAAACTATGCCAAAATACAAACTCAACCCAGCTCAAAAACAAGCCATAGAACACACAAAAGGTCCACTTCTTATAGTTGCTGGTGCTGGAACTGGTAAAACTACTGTTATTACTAAGAAGATTAGTTATTTAATAGAAAAAAACTTCGCCAAACCTGAGGAAATTTTGGCTTTGACTTTTACAGACAAGGCAGCAGGGGAGATGGAGGAACGCGTGGATGAGATGCTTGAAACAGGTTACGTGGATTTACAAATCTCAACTTTTCATGCATTTTGCCAGAGATTACTCGAAGAATATGGAGTAGAAATTGGTTTACCAAAAAATTTCAAATTATTATCCCAAACCGATGCTTGGCTCATGATGAAGGAAAGTATTTATGATTTCAATCTAGATTATTATCGTCCAATGGGAAATCCGACTGGGCAAATACACACCCTACTTGATCATTTTTCAAAGTGTAAAGATGAACTTATTTCAACTCAAGAATATTTGGACCACGTTGAAGGTATAATTCTGGACAAAGACGAAGCTGAGATTCAAGAAAAAAACAGACTAATAGAGGTAGCTGATGCATATCACAAATACGAACAAATATTACTGGACAGCAATGCAATGGATTTTGGTGGTCTTATTTTTTATACTGTAAAACTTCTGCGTGAACGACCAAATATTTTGCAAAAATTACAAGAACGTTTCAAATATATTTTGGTAGATGAGTTTCAAGATGTTAATTGGGCACAGTATGAACTAGTGAAGCTTCTAACAGGAAAAGAAACTTCTCTTACGGCAGTCGGAGACGATGATCAAAGTATATATTCTTTTCGAGGAAGTAATGTCTCCATTATCATGCGTTTTAAAGAAGATTTTAAAAATGCAGATGAAATTGTACTAACAGAAAATTATAGATCTGCAAAAGAAGTGCTTGATTTTGCTTACAAATCTATACAGCACAATAATCCGGATCGTCTAGAAAAAAAATTAAAAATAGATAAAAAACTAAAAGCAAAAGGTGGTATAAAGGACGGGGGAGTCGAACATTTACATTTTGAAAGCTTAGATGACGAAGTGCAGGGTGTAGTAAAAAAGATATCAGAAATAAAAGAGCAAGACAAAGATGCCACATTGGATGATTTTGCCTTACTAGTTCGTGCCAACAGTCACGTAGAGCCGTTTTTAAACGCTTTTGAGGCCTATAATATCCCGTATGAGTATCTTGCCTCATCTGGACTGTATCGCCAGCCTGTAGTACTTGATTCGGTAAACTTTTTAAATATTGTAGAGAATATTCATAATGATAAAGCGATTTATAGATTGCTCAGGATGCCATTTTTAAATTTTAAAGAGGATGACTTACAAAAGCTGACTAGTGGATCCAAAAAGAAATCAATCCCATATTACGAAGCTTGTAAACGCGCCCGAGAATTTTTTATTTCACCTGTTGGAATTGAAATTTGTCAAAAATTAATTGACCTTGTTCACGATGGAATGAAACGAGCTAGATTTGAAAAACCAACTGCAGTGTTATACAATTTTTTGGAAGACAGCGGGTATTTGAAGTATCTTGCTCACGAAGAAACGGTTGGTAATAGAGAGGTAATCAGACAAATTTATCATGTAAAACAATTTTTTAATCTAATCGAAAAATATGAGCAAGCAATCCCTGGCGCTCATGTTGCTGGCTTTGTGGATCATTACAATCAAATCATTGAGTCGGGTGACAATGGTAAAATGGTACAGATAGAAGACACGCCAGACTCGGTAAATATTATTACGGTTCATAGCGCAAAAGGCCTAGAATACAAATATGTTTTTGTGGTAAATTGCGTAGAAGAAAGACTACCAACCAGAAAAAAAAGTAGTGGCATAGAAATTCCAAGTGAATTAATTAAAGAAAATTTACCAGAAGGAGACTTTCACTACCAAGAAGAAAGACGACTTTTTTACGTCGCCTGCACTCGCGCTAAGCAAAAATTATTCTTAACCAGCGCTGAAGATTATGGTGGGATGAGAAAGAAAAAGCTAAGTAGGTTTTTAGTCGAACTAGAACTAGGCACAACAATTGATAATAAAGAAAAAACAAGCAAAAAAATAATTCTAAATAAAAAAACTAGTGAGAAAAAAGACAAGGCCGAACTAGTCTACGAACCACCAAAGAAATTTTCTTTCTCACAAATAAATGCTTACAATCGCTGTCCATATCAATATAAATTATCTCATGTCTTGAAAATTCCAATGAAAGGTAGTCCTAGCTTTAGTTTTGGCAATACAATTCATAACACATTGCAAAAATTTTATGAAAGAGTTCAAGAATTAAATAATGTAAAGCAAGATTCATTGTTTGGCTTGCCCGCAGAAAAAGGACATGACATATCAGGTGGTGTCAAAGTACCAAAAATAGAAGAATTACTAGAAATGTATGAAGAAAAATGGATTGCAGACTGGTATAATAGCAAAAAACAACGCAAGCAGTATTTTGAAAAAGGAAAGGAAATTTTGAAGATATTTTATACTTCTCAAGAAGGAAATTGGACAGTGCCAGTTAGTTTGGAAGGATTTTTCAAAATTAAAGTTGGTGAGTATTTGATAAATGGTCGGATTGATAGAATAGATCAGCTTGAAGACGGAAGTTTGGAAATTATTGATTATAAAACTGGCAAAGGCAAGGAAAAATTATCAGCTGACGACAAACAACAACTCTTGATCTACCAGATAGCTGCTCAGAGTCTACCTGAATACAAGAATATTGGCGAAGTGAGTCAGCTGACTTTTTATTATGTAAATGATGATCTACGACAATCTTTTATTGGCAAGGACAAGGACATTGAAAAACTTCAAGAAAAATTATTAGATACTATGAATAAGATTAGTGAAGGCGAATTCAAACCAACTCCAGGTCCATTTATTTGTAAATATTGTGAGTATAAGGAAATTTGTGAATTTAGAAAACTGTAAAACTTATGACACTTACAACAGTGTTACTCCTAACAATTTTTGCAATATTCATTGCAGTAGTTTTTTTATATTCCGTGTATTCACTATACGCGATTATCTCAGGAGCGCCATTCGTCCCAACCAAAAAAGCCAGGCTTAAAAAAATGATAAAAATGGCAAATCTAAAACCAACTGACAAAGTGGTAGATCTTGGTTCGGGCGAAGGAAGAATAACAATTGAAGCTGCAAAATACTGTGCAAAAAGTATAGGAGTAGAAATCAATCCATCTCTGTACTGGATTAGTAAGATTAAAGCTAGAGGCAGAAAAAATATAAAATTCAAAAACGAAAGCCTGTGGAAAACTGATTTATCAGACTTTGATCTGGTCTTTATTTATTTCATACCACACCGAATGGAAAAACTGGCCAAGAAAATAAAAAAAGAGATGAAACCTGGTAGTAGGATAATTTCCCATGCTTTTGCTTTTCCAGATTGGCAATATTTGCAAAAAGATGATAATATATACTTGTACGAAATATAGACTATATTTGATTTATGGTATTCTCACCACTAACACAACAAGATCCCAAAAAAGAAGGTGATGCGCACCTGCTTGAGTGTGCCAAAAAATCCTTGGAAGCAGTCTTGGGAGAGACCTCAAAAAAGATTGATCCACTTTTTTTGAAAAATAGAACACTTACTGTAACCTGCGCCAATTCTGAGATTGCCCGAGAGCTACGTGAGGCCCAAGAAGAGATTGTGGTGGAAATTAATAAAATGTTGGACCAAGATGAAGTCGACAGAATTAGGTATTTACTCTAATCAGATAGCTATTATCAATCATACCTGCCTGCTAGCAGGATAATGGGCACCACTTGCCATTATTGTCAAAATCAAGTAAAATATGAAGTAGCTTAATAGAGCTATTTTTTAAGTAAAAAAGAATGTTATCTGTTATTTGATAACTGTTTTCTGTATAGCATGACACTAAAACAATACATAACAATCATGATTTTTGGATCAATCTTATGCTGGACAGCATGGGGTATTGTTATTGTTAATATTGACCCATTTCAAGATACCGGCATTGGCTTTGTATTTTTTTATATTAGCCTGTTCTTTGCTCTACTTGGTACTATTTCTGTTCTGGCATTTTTTATTCGCCAGCTCTTTTCTCGCGAAGCCCTACCAATGTTTAGGTATGTGAAGAGAAGCTTTAGTGATTCTTTTTTTATTTCTGTCGCGCTGATTATGCTATTGTTTTTACAAGGCAGAGCATACCTAACATGGTGGAATACTGGAATATTTCTACTTGCTTTGGCTTTTATCTTAGCCTTTAGTTTTACCCAGCACCAAGAAAAGGAGTAGTAGGATTAGAAAAAATAAAATAATTTTAATAGCGACTCATACCAATAATTAACAATACTTTGGTGCTGGGTTTACAACAAAGAAAGAATAATGACGCTATGCTTATAGATACACAGATCTGACGAATTAAACGAATTTTAACGGATTTACATATATTTAAAATTCGTTATTATCTGTTGGATCAGTTTAATCCGTGTATCTATAAATAATATATTATAAACCTTATGAGACAATCACAACTATTCACAAAAACATCTAAGCAAACCCCAAAAGATGAAGTAAGTACAAATGCTCAGCTTCTAATTAAGGCTGGCTTTATCCACAAAGAACTTGCCGGTGCTTACTCTTATCTACCTCTAGGTTTGCGCGTTTTGAATAAAATCAATAATATTATTCGTGAAGAAATGAATATAATTGGCGGACAGGAGATATTCTTAACCTCACTGCAAAATCCAGAACTCTGGAAAAGAACTGATCGCTGGAGTGACGAAATAGTGGATAATTGGTTCAAAACCAGACTAAAAAATGATACTGAGCTAGGCCTTGCTTTTACTCACGAAGAACCATTAGCAAATTTGATGAAGAACCATATCAATTCTTACAAAGATTTACCTTGTTATCCTTATCAGATTCAGACAAAATTCCGTAATGAACTTAGATCAAAGAGTGGTATAATGCGTTGTCGTGAATTCTTGATGAAAGATTTGTACTCATTCTCACGCACACAAGAAGAGCATGATAATTTTTATGAAAGCACCAAACCAGCTTATTTAAAAATATTTGAACGCTGTGGACTGGGTGACAAAACCTTTATTACTTTTGCTTCAGGTGGGGTATTTAGCAAATATTCCCATGAATTTCAAACCCTAACTGAATCGGGTGAAGATATTATTTATCTTGATAGAGAAAAAAAGATTGCCGTAAATAAAGAAGTCTATACTGATGAAATTTTGGCAAGTTTAGAATTAAATAAAGATAATTTGGAAGAAGTAAAAGCAGTCGAAGTTGGTAATATATTTACCTTGGGGACCAAATATTCTGAACCACTTGGATTGAACTATAATGACAAAGATAGTAAGCAACAGACTGTAATCATGGGTAGCTACGGAATAGGACCCGGACGTGTAATGGGCACCATTGCCGAGGTTCACAATGATGAAAATGGTCTAATCTGGCCAGAAGAAGTTGCTCCATTTGATATTCATCTTGTTTCACTCTGCAAAGAAGAATCTGATGTAAAAAAAGCTGATGAACTTTATACAAAATTAACAAGCGAGGGCAAAGATGTGCTGTATGATGACCGCAATACCTCTGCTGGCGCCAAATTTGCAGACAGCGATCTAATTGGTATTCCCGTTCGCTATGTAATTAGTCCAAAAACTCTAGAACAGGGTAGTGTAGAGGTGAAGAAGAGGGATCAAGAGGAAAGTGAATTGGTTAAGTTATAAATATGATAAGAAAAAAAGGCGAATACATGCCTATAGCTGATGAAAGCGATGCAGAAGCAAAAAAATATGTCGAGAGTTTTATATTAAGAGAAATATTAAAAAACGAAGCAATCCCCGAAGAACTAAGAGAAAAAATTAGAAATAAAAAAGCTAAAATCTTGGATATTGGTACTGGTAAGGGGTTGGCTGTGGATTTTTTATTAGAAGAAGGATATCAGGCTTGTGGTATTGATTATCAAAATCTTAATCCTGAAAAAACTGAAAATAAAATAATAGCTGATGCAGCTCAAGTACCTTTTGCCGATAATACTTTCGATATAATTATGTCAATAGGAGGCATTGATCCAGTTTTTTATAGAGACCAAACACCAGAAAAGATGGAAGAAATAGAATCAGAAATTAAAAGAATATTAAAAGATCCCGGAGTTTTTGTTTCGCCTTCTGCTTTAAAGGAAATGCCAACATTTGGAGAAGCTGATAGTATCAGAATATTATCGAAATACGTAGCTTTAAAAACAACCAAAAAATAAGATTAGTGGATTATGCTAAAACGTCTATACTCAAAATTCTCGCAAGACCTCGGAATTGATCTTGGTACTGCCAATACTCTTGTCTATGTAAAAGATAAGGGGATTGTTATTAATGAACCGTCTGTAGTTGCTGTTAATACTAAAACTGAACAAATCTTAGCAGTTGGACATGAAGCCAAGAACATGCTTGGGAAAACTCCAGCACACATTGATGTTACCCGTCCTCTAACGAACGGGGTTATTTCTGATTATGAAGTGACAGAAAAAATGCTAAAATATTTTATTGATAAAGTACATGAAAGTGGTTTTTCTTTAATGTCTCGACCAAAAGTTATTATATGTGCGCCTCTAGAAGTGACTGAAGTGGAAGTAAAAGCTATTGAAGATGCCACACTCTCAGCTGGCGCTAGAGAAGTATTTGTAATACAAGAGCCTATGGCAGCTGCTATTGGCTCTAGAATGCCTATACAAGATCCAATCGGCAATTTGATAGTAGATATAGGTGGTGGAAATACAGAGGTAGCAGTGATTGCCCTAAACGGCGTAGTAACTTGGAAGTCTACACATGTTGCGGGTGATGAAATGAACAGAAATATTATACAGTACGCAAAAGAAGTTTTCAATTTGTATGTTGGTGAAAGTCATGCTGAACAAATAAAAACCAAAATTGGTTCCGCAATTGATATGGGAGAAAAAGAAGAATTCCCAATGCGCGGTCGTGATGTAATGACCGGCCTACCAAAAGAAATTATGGTCAGTAGTGACCAAATACGAGAAGCGCTACGTCGCTCAGTCGAAGCAATTATCAATCATATCAAAATGACTCTAGAAGTAACACCCCCAGAATTAACAGCTGACATTCATGAAAGAGGTCTTCTTATTACTGGCGGTGGCGCACTCCTAAAAGGTATTGACAAGGCCATTGCTCGAGAGACTGAAATACCCGTTAGAATTGCAGATGACCCTCTTACAGCCGTTGTTCGTGGTACTGGGATACTCTTAGAAGAGCCTGAACTACTAAAAGAGGTAACCATGCCATCTGCTCGAAACAGTAGATAAGAGATTGCTCTATGGGCAAAAAAATAAAAACATTTATCAGTATTACAATCGTTATAATTTTAACGATTGTTTTTCACTTTGCTGGATGGCTCTCGCCAGTAGAAAACTTTTTACACAGCCTGGTAAAACCCGGATCCGAGCTAATGTATTCTGTTAGTATTTCTATAGACGACGAAGAAACAGAGCTCTTTTCTGACAGTGAGAGATTAATACAAGCTTATAAGGACCTTAAGACTGAATTATTAAAAAACAAAACTGATTTGGCCGAATTGCAACTACTACAAGATGAAAACAAAGAATTGAAAAAACAACTAAATTTTATAGAGGTAAACGAATATTCATCTGTCGGCGTTAATGTAATTGGAAAAAATACTGAACCTACTGGTAGCACCCTAATTGTTGACAGAGGAGAAAAGGACAAAATTAAAATAGGTGACATTGTCATCACCCGAGAGGGTGTACTGATTGGTAAAATAACCAGTGTAGATAATTATTTTTCTATAGTCCGCCTAATAAATGATAGCCAAAGCAAGGTGGCTGCCACAATAACAAACCAAGAAAAAAGCATTGGTTTAATTGAGGGGGGTTATGGTATCAGCGTTCATATGAACTTTATACCCCAAAATGAAATCGTAGAGGTAGGGGATACCGTCGTAACATCTGGATTAGAGGAGGGTATTCCTCGCGGTCTTTTGATAGGAAAAATAGAGGCTATAGAAAAAGAAGCCTACCAACCATTTCAAAAAGCTGTTATCAACCCGTTTGTAAATTTGGAAAAAATAACTCTGGCATCAATTATAATAAACAAAAATAATTCTAACTAGTATGGAATTCCTGGGAAAAATTTTGCTTATTTTTTTTAGCTTAATATTCCTAATTGCTCTTAGTCTTGGTGCATCTTACTTGTTGCCACATCCTTTTTCAAATATAAATATAATTTTCCTTATTCTAATCATTACCATGATGGCTCGTGACTCAGGGTTGGTAGTTTGGATTAGCTTCTTCATTCACTTTTTTTTAGAACTTTATTCGTCCACCCCTTTTGGGTTGATCTTATTTTCGGGAACCATCAGCATATTGGTAATCTTCTGGCTTTATAAGAATATTTTTACAAATAGATCTTGGTATAGTGCCATGTCTTTGTCAGTGTTAGCGCTTCTCTCATATCGCTTAATATATGTACTTGTTTTTACACTACTTCAATTGCTCGGCCTAACAAACTTAATATTAAAAAAAACGACTTTTATAACTTTTGGCTGGGAGATACTCTTTACTTGCTTAATTACCGGACTTATTTATTTTATTTTATCAAGATTTTTTAGATCATTCAAAGCATCTCCAATTGAACATGGATTATTCAAAGTATGAAGAAGATAAAGAATAAAAAACCAAACATTTTTGCCTCTGATTTTGATAATTTGTCTTACAAAAATCTGAATGGAAAATATAATAAAGTATGGGTAGAGGATTCTGTTGTTTTTGAGAATAAGACTGGAAAGCAAGTGGCAAATCCAAAAAGTAACTCCTATGTAGGTAGTAGTTTTTATGGCAAAAAGACAATATTGTCTTTTATTTTTTTACTAGTTATTTTTATATTTTTAATTGCTAATATATTTTTTTTGCAGATATTCAGAGGCGATCATTACAGAAATCTAGCAGAAAACAATAGACAGCGTATTATTCCTATTCCAGCAGAGAGAGGATTAATTTTCGATAGAAATGGAATTCAAATAACAAAAAATATTCCAAACTTTTCAGTTACCCTAGTACCACAAGACTTACCCAAAAATCAAGCTGGTAGAGAGTTGATAATAAAGAAATTAGCTGCCATCACGAATCAAACAGAAGATAGCATTAGAAAAACCTTGGAAGAGTATGGTTCCTATAGTTTTGAGTCTATTATAATTTTGGAGGATGTTTACTATGATACAGCCCTAAAGATATTGATAGATTCATCTGATTTGCCCGGTATTAGAATCCAAAGAAGTAGCAAAAGACTATACACCAATTACAATAGACGGGAGAATACTGATTCTACATCCACTCCTTTTTCTCTATCTCACATATTAGGATACATCGGCAAATTGAGCCAAAATGAACTTGATGAATTATATATTAAAGGTTATTTACCCTCGGACTCTGTTGGAAAAACTGGAGTAGAAAAAAGCTATGAAACAGATCTACGCGGAACCTATGGGCGTCGTCGTATTGAAGTAAACGCCTTTGGAAAAGAACAAAATGTATTAGCAGAAGAAGTGCCAATACCTGGAAAACATCTCTACCTCACTATTGACCAAGAGATGCAAAAAAAACTGGAAGAGATTCTGCTGTCAAACCTAGAGGCCGCTGGTAAAAAACGCGGAGCTGGTATTGTATTAGATCCTCAAAATGGAGAAATCTTAGCCATGGTTAGTTTACCATCCTTTGATAATAATGATTTTTCTGGTGGAATTAATCAATCTGCTTACTCCATGTATTTGGAAAACGAAAATAATCCACTATTCAACCGTTCTATTTCTGGTAACTACCCTTCTGGTTCTACAGTAAAGATGGCCATGGCTTCTGCTGCACTCCAAGAAGGAATAATTAATTCTGCCACATCATTTCTTAGTAATGGGGGGCTCTGGGTTAGCTCATGGTTTTTTCCAGACTGGCAAGCTGGTGGACACGGGACTACAAATGTAAGAAAATCTCTAGCACAATCTGTTAATACTTTCTATTACTACATTGGTGGGGGTTACGATGACTTTGTTGGTCTCGGGGTAAATAAAATTGCTGACTATCTAAGAAAATTTGGTTTTGCCCAAAAACTTGGTATAGATATACCAGGTGAAAAGACCGGTTTTATACCCTCCAAAGATTGGAAGGAAGAAACAAAAAATGAACGCTGGTACATAGGTGACACCTATAATTTATCCATTGGACAGGGTGATTTATTAGTAACTCCCTTGCAAATTGCATCTCTGACCAGTGTAATAGCAAACAAATCAACCCTATACAAGCCACACTTGGTAAAAACCAAATTAGATGCCCTGACAGGAGAAGAAGAGAGTGTAGAGTCTGAAATTATAAATAAGGACTTTATACACCCAACACATCTAAATACAGTAAAACTAGGAATGAAAGACTGCGTAGACTATGGTTCTTGCCGTCGCCTATCACTACTACCTTTTTCCTCCGGTGGCAAGACCGGAACAGCACAGTGGAGCAGTGTAAAAGACGACCATGCCTGGTTCACCTCATTTGCACCATATGACAATCCTCAGGTGGTAGTAACTATTCTAATAGAAGAAGGTGAGGGCGGTAGTAAAACAGCAGCCCCAGTTGCCTATGAATTCTTAAGATGG